>JBOGLD010000219.1:0-32690 GCA_050745885.1 Terriglobales bacterium
CCAATGACCTTCGTACTCGGGCGGGGCTTGAGAATCACCGTATAATCGGTGTAAATCGGAAGGAATTTGCGCAAAGGATAAGGGTGGACCCTGTTCTGGCATCGGCGATTTTCGTCCTCGGGCTGGCCTTCGGCAGCTTTCTGAATGTGTGTATCTACCGCCTGCCGCGGGACTTATCCGTGGTGCGGCCCCGTTCGGCGTGCCCTGGATGCGGGAATCTTATTCGTGCCTACGACAACATACCGGTCTTGAGCTGGCTCATCTTGCGCGGCCACTGCCGCGACTGCAAAACCTATATTTCGGCGCGTTACCTGGCGGTAGAAGTTCTGACCGGGGCGATTTTTTTGGCATGTTACGCCCACTTCGGCGCCGGCCTGGCGACACTCAAATACTGCGCGTTCGGATTCCTGCTGCTGGGCCTGATCTTCACCGACGCTGAAACCCAGCTTCTGCCGGACAAAATGACCCTGCCGGGGCTGGCCCTGGGACTGGCCTTGAGCCTGGTGGTTCCGGTCAATGATCTGGCTTCGCAACTTTTACCTGGCCTGGTGTCTCTGCCGGTGAACTCCGACGTTACCTGGCATCTGCTTTCGCTGATTGACGCCGTGATGGGCGCAATCGTGGGCGCCTCGTTCATTTATGGCGCCGGCGCCATCTACCTGCGGGCGCGGGGCGTGGAAGGCATGGGATTTGGCGATGTGAAACTGATGGCCATGGTAGGCGCGTTTCTCGGCGTCAAACTGACGATCTTCACTTTGTTTTCCGCCTCGATCGCGGGATCGCTGTTCGGCGTGTCGACGGTGTTGGCGGTGTGGATCAAGCGCACGCGCCGGCGTATGAAGCGCCATCATGAGCCCGCGCGCGAGGCACGACGGCGGGCCTGGGAATCAGCTGCGATTGCGCTTCGCCGCCATCAAATGCCGTTTGGCGTCTTTCTCGGCAGCATGGCCATGGTGGCTTTCTTCTACGGCAACGGCTTCCTGCGGTGGTATTGGGGGCTATTGTGAAACTGGCCACCAATCCCATCGTGTTGCGCATGGCGCTGGTCTTGGTGGCGGCGGGCTTCGCCTTCATTACGGGCATGCTTTTGATGCGGCGCATGCGTCGCAGCCTCAGTGAAGAATCGTCTTTTTCCGAAATGCCTGCCGTGGCCGAGAGCTTTCCGCTGCATACTTATCATGCGGTGATCCAGCAACTGAAACAGCAGAAACATGAACTGCAGAGCCTGCAACTGGTAGAGCGCCGTCGCGCTAAAACTTCAGAGAACATCAGCGCGGCTGTGCTTTCGAATCTTTCGTCGGGCGTGCTGTTCTTCACTCCTAACGGCCTGGTACGGCAGGCCAATGCCGCCGCGAAACAGATCCTGGGATTCGCTTCGCCCGCGGGAATGAGCGCGGCCGAGATCTTTCGCGGAGCCGAGTTGATTGCCGCGTCCGATGGCCCGTATGCGAATCTGGCCGAGGCGGTGACCACCAGCTTGCGGGAGAAGATCAGGTTTCAGCGGCTGGAAGCGCGCTATCGTACTCCCAGCGGTGAGCAGCGCACGCTGGATATTACGGTGAGTTCCGTGCACGCGCCCGAGCGCGAGGTCCTGGGCGCGGCTTGCCTGGGCGTTGCCTGTTTGATCAATGATCGCACTGAAATGACCGAGATGCGCCGCGAGCAGGAGTTGCGCGGCGAAATGTCCGCCGAGATGGCGCTGGGACTGCGCAACTCGCTGACTACCATCGCGGGGTATGGGCAGCAACTCGCCGCCAGCCGGGACCCGGAATTGGCCCGGCAGTTGGCAGCCGATATCGCGGCCGAGGCCGCGCACCTGGATCGCACCATTGGCGGTTTTCTGGCAGGGGCCAAGGCCGCGAAGGCCGGTTCGCAAGCTTGAGCTAATTAAGTCGATGCTGCCTTCGGTTTGCCGGGGGCGGCGGGACAGAGAGAAACGGAGCATCTTATGAAGCGCATTGCCTATGTTTTTCTGGCCGAGGTGGTTCTGGCGGGGATGCTGGTCACGCTGGCCGGCGCTCAGTCCCAGCCTCTGGGAGACTATGCCCGGTCGGTTCGCAAGGAAGAGAAGCCGGCAACGGGCAAGGTGTACGACAACGACAATCTGCCCAGAGCGGACAACATCAGCGTCGTCGGAAATGCCACGGAATCAACCGGCGCCGAAGACGCCAACCCGGCGCCCGAAACGGGCTCGGCACAGCCAGAGGACGGAGCTGCAGCCTCCACTCCGAAGGCGCCCGACGAGGCCAAGAAGGCGGACGACGATTGGAAGCAGAAGTTTTCCGATCAGCAGGCCAAGATTGATCTGCTCTCGCGTGAACTGGATGTGACCCAGCGCGAGTATCGCCTGCGCGCCGCCGCCTTCTATGCCGACGCCGGCAATCGCCTGCGCGGCTCGGGTACATGGGATAAGGAAGACGCCCAGTACAAACAGCAGATCGCCCAGAAGCAAAAGGCGGTCGACGACGCCAGGAAAGCCTTGGACGATATGAAGGAGCAGGCCCGCAAGGCCGGAGTTCCTGCCAAGTTGCGGCAGTAGATCACGACGTTCGGATTCGTGAAAGCCTCCGGCTCAGGCCGGAGGCTTTTCAGTTCCTGATGCTTTTGGCTGCTGATTTCCTCCGCTCTACTATCTGCTTTACGTGATGGCGTCCGTGGACCAGGTGAAACTTGCGCCATTGTTTCGCCGTCAGGGGCCCGAGGACAGGATGGTCCAGAACCTTGATGCGCGAGCCGTAGCGCTGTTCGCATTGCGCGATGACTTTGTCCATGGCGGCAATCTGGGGACCGATGTCGGCAACCACTTTTTCCACGGACATGCCCCGGGGAAGAACCTGATCGGGCGACTTCCGGCCCTTGGGGAAATATCCGAAGTCCGTGACCGCGGTCGCGGCCACTCTTTGTTTGAAAGTGGGAACGCCGGCCAGCGGCTTCCCTGCTTTCAGGCAGCGCTCAAAAGCCTTTTGGGTTCCCGTGTAGGTCAGGTAGAGATGCTCGAGTATTTCTGCCACGCACCACTTCCCTTCTGCATGGCGTGTAAGCTCATCGGCGGTCATGCCGCCAGTAGCCGAAGCGATGGCCTGCTGCAGACGTTCCAGATACGAATCCATGGTCCCTCGGACTGCTTGGTCTAGTAGAATAACCCCGGCATTTCCGGTTGCAAAATTTCATACGCATGACGGGAAGGTGGCTATGAAGAAGTTGCTGATGGCGATGCTCGCGCTTGTAATGATGGCTGGGTGTTCGTCGGAAACGTCCAGGCCGGCGCAAGTCGAGAAACCTCAGCCCAAGCCTGCGGAATTTGTCACCGGACGAGTCGCTTTCCAGAAGCTTTACATCGCCGCGCGGGGTTGGGCGCGAGATGCCCAGCCCTACCGGCTCGAGTCGACGATCACCGAAGATTCCAAGGGCAAGGAGGGCAAGTCGTCCGTGTGGCGGGCCTCCTTCGCCTCCCCCCTGCAGCACGGGGTGAAAGCATACACCTGGTCCGGAGAAGTGGCGTCGGACCGCGGTATCAACCCGGGCACGGAAGACACTTACAGTCCCACCAACACTTCCACTCAAATTTTCGACGTCGCTTTCCTCAAGGTGGACTCGGACCAGGCCCTGGAAGTGGCCCAAAAACATGGCGGAGAAAAACTCCTAGCCAAGGAACCCGATACCCCGATTGTCTACATGCTCGATTGGAGTGGAGCAGCCAATCAACTGATCTGGCACGTGATCTACGGCATCAACCGCGACGAGTACAAGCTGAGAGTGGCGGTGAACGCCTCCAGCGGGGATTTCGTCCGGGTGGAAAAATAGGGGCGCTGCGACGAGGGTGATTTTCTGGGCATCCATAGATGCAAAAGCCCACCGCGCAGGTCAGTGGTGACCATAGGGGTCCTTCGACTGCATGACTGCTTCGCGACGCGAAGCAGTCACTCCGCTCAGGATGACAAACGAAAAATTACTGACTGGCTTGGGCTTTTCCTGAGGGCGTGGTGGTTTTGAGTTTCTCCAGCGCCTTCTTCGCTTCTTCCGCCAGCGGGCCGTTCGGCACGATCGTCAGATACTCCTGATAGTGCTCGACGGCTTCATCGAGACGGGCCAGTTTTTCGAGAGCCTGTGCCATGCGGAAGTTGGCCAGGGCATCATTGGGCTTGTAGAACAGGGCCTCGCGGTAGCGGTCGAGGGCAGCGCCGTAATTCTTCTTTTTGAAATAAAAGTCGCCTACTTCGATGTCCTTCGCGGATCGATGGGGGTCGAAGGGATGAAACTCCTGTACATCCCCAGACGCGTTATCTTCCTCCTCATCGAGCAGCACATGGCTATAGGGATGATCCTTGGCGTCGTTCTTGGGCGGGCTCAGATCGATCCGAGTATCGCGGCTTGAACTCTCCCCCGCTTCCTGGCTGCGCTCAGACCGCGGAGGGGGCTGGTTTTGATTTTGGTCCTTTTCGCCGGCCTGGGTCTGGCCCGCACCTGGAAGAACCAGGCCAAGGCATACCGCCAGCGAAAAAATCAATCGCCGCATGGCTTCATTGTAACTCGGACGTCGGACGCTGGGCATCGGTACAAAGGCCAAGGCGTCAGAGATCCGAAATCTCGCGCCTGGTCGGCGTCCGGGCATAAAAAAGCTGCTCCACGGGGGAAGTGGAGCAGCTGGAGTTAGTGAAATCCTGGCTGAGCGAAACTCTACATGGACGGCGGAGCCGAGGCCGTCGGCTGAGGCTGCTGCGCCGGAGTCGTAGCATCCACCGAGTTGGTCATGAGACGAACATCTACGCGACGGTTCTTGGCGCGTCCGTCACGGGTCTTGTTCGACTCTACCGGCTTGTCTTTGCCCAGTCCGATCAGATAGATCTTGTGCGCCGGAATGCTGTGCTTGGAAGCCAGGTACTGAATGACCGAATCAGCACGGCGCTCGCTCAGGGCGTAGTTGTAATCCGAGGGACCGACTGAGTCCGTGCCGCCTTCGACGGTGATGATGTAGCCCTTGGCGCTGCCCACGTCGGTGGCAAGCTGATCGAGGGCTTCCTGCGCGGTCTTGGTCAGGTTGTCTTTGTCGAAACCGAAATGCACCGCGGTTTCGGTGACCACCCGGTAATTATCCAGGTTCGCCACGGTGTTCTGCAGTGAATCGACGCGATGAACGGCGTTGTCGGCCTGGGTCTGGGCTTCTCCCGCCTGCGTGGCCGCGGCTTGCGCCTTCTGGTCCACTTCGGCAGCCTTGGCCGTCACCTGCTGAATGCCGGCTTGCGCCCGCGCATCCACGTCTTTGATAGCGTTAGTGTTCTTGGCAGTCAGATCATCAAGCTCATTGGTCTTGTTGATCAGCGGCGTGGTCTCTTGACGGACGTAGTTCTTGCTGGCGCATCCGACCGTAGCCGCCATGCTGGTCGCCAGTAGAACGATTAACGAAGTGCGATTCATCGTAGGAGGGCTCCTTCCTCACTCATCTCGCGAAAGTCAACTTCTTTGATTCAAAATTCTGTTCACGCGGTTAGCCAGCGTGGGCTTTTCTCGCGTTCGCATTGTACAAGAGCACGGAAGATGCCAACGGTGGAAACGACCGGATTGTCATCTAACTCACTCATTACTATAGACCTACATCATTATAGCGAATCGCCAGGCGCTGGGGGCCAGCAACTTTCGTGCAAAGCCGATATATGAACTGAGGAAATTTTATATGGTGCACATTTATGCATGTGGGGCGCGGATGGTCGGTATGATTTCGCGCTTGTTCCGCCGATAGACTCTGAAATCGGGAGCTCTGCGGGGCCCCAAGCCGGGCCCCGCCCGTTACGCTCTCATCTAAAATAGGTGAACGTAAGATAAGTTCGAAGCAATGGACCTTCAGGCCAAAATCCGCAGCTTGCCAGCGTCGGCCGGCGTTTATCTCTACAAGAACGCTGAGGGCGAGGTCATCTATGTCGGCAAGGCCAACAATCTGCGCAGCCGCGTTTCTTCCTACTTCCGTGAGGGGCGCTGGGAGGACGCCAAGACCGATTCCCTGGTGCGGGAGGCGGTGGACGTTGATTACATCGTCGTGGCGAACAACAAGGAGGCGCTGGCGCTCGAGAACCACCTGATCAAGCAGAAGCAGCCGCGCTTCAACATCCTGCTGCGCGACGATAAGACCTACCCTTACGTGAAACTCACGCTAGGCGAACGCTTTCCCCGGGTGTATGTCACGCGGCGGCTGCGGAAAGACGGCAGCTCTTACTATGGCCCATATTTTCCGGCGAACCTGGCGTATCGAATCGTGGACCTGATCCACCGGCATTTCATGGTGCCTTCGTGCAAGGTGGACCTGACTCGGTTTCATCCGCGTCCGTGCCTGCAGTACTACATCAAGCGCTGCCTGGGGCCGTGCGTGGAAGGGCTGACGACGCCGGAGATCTATCAGGAAGCGGCGCGCGATGTGAGACTGTTTCTCGAAGGCCGGCCTACCGATCTGTTGCGTTCGTTGCGCCAGCGCATGGAGCAGGCCGCCGAGGCCGAAGAATACGAGCGCGCGGCAAAATATCGCGACCTGATTTCGACCGTCGAGCAGTTGCAGGAGAAACAGCGCATCGCCGCGGTCGAAGGCGACGACGCCGACGTGTTCGGCTATCACTTCGAGAATGGGATGCTGGCGGTAAACCTGTTCCACATGCGCGGCGGCAGGGTGCTCGACCGGCGGGAGTTTTTCTGGGAAGACCTGCCGGAAGCCACCACAGACCACGCAGGGGCGGGCACCCTCACCCGCCCAGTCGAACCAAGCTCGGCAACAGAGTCGGAGGATTTGACCGGTGAGGATGCCCGTCATTCCATCGGATCGTTTCTTCCCGGCGAGTTCTTTTCCGCCTTCCTCAAGCAGCTCTACATCGGCCAGCCTTACGTCCCGCGGAATATTTACGTTCCGGTGGATTTTGAGGACCGCGAAACTTTCGAGGACCTGCTCTCCGAGCAGATGGCGAGCGAGGGCGCCCGCCCCACACGAGCTCACATTCTCGTTCCCCAGCGCGGGGACAAGCGAGGGATTCTCGACCTGGCCGGCAACAATGCCAAGCAATCGTACGACCAGCGCTTTCGGGTGATGAAGCCAAATGCCAAAGCGACTCAAGAAGCGTTGCAGGATGCGCTGGGCCTGCCCGAACCACCGAAACGCATTGAGTGTTTCGACATTTCGCACATCCAGGGAGCGGAAACCGTGGCTTCGATGGTGGTGTGGGAAGACGGCCAGATGAAGAAGTCGGACTACCGCAAGTTCATCATCCGCGACGTGATTGGTGTAGACGACTTCGCCTCCATGCGCGAAGTGGTCACGCGTCGCTACAAGCGCATGCAGGAAGAGAAAAAGAAAATGCCCAGCCTGGTGCTGATTGACGGCGGCCTGGGGCAGTTGCACGCCGCGGCCGAGGCGCTCGAAGCACTGGAGATCATCAACCAGCCGCTGGCGGCGATCGCCAAGCGCGAGGAAATTATTTACGTCTATGGGCAGGAGAATGAACCGGTCGCGCTAGACCATCATTCACCGGTGCTTCACCTGGTACAACTGATCCGCGACGAAGCGCACCGGTTCGCCGTCACCTTCCATCGCAAGCGGCGGCAGATGCGCGACCGTGCTACCGAACTACGGGAAATCCCGGGCGTGGGGGAAAGTACGACCCGGCGGTTGCTGCAGCATTTCGGCAGCGTGCAGGCAATCAAGCAGGCGGACTCGGCGGCGCTGTCATCGGTGGTAACGCGTAGTCAGGCGGAGGCGATTCTGGATCACTTCCGGAAGCCGGATGCGCCGGTACAATAGCCGACATAAGAGCATTTACCGCAAAGAACGCAAAGGGCGCAAAGCAAAGCCTCAGGATTTCCTGGTGTAGTCGTCGTCCTCGGTGGTGAACGACTTGCGGTGCCGACTAAATTGCCGCTGTGATCCGGAGCGAAGCAAGATGTTTCGCTTGCGAAACATCTTGCGAAGTCGAAGGGCCGCTATAAGCGAATCGGGGCCAGAGGATTTGGGCTCTAAATCCAATCGTGACCAACATTCTCTCGAGGATAGGGGTCCTTCGACTCCGGCCTTGCGTTCGCAAGCAAACGCAAGCCCTGCGCTCAGGATGACACTCGGCTATGCGTAGCGCCGCGCACAACATCGGCCAGGCATCGGCGGAACAGCCACACCACAGTCGCGATCATGCCGCACCAGCCCAGAAAACTTACGACCGCTGCAATCTTCATGTCGTACTGCAGCACGCCCAGGCTGGAGAAGATGGTGTGCCAGTCGTGCTCGATGTAATCGGAATCGCCGGCGGTGACCAGCGGGAGCAGCATGGCGCGCGCGTCAGCCATGTAGGTGGCGGTGTACAGCCAATTCTCGAAGAAGAAGAATGAGCAGAAGGCAAAGGCTGTTGCCTGTCTTTGGCTAAAGAAGTATGCGGCCAGAAGGAGCGGCACCAGCCATTGCAGGATCGTGCCTCCCCACAGGCCGAGTGTGGGACCAAACCAGCCGAATAGAAGATGTCCGCCTTCGTGGACGACCAGGTTGGCGAGATCGATGAACAGGAAAGATCCGTGCTTGCTGAAGGCGTAGATCAGGAAAACTACATAGAAAACGAGCCAGGCAGCGACGCTGGAACGCGAGGTGGGTCGCCACTCCTGGGCCAACATTCTCCGCAAGTAGTCGCCCATGCGCCGAATTGTAACGGGATGGCAAGCCGCTAAACAGGTTACCGCGGTGTTGCTGCAGGGCGTCGTATGCACTAGCGAGTAGATTCACTACCGAGGCTCCACCCGTATAATCCCCCTCAGGTTGAGGCAGCGCAACGCAATATGTGGATGAAAGCTCATCAATGGATGGTGACGCTGGGGCTCCTGACCCTGGTGCTGGCGGCTGCGGTCGGGCTGATTGTGACCCGGCAATCGGCGCAGTCGAACTCTGCGGCCTCGCGCACCCGCAAACCTCCGATCGTTGACGAGCAACCCCTGACGACGGCACGCGCCATGGCGGCCCTGGCTTCGGGCTGGGACGAGCAACGATATTCGCGGCAGGCGCTCAAACTGGCGGACCACTCCGTCGATGTTGCCTTCAGCTACGAAATGCGCCAGGCCACGGAGCATCCGGCCCCGCCAACACCCGCGAGCAAGAAGCTGTTTGCCCAGGCCGATGAGGCGCAGGCAGCCGTCGCGGAAGACCAGGAGCGGATCGACCGGCTACAGAAGCAGATCGCGAGCGAGAAAGACGGACGCGCCCGAGATGCTTTGCAGCAGCGGATCGATTTGACCAAGGCAAAATTGGAAACCGATCAGGATGAACTGGAGACCGTCAAGGGGGACCTGATCCGTTCCGGGGTCGACCGCCTCAGCAGGATTCAACGCCAGTTCAACCGACACGAGGCCACGCAGAAGGAGTACGAGGCAAATAATCCTCAAACTCTCACGGACAACGACAAGGCCAATGGGGCAGAGGGTTCGGGATCCGCGCTGGCCGAGTTTTCCTCCTGGAAGAGTTTGCGCGACCGGACGGCGCGGCTGCAGCATGCGATGGACGATGCCAGGCAAGTTGCCGCCAAGCTGCGAGAGAGCCGTGACGGGCTGCAATCGCAGGTCGCCATGGAAGTCTCGAACAAAGAGGCGATCGCGCAGCAGGCGAGAAGTGGGATCGCAGCGGCCGCCGGCAACGATTCGAGTTCCTCAAGCAGCACAGCCAGGGCGATCACTACCCTGCACCAGATTTCCGTGGATCAGAAGGACCTCAGCGATCTCGACAAACGCATCCAGGACCAGGACGATCTGGCTACCGCCTACGGCAACTGGATGGATGTGGTCAAGACCGGTCAGGGCGCAGTTTTGCATGACATTTTGCAGTTCGCGATGCTGATGCTGCTGGTAGTGTTCGCGGTGTATCTGGCCAATCGACTGGTGGATCATTTCTTCGTCGGACTGGCAGTGGAGCGCACCCGCCTGCATACCTTGCGCGGGGTAATTCGGTTTGCGGTGCAGGCTTTAGGCTTGGCCGTGATTCTGCTCATGCTGTTCGGCGTGCCCAACCAGCTGTCCACGATTCTTGGGCTGGCCGGCGCTGGGCTCACGGTCGCCTGCAAAGACTTCATCATGGGATTCATCGGCTGGTTCCTGCTCATGGGACCGAACGGGCTCCGGGTGGGTGACTGGGTTGAAATTGACGGAGTGGTAGGCGAGGTGGCCGAAATCGGTCTGTTGCGCACGGTATTACTCGAAACCGGAAACTGGACCGACAGCGGACATCCGACCGGCCGCAAGGTCGCGTTCGTGAACAGCTACGCGATTGAGGGTCACTTCTTCAATTTTTCAACCGCTGGACAGTGGTTATGGGACGAAGTCGAAATCATGGTGCCCGCAAGCGAAAATCCGTACCCAGTCATCGATGCCATCCAGAAAATGGTCACCGAGCAGACCCAGGCTAATGTGCTCGCGGCGGAGCAGGAGTGGCAGCGTTCTAAGGGTCACTACCGGGCGCAGCCGGTTTCAGCGGCGCCTGCCGTCAGTCTGCGGCCCACCAGTTCTGGAATTGATGTGCACGTGCGCTACATCACACGGGCGGGCGAGCGGCACGCGATGAAAAACCGCTTGTACCAAGCCCTGGTGGAACAGCTGCACCGGCGGAGTGACGATCCGGCAGCGGCCGCCAGCGCGCAGGCTGCGCGCTAGAAACCTGACAAAGTAGAATTCCCGCTTCTTTCCGCAACATCCTTCAATAGGCCCTGTTTGGTTGTCGCCGGCAGGTGCGAGCCGTGCAGGATCTCGCGCACCAGTGCAGGCGGGAGCGAGCGGGAGAATTCCAGCGCCCGGCTCAGCGGCGTCTTTTCGCTACGCAACAGGGCAATGCGGACCTCCCTGCGTGGCGACCACCTGGAATGATGGCAGACCGCGCTCACGAATGCCGCAGGAGCGTCGCGGCGCATCAACGCCTTGATGACCGCCGATTCAGTCAGGCGGGAATTTTCCAGCGCGGCCTGAATCACCCGCGGCTCCGGATCGAGCAGCAGGGCCGCAGCCACCCGTCCCGACGCCCGATGCGCCAGGGTGAGCCGTTCGCCTGGCGAAAGTCTTTCCAGGCGGTTGATGAGAGATTCCTCGGCGGCCATCTTGATGTCGGCGGGAACGACCGGAGTAAGGGCCACCTGCATGAGGTCGAAGGTGAACAGGTGCCTCACCATCGGAATCGAGATATGTCGCGGGGTTCGTGGATGTTCGACCAGTGCCAGCTTTACTTTGCGGCTTTTCATGACGCCGCTGTTGCGGCTCAGGCGATCTAGCGCCTGCGTGGGCAAATCGCTCTGCTTCAAAAGGGCCAGGGCAAGATCTTCGGTGAGCGCGGGATCAGATGCAGCGGCCACTAGAACTTCAGAAGAAGGGTTGCGCGCAGACTCGGGCAGAGACGTATCAGAGGCTTCAGGAGCAGGTGCTGTACGGGCTGCGGTTGGGTCGTCGGAAGACATGAATTTCGCCGCGCGATGCCTATTTCACTGCCCCCTTGCGTGCCAGCTCGAGTGCTCCACGGACCGGTTCAATCACATTGGGACCGAGGACGACGTCGGGACGCCAGGAACGAAGACTATTGTAGAAAACCTGACGCACCAGCGCGGAGCTACCGAAGACACCGCCGGACATGGCCACCGGGACAGCGCCGGGGGTGGGGAACAGACGCCGGAACAGGATTCCCGCCAGGTTCGCGAGTTGAGTGCCGGCTTGAGTGAGAACGTCGAGCGCGATGCGGTCGCCGGAATCCGCGAGTGAAAGCACGGCGGGAAACAGGGCGGCAAAATCCGGCGGCGGCGTGGCGTTGGCCGCCGGCACCAACTGCTCAATCGTGCCCAGGCGCCAGGACTTCATCAGCATCTCAATCAGGCGAACCTCCTGCTCCGGGTTCTCGTCCCATGCGCCTAGAGCGGCCGCAACCGCGGTGCGTCCGATCCAGTGGCCGGAGCCTTCGTCCGAGATGGCGAATCCCCAACCGCCGGCGCGCGCAGTCTGACCCTGGCGGTTGCGCCCATAGGCAATCGAGCCGGTGCCGGAAATCACGACCACGCCCGGTCCGTCGCCAAAGGCAGCTTCGAGAGCGATCACCGTGTCTCCGACAACTTTGATTTGCGCGGGCTCGATTTCGCCCTGGATCAGTTCCGAAATCATGCCTCTGACCAGTTCGCTGATTTCGGGCCGGGCCGCGCCCGCGAGGCCGACGCAGATACCACCAATTTCGGAAAGCTTGAGATTGGCAACCGTGCAGGCTTGGCGGATTGCGGTGGCCAGTGACGCCCGTGCTTGGGCTTCACCGACCCGGATCACGTTGCTGGCCGCGCCGGTCCCCGATCCCAGGACCGAGTGTTCGTCCCCGATCAGGCAGGAAGTTTTGCTACCGCCGCCGTCAATGCCGAGAAAGATCGCCACGAGCGTAGTTCTACCATAAGAGTTTGTTTCCGCACCTCACACCGAAGTGCTGGCGATTACTGGCGGCTTGGACAGCGATGAGCTTGACGAGGTAGGTACCTCGCGGCAGATCGGCGGACGGTTGTCCGTAAAGCCCGCTACTCTGGGGTGGCGTTACGATGCGAGGCCGAGACGCCCTCGCGACAGCCGGCGGGGCGCCGGCACTACGGGTGGGTTCTTGCCGCTGGAGGCTCGCGGGCGAGGGCGCCCACGCCACACGGTTACTTTATGGTTCTCGACAAGCTTGATCTTGTCATCATCGCGCTTTATCTGGTAGGGATCACGCTGTTTGGGTTGCGTTTTCGCAAGAAGCAACGCACCTTGCGCGACTATTTTCTGGCGGACCGCAATATTCCCTGGTGGGCGATTGCGCTTTCCATCGTCGCGGCTGAAACCAGCACCCTAACCATCATCAGCATTCCTGGTCTGGCTTATGACACCAATCTGACGTTTCTGCAGGTGGTACTGGGGTATGTGGTGGGGCGGTTCATCATCAGTTTTGTCCTGCTGCCCCAATACTTCCGTGGCGATCTGTATACCGCGTATGAACTGATCGAACGCCGCTTTGGCAAGAAGCTGCGTTCGCTGACCGCCGGGCTCTTTCTGGTGACGCGCGCCGCAGCCGAAGGGGTACGGGTTTATGCCGTTTCCATCGTCGTGGCCATCGCCCTAGGCACAGGCGAGGTTGCTTCCATCGCGATCATCACCGCGCTGACGCTGGTCTATACCTTTGAGGGGGGGCTGGCGGCCGTCATCTGGACGGATGTGGTGCAGACCATGATCTACGTCGGCGGAACCCTGGTGGGGCTGTTCACGATTTTGCATCTGGTGCCCGGCGGCTGGCCGGCGATTCATCACCTGGCGGAGAACGCGGGCAAATTGCAGGTTTTCGACTTCACTCCCGACTTCTGGAAGCCCTACACGTTTTGGGCGGGTTTGATCGGCGGAGCATTTCTGACCACTGCCAGTCACGGGACCGATCAATTGATTGTGCAGCGCCTGTTGGCGGCACGGAACCAGCGACAGTCGGTGACTGCGCTGCTGTCGAGCGGAGCGGCGATTCTCTTCCAGTTTGCGTTGTTTCTCATCGTGGGCGTCATGCTGTTCGCCTTTTATCAGGTGCCCTCGGCAAATTTCGGGCGTGCGGACCGGATATTTCCGACCTTTATCGTCAGCCAGATGCCGCATGGGATCTCGGGATTGCTGATTGCGGCGATTCTGGCGGCCGCCATGTCGAACCTTAGCGCCGCGCTCAATTCGCTTTCTTCCACTTCAATCATCGATTTCTATCTGCAACGACATCCCCAGACTGACGAACATCGCAAGATTCGGCTCTCCCGGATCGCAACCCTGTTCTGGGCGTTGCTGCTGTTCGGGCTGGCGGTGCTGTCGCTGCACAAGGTCGGCCGAGTCATCGAGGTGGGGTTGCAGATCGCGTCCGTGGCTTATGGCGCGCTGCTCGGAGTCTTTCTGCTCGGGGTACTGACCCGGCGGGCGAACCAGTCCGGCGCGATGGTGGGAATGCTGTTCGGGTTTCTGACTGAGTTGTACATCTGGCTTTTCACGAAGGTGCCATGGACTTGGTATGTGGCGATAGGGACTGTGGTGACGTTCGGAGTTGGATATACGGTGAGTTTAGCGGCAGGAAAAGCTTTAACCGCAAAGGACGCAAAGTAAACCGCAAAGGCCGCGAAGAAAATCAGTTGTGAATCCCATTTTGGTATCGATCTCGCTTTTCTTTGCGTCCTTTGCGGTTTACTTTGCGTCCTCTGCGGTAAGCTTTGGCCTTGCCCAGCCCCGACCTCACCCGCGAAATCATTGGCGCCGCGATCAAAATCCATCGAGAGCTGGGGCCGGGACTGCTGGAGTCTGCGTACGAGGCCTGCCTGGCGTATGAACTGCGGAAGCTGGGATTGAAGGTAGAACGTCAGAAACCCGTACCGCTGGTTTATGAAAATGTAAAGCTCGATTGCGGCTTTCGAGCGGATCTGGTCGTTGAAAGCCGGGTGGTCGTCGAGACTAAATGCAAAGACGCGCTGCACCCGGTTGACGACGCTCAATTGCTCTCGCACCTTCGTTTATTGAATATTTCCGTTGGACTGTTGATCAACTTCCACGTCGTGTCCCTCAGAAGCGGCATCCGGCGCATGGTCAACAATTATCGTGAGCCCATCGGTCTCGTCATCTAACCGCAGAGGACGCAAAGGTATCGCCAAGGCCGCAAAGAAAACCAATACCCATCTGTATTTCTTCCGCCGTATATACTTTCCCCTCCTGTTATGACCCGTCCCCTTGAACTGGCACGCGATCTCCGATTGAGCCATGCCTGCGCGATTGTGGTTGGCACTATCATCGGCAGTGGAATCTTTCTGGTGCCGGCCGAGATGATGCAGGCCGCCGGGTCGGCGAAGCTGGTCTACCTGGCCTGGCTGGTCGGCGGATTGCTCTCTTTTTTTGGAGCGCTCACCTACGCCGAACTGGGCGCCATGAAGCCGCAAGCGGGCGGCGAGTATGTTTACATTCGCGACGGCTACGGGCCTCTGGCCGGGTTTCTGTATGCCTGGACCTGGTTCCTCATCGCCAAGCCGGCCTCGATTGCCACCTTGGCTACCGGTTTCGTGCGCGTGTTGGGAACTTTTCCCGCCCTGAGCTTCCTCGCGCATAACTTTGTGGCTGTACCTTTTCCGGTCACCTATGGACAGCTTTTGGCAGTTGCGGCGGCGGCATTGATTTCTCTCCTCAATTACATCGGGATCAAGAAGGCGGGTGACTTTCAGTTGGTGTTCACTTTCCTGAAGGTTGCCATCATCCTCAGCATTGTGGTGATTGGTCTCAGCTACAGCGGCGGAAGCTGGCAGAACTTCGCCGGCACCTTTACCGGCGCCAGGGGTGGAATGGCTGGCTTCATGGCCGCGCTGGTGGCGGCGTTGTGGGCCTACGATGGCTGGAATGACCTGAACATGGTCTCGGGAGAAATTCGCAATCCTGATCGCAACATTCCCCGCGCCTTGATCTTCGGTGTCGCGCTGGTGGGAATCCTGTACATGCTGGTGAATGCGGCGGTGCAGTATGTACTGCCGGCGGGGGCAATTGCGGCTTCGCCCCGGCCTGCGTCCGAGGCCATGGCCGTGGTGCTGGGCGGCCTGGGCGCGGGAATGGTGTCCGCCGGCATGGCGCTCTCCATGCTCGTGGCCATGAACGGCACGATCATGAGTGGGGCGCGGGTGCCGTACGCCGTGGCCCGTGACCGATATTTCTTTTCCGCGCTGGCCGACGTGCATCCTCGGTTCCATACTCCTTCGGTTGCCATCGTTGTACAGGCAGTGCTGGCCATTATTCTTCTGCTGCTGGGGGGCAGTTTCCGCCAGTTCTTCTCGCTTGCGATTTTCTCGGAGTGGCTCTTTTACATGCTGGCCGGCACCACCGTGTTTGTGTTTCGCAGGCGGGACCCGCAGGCCATCCGGCCATACCGGGTCTGGGGATATCCTGTGGTTCCCACCCTGTTTGTTCTGGCGGCAGCGGTGTTGCTCTACTACACGTTTACTGACAATTTGCGGAACTCCACGTTAGGTTGCCTGGCGATTCTGGCGGGTATACCTGTTTTCTACGGGTTTGCCCGGCGGCGTCCGGCGGATGCCTGAATTTGAGGGTAGGATCTGGGATTTTCGGCGGAATCCATCTCGGGATTACGTGGGTTACTGAAGGACACCCCCGCAGGGCACGTTTACCCTTCGCGCTTTCTCTCGTAAGTTAAAACCTCCACCCGCAGCACTCTCCCCAGGCTCGGGTCCCCGTTTCGGAGTCTATGTATGGCTACGCCTGTGAACTTTCAATTAGGGCTTCTGCCGGAGCGCAAGCTGGATCGGCGCGCGCTGGTGGCCAGTTATGGCTTGTTGATATTTCTGCTGATTGTGATGATCAATATCGGCTGGATCTGGCCGGACAGTCTAAACATCCAGCGGCAATATCACGTGACCGAATTGATTCCCATGCCGAGCTTGCAGCCCAAGGCGCTGAAGATGAAGCCGCCAGCACACATCTTGAAGGCGAAGCTGCTGCCCAAGGCTCCGGTTTTTGAGGCTCCCAAGCTGACGGTACCGCGTGAGATTCGCGCATCGCGTCCTGAGCGACCGGACGTGGCAGCGCCCAAAATCGAGGTCAACCATTTCACGCCTGCCGTAATAAGACAGGTTACGGGCGGAGCCCGGCCGACGTTGATCGTCCATACCGGCGAGTTCGGCAGTTCGGCGACTCCAACTGTCAATGCTCAGATACAGAAAGTGCAGACCGGCGGCTTTGGCGACCCCAATGGTCTTAAGGGGGAGGGCAAGCCCAACGCTCACCTTTTGGCCACCAGCGCAGGTTCGTTCGATTTGCCGCAAGGAGCGGGAAATGGGAACGGCGCGGGCGGGGCCAGGGGCATAAAAGGCACAATTGCCAGCGCCGGCTTCGGCAGCGGAATCGCGCAAGCCGGACAGGGTGATGGTCGCAGCAATGGACGGGGAGCCACGGTCCAGACCGCGGGCTTTGCCGCGCAGCAATTCAGCCAGGGCTCCGCCCGGCCGCAGCAGGCGGAAACCGGACCTGCGACGACACCTGTGGAAATCATTTCCAAGCCCAATCCGGTTTACACTGAGGAAGCCCGGCGTCTGCATCTGCAAGGTGAAGTATTATTGGAAGTATCGTTTGGAGCTAACGGGCAGCTGCACGTGAATCGGGTTGTGCGGGGTATGGGTCACGGCCTGGACGAGGCTGCGATCTCGGCCGCCAACAAGATGCGATTCAAGCCTGCCCAGCATTACAATCAGCCGATAGATTCGACGGCCATTGTGCATGTCATTTTCCAGTTGGCGTATTAGGCACGAGAGAGAGGATTTGAGTCATGCGTACTTGGAAATGGATGATCACCGCTTGCCTGCTGGCCGCGTTCAGCGCGATGGCGCAGCAGACGACAGCACCAGCTTCCTCATCCGAGGCTCCGATGCCGCCGGCGCAGCAATTAACCAACCCTCCTCCAGCGGAGACGCCGGCGCCCAGCCCCGCTGCCGCAGCTGCGCCCACTACCATGGACCAGGTGGTTGACCGCGCCATCGAGCGCGAGCACGGGCTTATCACTTTCCTGAAGACCCGCACCCCGCTGGTGGAGACTTATCTGCAGAACATGAAGCTGGACCCGGCGATGGGACCGACGCCGATCGCGGACCATTACTTCCTTGGCCGTCTGGATCTGAGCGATTCCGTGGACCGGGAAGACTACATCTCGAGGGATTCAAGCCTCGAGAACCGCTTGATGGGTGGAGTGACCAAACTGTTCAAATTCGAATACAAGCCCATCGGGTTTTCCTGGATGATCTTTGCCGACCGCGACGACTTTGACCGCGCTCATTACAATTTCAGATATGTGCACCGCGAGTTTCTGGGCGACGTGCGCTGCATCGTTTTTGACATTACCCCCAAAAAAGATGCCGGCAAGGGCCGTTTCCTGGGGCGGATCTGGGTGGAAGACCAGGACTACAACATCGTCAGGCTCAACGGCACCTACGCGCCCCGGCCCCGCAACGCGCAGTTTTTCCACATGGATAGCTGGCGCCTGAACCTGATTCCGGGCTATTGGGTCCCGGCCTACATCTACAGTGAGGAAGGGGATTTCAGTTCCGGCTCGAAGGACAAGATGGCGTTCAAGGCGCAGACCCGAATCTGGGGTTATGACCTGAAAAAGAACAATAAGGAAGACGAACTCACCCAGGTCCTGGTGGATTCGAGCGTAAAGGACGAAAGCCCCACAGCGCAAGACGCTTCCCCACTGCAGGCCCAGCGGGAATGGCAGCAGCAGGCGGAAGATAACGTGATTGAGCGCCTGCAAAACGCAGGCTTGCTGGCGCCCCAAGGGGAAGTGGACAAGATCCTGATGACCGTGGTCAACAATCTGGAGGTCACCAACAATATTGACCTGCCCCGGCCGGTCCGCACTCGGGTGATGCTGACTTCGCCGCTCGAAACCTTCAGCGTAGGCAACACGATCGTTGTCAGCCGCGGTCTTATCGACGTGCTTCCCGATGAAGCCAGTCTGGCCATGGTGCTGGCGCACGAATTGGCGCACATTGTCCTGGGACACAACCTGGGCAGCCGGTACGCCTTCAATGACCGTATGCTTTTCTCCGACGAGTCGACTTACCAGAATCTCGGGTTCAAGCACATCCCGGAAGAAGAAGTCGCCGCCGATAAGAAAGCGATCGAACTTCTGAAGAATTCCCCGTATGCCCAGAAGCTGGATAGTGCCGGGTTGTTTCTGAGAGAGCTGGCCCAAAGAGGTCCGGCGCTTTCCGCGCTGCTGACGCCCCACCTGGGAAACAGCCTCACGGACGGCAAAGGCAGTGTCGAACGAATGGCGGCACTGATGACTTCGGCCCCGGCACTGGATCCGAACAAGCTGGACCAAATTCCTGCCCTGCCGCTGGGTGGACGGGTCAAACTCAACCCCTGGGATGATCACGTGGAGCTGATCAAGACCGCACCGGTTGCTATTACTTCAGCCCGGGACAAGATGCCGTTTGAGGTGACGCCCTTCTTTCCGCGGCTTACCCGCTACGGCAGCGGCGCCAATCCGGGATCGCCGACGACGGCCAACGCAGCGCCGAGCCATTGACGCGTGCAGCTGCAGGGCGCCCTCGCCCGTTAGTTTAAGCACGGCACAAGACGTTGAAGAAAACGCAGGCCGGGACCGGAAGCAATTTCCGCAGTCCCGGCCTGCGTATTTTTGCGTTGGCGGCCAGGTCCGCAGTGGTTAGAGTCGATGGCTGGCGCTACGGCACGAACGCGCGGGGACAGTTGCTCCACGTCTACGACAAACCGGCTCTAGGGTGTGCAGTAAAAGATGCGCGCCGGCAGTATGTTCAGGAATTGGAAGTTCTGCCGCACGCTGCCGAAGCTCGACTTCAGGTAGGGCAGCACGGCGTTGGTAAATTGATAGACCAGCAGGGCGCCCTCGGGATGAAGCACCTGCCGCGACTCCTGCATAACTTCCCGGCGCAAGGAATGTGGCATGGTGCTATAGGGAATGCCGGAAATGATGTAATCGGCGGACAGCAATCCAAGTCTCGCCAACACAGAGCGGACATCCGAAGCCGAGGCGTGCACGGCGTGCAGCCGTGGGTCGACAATTTCTTCACGCAGGAAAGCAATGAAGTCCTCATTCAATTCGATCGCCAGCAAAACCGCGTCCGGACGCATGCGTTTGAGGATTTCCTGAGTGATGGTTCCAACCCCGGGTCCATACTCTACAATCACCCGCGCTCTGTCCCAGTCCACGTGGTTCAGAACATCATTCACCAGAAATCGGGAACTGGGGATGAGGGAGCCCAGCATGGCAGGAGACTTGAAAAAATTGAGCGCGAACAGGAACCGCCGGGATGAGGCGGAAGCTCGGAATGTGATGGTTTGCGGTTTTGACATCCGTGATTCGCCCCTTGTCCTGAGCTGGAATGGCTATCTCCAACCATACACGGGACTGCCATTGGAATCGCTATTTTCATCTGTAGATACGTTGCTGGAAAAGGGTACTTTCGTCATCCCCCAAAGTCTCTTATTGGACCCCTGGCACCTTGCTGCCGGTCCCACCTTCAGACACAATTGAGATCTCAACCGAAAAACTTGAATTGTTGGGAACGAGGATCTCGTCGTGCGAAGCTGGACCGCTACATTCCTAAAAATGATCTGGGGAATATACCTGGTCCTGACCTCGATCTATTGTCTGCTGGCGTTTCTGCCTTACACCTATTTTGCCCTGATCAAAGCGCCTGCTTATGCCTGGATGCCATGGTTTGCGCACCAGCACAAGACTCTCTACTGGCTGGCCCTGCTGGCAGCCGCAGGCGCGAATGGAACGGGGAAAAAGACGCGCACCGATGCCCTGCTGTTTGGAGCCCTGACGCTGGGAGGAATCTACCTCATCGCCCGGCCTTTTATGCCCACACTGCAGAACAATTGGGCCGCCTACCGATGGAGTCTGATTGTCCTGCTGCCGCTGATCATGACAGCGGCGTGGGACCTGCGCCAGCACTGGCCGGCCGCCGAGGACGAGCGCAACCCGATTTCCCTGCTCGAATATTCGAACGGAATTCTGGTGGCGGTCGCCGTGGCCGCACTCTATGTGGCCGGAGCGATTGTGCACAGCCACGCCGAGAAGGTGCCGCTCCATTTTGGACTGGGCAGGTTCGAGCTGACGGGCTGGAGCCTGCTCTCACATGTTCTGGTGGCGATTATCGTGATCTCGATCCTGAACCTGATTCGTCTGATCACTCGGCAGTCGCGCCATGCTGCCAGCCTGCGACTCGCCCTTAACGGAATCGCGGTTGCACTGGTGATTGGCATCGTTCTCGACCGGTTCCTCGCCGGTTCTCTCAGCTTCGAGGGCTGGGCCGCGCACTTGTACGCGGTTCTTTTTGCGGTGGCTTCAACCCTCTTCCTCGGCTATCTGGTGTCGCCGTTCTTGTCGTCGCGGGGCGCGCCGGTCGGAAGCTCGAAAACCGCTCTCCTGCCGGTACTTCTGCCGTTCACCGTTATCCTCGCCCTCCTGGCAGTCGCCATGCCAACCTTGATTGGCGAGAGTGACTGGAACGGAGTGCTGCAAAGCACCTTCACCATATTTTTCTGGATCGTGCTTAGTCTCTCTATTTACACCCTGCGGCCGCGGCGCAAAGGATATTCGGCTGCCACCGTGCTCGCGGTGCTGCTCCTGGCTGGGTTTACCTACAAGGCCCTGCAGGCGACTGATATCTTCTGGGGCCAGGCCTTGGGATCCACCGATGATGATGTGGCGCGCGCCATGGAAACTTACGCCGCCCAGGACGCCTCTTTCCAATTGGCGCACCATATTCTTGGTAATGCCCGCGAGGCGCCATGCGGGGATCTGTGCCGCATCCTGCGACAGTACACCAATATCCGCGACGCCGAGGCCAAAACAGACGTGGAGCTGGTAGATGGACTCGTCCCGACAAAAACCAAACGGCCCAATATTTTTATCCTGGTCATCGACTCCATGCGACCGGACTACCTGGGCGCCTACAACCCCAAGGTGGACTTTACCCCCAATCTGGACGCCTTCGCGCGGGACAGTGTTCCGCTGCACAATGTTTTCACGCAATACGCCGGCACCACGCTCTCCGAGCCGGCGATATGGTCAGGGGTCATGCTGCTGCACGCTCATTACATGCAGCCATTCTCCCGGGTGAACGGCCTGGAGAAGCTGGCGAATACGGACGGTTACCAGATGGTGGTCAGCTACGATACCGTGCTGAGCCAGATCCTCTCTCCGTCCGACAAACTGATCAAACTCGATGGCGATAAGCCGCTGTGGAACCGGTTCGAGGCGTGCTCGACCCTGGGCCAACTGGAGAAAACCCTGGATGCTCGCGGCGACCCGAGCCGTCCCGTGCTGTTTTACGCGCAGCCCATGAACGTGCACCAGTTTGCCCGGAACAACATGCCGGGAGCTGATGACCCCGACTGGCATTTGCGGCCGGGCTTCAACGACCGGGTTGCTCACGAGGTTCACCAGGTCGACGGATGCCTGGGCAGTTTTTTCGCCTACCTCAAGGCCCGCGGCCTATACGACGAGAGCGTTATTATCGTGACTTCTGACCATGGAGACGCCACGGGTGAGTTTGGGCGGCACGGTCATTCGCTTTCGATTTTTCCCGAAGTGATCCACGTGCCCCTGATCGTGCACCTGCCGGCCAGCATGCGGGGCAAGCTTCTGTACGACGACAATCGGCTTTTGACCCTCACCGACATCACGCCGTCGCTCTACTATCTGCTGGGGCACCGGCCGATTCGATCGAACCCGGTCTTCGGCCGTCCCCTCTTCACCGAGACCAGGGAAGAACTGGATACTTACCGCCGAAGCGAGCTCTTTCTGGCCTCGGACGAGCGCGCCGTATACGGCTTGCTGGCAGACAATGGAAGGTTCCTGTACACCACCTACGATTCTCCCGCCGCGAGCTTCCTGTTTGATCTGAGCCGGGATCCGAACGCGCTGCACAACCTATTGACCGATCCGCTGCAGGAAGAATATGCCCAGCAAATCATCGAGCATTTGCACACCGTAGCCGATTTTTATGGCTATAAGCCTGGGGTAGGATCGTTGCTGGCGGTTGCGCGCTAGATTCCACGAAAGTTTTGGAGGACGGGCGTCCCCGCCGGTCTTTGCGGAACTCGGGGGCACCGGGTTTTCCTTGCGACCTTGGCGGAGCACTTTTCGCGGTTACGGATTTATCTCCGCTACTCTCTGCTCTTTCCCTTTCCTGGCAATCCGATCGGGCTTTCCTGGGTGCGTTCGCGGAAGCCGCTGCGCATTCCGCTGGCCAGCGACACGCTGGACTCGCCAAACTTGTCGCGCAGGCGATCCGCAGCCGATAAGGCTTGCTGCCAACGCCTGCGGCGCTCGTCTTCCAGCAAGTCGCCCTGCCCGGCCAGGGCCTCGAATGATGAGGCGTGAACGCCGAGCAACCGCACCTGGGCGCCCTTGCGCCAATTCTTGCGAAACAGCAACCGAACCTGTTCGAAGATTTCGGTATCGAGCTGGGTTGGGGATCCGAGAGTATGGGCGCGGGTGATGGTGCTGAAGTCCTTGTAGCGCAGCTTAAGCTGGAGGGTGCGAGCATGCAGACCATTTTCGCGCAAGCGGCGGCCCACCATCTCTGACAAACGCATCAAGGTCGATTCCAGCTGCTCCGGGCTGGCCGTATCTTCGTTGTAGGTGTGCTCGTGGCTGATCGATTTGGGGTCGGTATCCGTGCCGACTTCGCTATCGAACCAGCCGCCGGCGTCTTCGCCGCGGGCTTTTCCGGCCAGGGCCAAACCCCATTTCCCGAAGCGTTCTTCGAGAAAAGATTCCTCGAAACGCTTTAGGTCTCCGACCTTGTGGACACCCAGTCCGTGCAGGCTTTGTTCCGTGACCTTGCCCACACCAGGAATCTCGCGTACGTCAAGCGGAGCCAGGAAATTTGCTTCCTGTCCGGGCACAATCCAAAGGACACCATTCGGCTTGGCCCGCGCCGACGAAACCTTGGCGATAAGCCGCGAGATGCCGATCCCGATGGAGCAGTTGAGTGCGGTTTCGCTCTTCATTTTCTGGTGGAGCAGGTGGGCGGCTCGTAACGGAGGGCCGTGCAGCCGTTGGGTGCCGGTCATGTCGAGATAAGCCTCATCAATCGATGCCATTTCGACCTGGGGCGAGAACGAGGTCAGAACCCGGTGCACCTTTTGGGAACATTCGCGATAGCGGTCGGGATGGCCGTTCACGAAGATGGCGTGCGGACACAGCTTGGCCGCGGTCCGCAGCGGCATGGCGGAGTGGACACCAAACTTGCGGGCTTCGTACGAGGCGGCAGAAACCACACCGCGCTCGTTCTGCTGCCCGCCCACCACTACGGCCTTGCCTTTCAGCTCCGGCGCGAACAGCTCCTCCACGGAAACAAAGAATGCGTCCATATCGACGTGGAAGATCGTCCTGGTGAAAGCGATCATGAGAACAGCGGGCGGTGCAAACCGATTTTACCAAGACGACGGGGTGGGTGGCGGTGGCCTGTTCCTCACGGGCCTGGCCGAAGATCGTTTATAGTCTTGTGACCGCATTCCAGGGGAGAATCCCGATGACTCTGCTGCGCTGCTTCCTGTTTGCGTGGTGCATCGCGTGGGCTACAGGTTCATTCGCTCAGGAGAGCAGCACTCAACGGCCCCATGCGGAGGACCGGAAGGTCCGTCTGACCCTGCTTTCGCCCATCAGCTCAAAATCTCCCAGTGGCTCTTCGTTCATGGCCAGACTGGAGCACCCGGTTGAGCTGGACGGCAAGTCGGTGCTGCCTGAGGGGACCCTGGTGGAAGGCCACCTGGAAACAACTCCGGCGCGCCGCATGATGCGGCGGGGCGCCCTGCGCATGGTCTTCGATCGTATCAAGCTGCCGGATGGCCAGGTGCAGCCCGCTCGCTTCGAGCTCTCCTCAACCGAAAGCAATGCTGCCAGGACCGACAGTGAAGGAACGGTCCATCCCACGGTGAGCAAGAAACGCCTGGCTATCCAACTTGGCGGCACCGCCCTGGTGGCGAAACTGGCTGACGATCTCTCTGAAGAAGCTTTGGCGACCACCGCCGGGAGCGCGCGCTGGTATGGATTGGCCGCCAGTACTACGTTCCTTCTGCTGCAGAAGGGTCGCGAGGTGAAGCTCAAGCCGGGAGAGGTAATCGAAGTTGATCTTGCCCGTGATGGGTCCGCACTGCCCATGAGCGCGCCGGATGGGCAGATCCGGCCAAAATAATCCCAATGGCTCGCCCGCCCGAAGCTAGACCAGGGCAAGGGTCGGATTTCCGCTGGTGGTTCTGGGCTCGCTCGAGGCTCCGGTCGACATTCCCCGGGCTTGTCGTGCGCGTTCGTAAACCCGAATGTATTCCCTGGCTGAAGCGTTCCAGGAAAAGTCCTTACTCATCCCGTTGCGCATGAGTTGTTGCCAGGAATTCTGATCGTGAAAGGCCCGCAGCGCCTCTTTGATCGTCAGCAGCAAAGCCTCGCCGTTGTAATCGGCGAACTTGAAGCCGGTCCCCTTGCCGGTGCGAGCGTCCCAGGGTTCGATGGTGTCGTCCAGGCCGCCGGTAGCGCGGACCAGGGGCACGGTGCCGTACTTCAGGCTGTAAATCTGGTTCAGGCCGCAAGGCTCGTACTTGGATGGCATCAAAAACATGTCGCTGCCGGCTTCAATCTTGTGCGCAAGAACGTTGTCGTAAGCCACCTTGACCGCAATCTTCTGGGGGAATTGTTTACTAAGCCGCAGAAACATGTCCTCGTAGGTTTTGTCGCCGCTGCCCAGCGCGATGATGATCATCTCCTCGCGCGCCAGGCGTTCCATGATTTGAGCGATCAGATCGAAGCCCTTCTGGGCTGCGAATCGGGACACGATGCCGATCACAGGCAGGCGCGAATCGGCCTTGCTCACTCCAAAAGTGGTAAGCAAGTCTTGCTTGCATCGTGCCTTGCCGGAGAGATCCTGTGAGGAGTAGACGGCTGCGATGAACTTGTCCTTGGCGGGACTCCACTCATCGTAATCCACACCGTTCAGAATGCCGGTCACGGTCGAGGACCGGGCGCGCAGCACGCCTTCCAGGCCAAAGCCGAACTCGGTCGTCTGGATTTCCTGGCTGTACTTCTTGCTCACCGTGGTAATGAAATCGGAAAAGACCAGGGCTCCCTTGAGGAAGCTGACATTGCCGAAAAATTCCATCTTGGAGATGGTGAACAGGTCCCAGGGCAGGGTGAGCAAAGGCAAGGTATCTGGCGGAAAAAGGCCCTGATATCCCATGTTGTGGATGGTGAAGACGGTGACCGCGTCGCGGAAAGCCGGGTCTTCGGCATACTGCGTGCGCAACAGGATCGGGACGAGGGCGGACTGCCAGTCGTGACAGTGAAAGACCTGGGGCACGCCGAGAATTTTCGACGCTTCCAGTACGGCCCGGGAAAACAGCGCGAAACGTTCGGCATTGTCGGGATAGTCGCCGACGGAGGTACCGTAGAGCGCATCGCGGTCGAAAAACGGCGGGTACTCGACAAAGTAGAAGCTCACTCCCGAGCGCTCGCCGCCGCTCACGACCGAACAGAAGCGGTAATGGTCATCGAAGGGTATGGTAATGCTTTTGACTACCGTCCGGGGATCGTTGAGCGGGGTCTGGCGGTAGCGGGGAAGATAGACGGTCACCTGATGTCCGGCGGCAACCAGGGCCCGCGGCAGCGCACCCACTACGTCGGCCAGTCCGCCGGTCTTGGAAAATGGCACACACTCCGAGGCCGCAAAAACGATATGCATGGGCAACTCCTGGTGAAGTGCCGGTCCCCGGCGCCGCCGGCACACGCTATCATAGGGTGCTGCTTACAGCATACTCTGCTGTCCCATCTACCGGCAGAATGAACTGGGCAGGATAAACGCCGGCGAGCCGGCAGGAAAGTGGGTCGAGGTGACGAAAATCGCGGCTCCGGAAAAACGCCACGGCAAGCCCAGGCTGGGCCAGCACTTTCTGGTTGATTCTGGCGCGGCCACCCGCATTGTGGAAGCCCTGGGTGATATCTCGGACAGTACGGTCCTCGAAATCGGCCCTGGGCGAGGCGCGCTCACGGCTTTGCTGGCCAGGCGAGCGCGACGGCTGATTGCCATCGAGATCGATCGCGTGCTAGCGGCGCAGTTACGCATGAATTTCTCCCAGGAGCCAAACGTCGAGATCATCGAGGGTGACGTGCTGGCCATCGACTTCCACACTCTGTTCGGACCGAAGCCGGGAAGCACGCGGCCGGGCCTTAATCATCAGCCCGAGCCCGTGCGTGTGGTGGGAAATCTTCCCTACTTCATCACTTCCGACATCCTGTTGCGGCTATTCGAATTCCGGCAGTATTTCGAGACTGTCGTGCTCATGGTGCAGCGCGAAGTGGCGGAGCGTTTGGCGGCCGCCCCGGGGCGCAGTGATTACGGGCTGCTCTCGGCCACGGCGCAGCTTTACGCACGGGTTGAGAAACTGTTCACGCTGCCGCCAGACGCGTTTTCACCGCCCCCTAAGGTGGAGTCCACCGTGGTGCGGCTCAGGATGGAGTCGAAGCTCGGGAGTCTGGCCGTGCCGGAAGCGGAGTTTATCGCCTTTCTTAAACTGGCTTTCGGACAGAAGAGGAAGACGCTGGCCAACAATCTGAAAGCGCAATATGCGCCAAAAGCTTTGCGGGCAGCTTTTGAAAAGGCGGGAGTGAAAGCGGCAGTGCGGGCTGAGGCGCTGAGTCTGGAAAAGACAGCGGCGCTGTTTCGCGCACTGGGGTTGCTGTCATCCCTGAGCGCAGTCGAAGGACCCCTGGCGATAGAGGGTTCTTGTTTGAGGGAGAATTGTTCGTGAGCCCGCCAAGTCAAGAACGATTCGGCCACCGGCTGCAGTTCCAGCTATAGGGGTCCTTCGACTGCGCCACTGCTTCGCGGATGCGAAGCAGTGGCTCGCTCAGGATGACAACTTGGTGGAAGATGAGAGTGCAATGGTCTCGCCGATCCGACATCCCGCCGTGGCTGGACGGTTTTATCCGCGCGATCCCGACGATCTGCGGGCCGAGGTAGAGTCGTATTTATCGCCGACGCAGGAAACCGCTCCCGCCCTGGGCTGCGTGGTGCCGCACGCCGGCTACATCTACTCCGGCCATGTGGCCGGGGCGGTGTACGCCAGGCTTGATCTGCCCGTGCGTTGCATCCTGATGTGCCCAAACCACACTGGTATGGGACATCCGCTTTCCATTATGAGTGCGGGCGCGTGGGAAACTCCGCTCGGCCAGGTTCAAATTGATTCCGAACTGGCAGCCGACTTGAAGCGGCGATTTCCGCTCGGTGAAGACGCTGAGGCGCATCGGGCCGAGCATGGCGCCGAGGTGCAACTGCCTTTTCTGCAGGTCCGGAATCCCGGGTGTACATTTGTCCCGATTGTTCTGGGCATCAGCCAATACGAACTGCTCCAGGGACTGGGCGAGGCCATCGCGGACGTGGTGCGGAGACTGGGCGAGCGCGTGCTGCTGATCGCCTCTAGCGACATGAACCACTATGAGAACGACATCATCACACGGACAAAGGACCAGAAAGCCATCGAACGCATACTGGTCATGGACCCGCATGGGTTATTCGACGTGGTGATGAACGAGGATATCAGCATGTGCGGATTCGGTCCCACCGTGGTGATGCTTACTGCTGCCCGGAGGCTGGGCGCAACTGGCACGGAGTTGGTCAGGTACGCTACTTCCGGAGATGTTTCGGGAGATCGTGAGCGCGTGGTGGGATACGCAGGCATCCTGGCGCAGTAGTTCCCTGCCGCTCCATCGAATGCTTGCGGTCAAAATCTTTAACCGCAAAGGACGCAAAGGACTCCGCCAAGGACGCTAAGAAATTCTGTCGCTATTCGATCTCGAGTTCAGTGTCCTCTTTGGGCTTTCCCGCGGGTACAGCTCTTCCCTTCGTGGCCGGAGGAAGCTCACCCACCAGATCGGACAGTTGCAGACGTAAATTACCCGGATTGGTGGCATAGGCCATGGCGGTGTCGTAGTCGATCATTCCGGCGCGAATCAGTTTTTCGATCTCGCCGTCGAAGTGCTGCATACCCTCAGTATCGCCGTCTCGCATCGCATCCAGCAGACTCTTGCCTTCTACCTCGCCTTTGTCCAGATATTCGCGGGTGCGTACCGTCGACTTTAGGATTTCTATGGCGGCCACTCGCCCGGCGCCCTCTTTGCGCGGAAGGAGCCGCTGCGAAACAATGTAGCGGAAACTTTTTGCGAAACGGTTGCGAATAGTGTGCTGCTCTGCCAGGGGAAAGACTCCGATGATCCGTTCGACGGTCTTTGAGGCGTCCGTGGTGTGCAGAGTGGAGAGAACGAGGTGACCAGTCTCGGCTGCTTCCAACGCAATTTCAATCGTTTCCTTGTCGCGCATTTCACCCACCAGGATCACCTTTGGCGCCTGCCGCAGGGCGGCCCGCAATGCCAGCGCAAAGCTGGGAGTGTCACTGTGCAGTTCTCTCTGATGGATGATGGAACGCTTGTGGCGGTGCATGAATTCCACAGGATCTTCAATGGTCAGGATGTGGTACGCCTTGGTTTCGTTAATCCGATCGAGAACCGCCGCCAGAGTGGAGGACTTTCCTGAACCGGTAGGGCCGGTAACCAGCACGATGCCATTTTTTATATCGGCAATATGAGCGAGTTCTGCCGGCAGTTTCAGCTCGTCAAAGCTGGGAATGCTCTTGGGAATCACCCGCATCACGATGGCGTGGCTGCCCCGCTGCACAAAGACATTCACCCGGAAACGCGCCGTACCCGGCAAGCTGTAGGAGATATCACACGATCCCTGATTCTGGAGGGTCGATAGAGCTTGCTTGTTGTCTCCTATCAGTTCCTGCGCGATGCGCTGCGTGATCTCGGGGGTTAGAAGCGACAGCCCCGGTATTTTCACGGGAACCAGCTGGCCGCTCACTTCCACGTGGGGCTGGGTTCCGGGAGAGAAAATCAGATCGCTCACGTGGGTCGAAACCTGCAGCATGGCTAACAACAGCGCGGGCGTGGGCGGGACCGTTGCAGGGGCGGAATTGGGAATGGCAGCCCGGCCGGGTGTGGCCATGAAACCTCCAAGTGTGCAGGGGTATTTCTATAGCCTACGGTCCGATGGCCGCAGCCTCAAGTGACTGTAGTAATTGGTACCGGGTTCTATGTGTTCAGGGGCGGGATTAGGTTTGTTTCATCTTAAGCTTCAAGAAAAAGGCGACCCGAAGGTCGCCCTTTAGCGGGTCCGGTTCCGGGACTTACCGAATCACCTGGAAATCGGCTCGACAGCCGTGGTCCACCCAGATGCCTTGGCGGTCGTAGCCCCAGCTGTGGCCCTGCCGGCATGAAGAGTCGCTACGCTGCTTCAAGAGCCGCACTCCGCCGCGAGTGTCAGCCTGGCAATAGTGCCGGTGGCCGTCGTCGGACGAGCAGGAGATTACCTGGTCTTGTGCTCCCTGGTAGCCGTTGCGATCCCAATCGCGATCGTGGTCGCCCCGGCCTCCTTCGACCGCGAAATCAGCCCGGCAACCATGGTCCACCCAGATTCCCCTGCCATCAGAGCCCCAACTGTAGCCTTCCCGGCAGGGAGACTCGCTACGCTGCTGCACCAATCTGACTCGGCCGCCCGAATCAGCGGTGCAGTAGTGCCGGTGGCCGTCGTCGGACGAGCAGGAGATTGTGCCGGCGCTGCCCGGTGCAGGTCCTCGGTACTGATAGGAATCGATGGCAAAATCAGCCCGGCAGCCGCGATCCACCCAGACGCCCCCACGGTCAAACCCCCAGCTGTAGCCCTGGTTGCAGGGCGAGCCGCTGCGTTGATTTAACAAGCGGACTCCGCCTCGCGTATCTGCCGGACAGTAGTGCCGATGTCCGTCGTCGGAAGAACACGAAATAGTCTGGGCTGAACTTCGCGGACTGAAAATGGCAAAGGCGGCGACCACAAGACCAAGCTGAACCCAATTCTTCGCATTGAACATTGCCGACCTCCTGAAAAGTAATGGAGAAACGATTTGCGGAGAGCTTACCAAGCCCAGCCAGATTTTGGAACTCCCGACGCCACCCGCCTGTCTGCTTCCGGTTATCGGTGGGGAGTACCGTGAGAAGTGGGAGCGGAAGACATCCGCGGGCTCCCACCAGCGGACGGAGAGGCTCTCCGTGACCCAGAACTGCCTTGAGACGAAGGCATCCGAGAGGTCCCAGTGGGTGAAACCATTGCAGCGCCTGCAAGTGGGGCGTGCAAGGTTCCACGGGCAGACCCGGTTCTCTCTATCTGCTGCGAGACCCGGCCCAGATTGCGCACGCTGCCTCGCGCAACTCCCAGTCCCGCGTAACCACCGCGAATTTCCGATCCGTTCTGAATCACGCGAACCGAACCCGCCGGAGTTGCGCGACTGACGATCAAGGTTCGTCCCGGCGTGGCGGGCGGCCGCGGGGCGCTAAAGCGGAGTGGAGCGTTCGCGATTTGAGGACCTGTGTTCCAGCCGGCCCAGGTACTTCCCGGTTGCCAGAACCAGCCATACGCGGAGAGGTAGGTCCAGGAACCGTAGCGATACGGCGTCCAGCCCCATGGGTAGGAGGACACCCAGGTGTATCCAGCTCCGGGATACCACGCCCAGGCACCGTTCATGAATGGGTCCCAGCCGGCCCCGATTAGATAGGGCTGCCACATCATGCCGTAGCCGGGGATGTTGTAGAAGCTCCCGTAATAGTTCAGATCACTGGCCCCGTAGGCATAGGGCGAGTAGCTGTTGGACGCGCTGTACCGCTGGTGATATTGCTCCTGCTGTTTGTCCCAATCGTCGTAGGGATCCGGCTCCACGTTATTGGCCAAGGTGTGGGGGTCCGATCCAGCCAGGTCAAAGGTGGCGCTGTGTTTCTTTTCGAGGTTTATTTGGCCAGACGAACCGATGACTTCGACATCCCCCTTGAACACAGCGACGGTAGCGCTGGCTTCCTTCAGTTCAACTCGAAGGTGCGCCGGCCTGGTGAGAGAGAGCCTTTCGGATCCAAACCTGAGAATAAAATCTTCCTGTTTGTCACCCTTGAAATTGAGGTACGCGGTTCCGGCCTGAAGTTCCAAACTCGAGGCTCGGGCCCCGGAGTCGCGCCGCGCCAGTTCGGGGAATTCGATGACGGTGCCAGGAGTGAGGCGCAGGGTGCTGCCATCCTCGAACTCGATCTCGGCCCGCGCGTCCTGTCCGGTGCGTAATTTGGTGCCCTGAACAATGGGCAGGTTGAGGAAAGCCTTTTCGTAGCCTTGTCCAGTATTGCGGTCAATCTGAACATTTCCGTCTACCTGGCTCAAGCGCACAATGCGAGCCTGCGAGTCAGCGAAAGACGGAACCGCCAGCACGCACGACAATAACGCCGGAAAACCCCATTTGCGTATCGACATGTTCGACCTCCCGAGACATCCCCGTTGTCCCATTAGAACACCTTTCTGAGGCCTTGGTTGTCAACAAATCGAGACCAGCACGGAAAATCGACCCGGCGGAATCATCGTCTTGTCGACCCTGGCCTTATCGATCCCGCCCACTCAATCATTCTCAGGGCCCGGGCCCGGACCGGATTGATCAGGGAGGAATCATTCGCGATGCCCTGCAGAATGGGTACTACGGCGGCCATCTCTTCCAGATTGTTCTGGTTGGCGGCGTCCTCCATGCGCTTCAGTTCTTCGTCGAGCGCCAGCTTCTGGTAACGATGGAAGTACTGCAGGCGACGGCCAAATTCCAGCGTGGCCGAGAGGTTCTGAAACAACTGCGTGACCTGCTGGACCGCGGCCATGGGGGAATAGTTGTAGGTGGCGGTCGCTTTCCGCTCGGGGTCCTTATAAGTCAGGGTCTTGACTCCCGTGGAAGCCAGCCCCTTTTTCCTGGAGTCGAGGTCTCGCTGAAAGTAGTGCGCGCGTTTGGCCAGTTCGAAAACCCGCTGGCGGGTCTCGGTGGACATGGAGAAGTTCAGGTGGAAAGCGTCACTTTGGGAGTCGGGACTGAGCTTGCCATCGGAATCGTAAGTGGAGTGGCCATCGGAAGAAACCGAAATCGCATAGTGCGAAGGCTCCGAGCCCGGGAAGTCGAGAGTGAAGGTGACGACCGCAGTCTCCTGAGCCCGGGCGGCAAGGGGCAGACCTGCCATAAGCAGCAGCAGGCAAAGGGCTTGATGTGGGCGCGAG
>JBOGLD010000220.1:0-2451 GCA_050745885.1 Terriglobales bacterium
CCGCGCTCAATAAGTGTCTGAAGGATTTTGTAGTCAAATCCAAGACTATGGCCGGATTTGACGCTCCCTATGTCCCCGGATGGGACTGCCACGGCCTGCCCATCGAGATCAAGGTCGATCAGATGCTGGGCGGCAAGAAGCTCCAGATGCGGCCGCTTGATGTGCGCCGGGAGTGCCGCAAGTTTGCCCAGAAGTATCTCGATCTGCAGCGCGAGCAGTTCAAGCGTATTGGCGTCTTCGGGCGTTTTGACCGGCCCTATTACACCATGACTCCGCAGTATGAGTCGGTGGTGCTGAAGACGTTTTACAGCTTTTACGAGAACAACTTCGTTTACAAGGGTCTGCGCGCGGTCTATTGGTGCATGCACGACGAGACCGCGCTGGCCGAGGCTGAAGTTGAATACGAGAATGACACCACGCAAACCGTCTGGGTAAAGTACGCGCTGCTCGACGATCCGGCCAGGATTGATCCCGCTCTTGCCGGGAAAAAAGTCTCGACCATCATCTGGACCACCACTCCCTGGACGCTGCCCGCTTCGATGGCGGTGGCCTTCCATCCCCATGAAGAGTATGTTGCGCTTGAATCCGCGGGCGAGGTTTACATCGTGGCGGCCAGGCTGGCTGGCGATGTGGCCGAGAAATGCAATCTTCAAGACGTAAAGGAATTGGCGCGCTTCTCCGGCAGCAAGATGGAGCGGCTCAACTTTCAACATCCCTTCCTCGATCGCAAAATCCTCGGCGTGCTGGCCGACTACGTCACCATGGACACCGGCACCGGCGTTGTTCACACCGCGCCCTCGCACGGCGCGGAAGACTTTGCCACCGGCGTGAAATACGGACTCGACGCCACCAGCAACGTGGATGAAAAGGGCATCCTGCGCAACGGCCTTCCCGAATACGACGGGTTGAAGGTTTGGGACGCCAATGCGCCCATCATCGAGCTGCTCAAAAAACGCGGCGCGCTGCTGCACACGGAAAAGCTCGTGCATTCCTACCCGCATTGCTGGCGCTGCCACAATCCGATCATCTTTCGCGCTACCGAACAGTGGTTCATTTCTATGGAAGCGGCAATGCCGGGCGGAGGGACCCTGCGCAGCCGGTCCCTCGAAGACGTTGAGAAGGTTAAGTGGGACCCAGCCTGGGGCAAGGAGCGCATGCACAACATGATCGCCACCCGGCCTGACTGGTGCATTTCCCGGCAGCGGGTCTGGGGCGTGCCCATCGCCGTTTTCCTGTGCAAAAGCTGCGGTAAGCCGCTGAACGACCCCGCCATTAACGCCAAGGTGGCGGAGCTTTTCGCTCGTTCCGGCGCGGACGCATGGTACACGTCCGAGGCCGACACGGTGCTGCCCGCCGGCACCAAGTGTCCGCACTGTAGCGCAACCACCTTTGAGCGGGAAACGGACATTTTCGATGTTTGGCTGGAGTCCGGCACCAGCTATCTGGCCCTGCTCGACGATGAGCCCGGATATCCCTGGCCTTCCGATCTCTATCTCGAAGGCGGCGACCAGTATCGGGGATGGTTTCAGTCTTCCCTGCTCTGCGCCATGGGCACGCGGGGCAGTCCGCCCTACCACGGAGTCGTGACCCCGGGGTGGACGCTCGATGAGAAGGGGCAGGCCATGTCGAAGTCTCGCGGCAACGATGTGGATCCCGTCGACATCGCCAGCCGCCTGGGCGGCGAGATCGTTCGTCTCTGGGTCGCCTCGGTCGATTTTCGCGAGGACGTGGTGGGCTCGGAGCCATTGATGCAGCGCGTAGCCGAAAGCTACCGCAAGATTCGCAACAGTCTGTTCCGTTATGTCCTGAGCAATCTCTACGATTTTGATCCGCGGCAGCATGCGGTTCCGTTCGATGAGATGGACATTCTCGATCAGTACATGCTGCGCCAGACCGTGGCCATGGCCGCGGATGTGACCCGTTGGTACGACGAGTTCGCGTTTCACAAAATCTATCATCGGATCAATGACTTCGGCGTCGTGGAGTTGAGCGCCTTCTACTTCGACGTGTTGAAGGACCGGCTTTACACCTACGCGCCGAACTCGCGCGCCCGCCGGGCGGCGCAGACGGCAACCTGGCACATCGGCGAGGCCCTGGTCCGTCTGCTTGCGCCCATCACCAGCTTCACTTGCGACGAAGTGTGGCAGTATCTGCCCGCGCTGCCCGACCGTCCCGCCAGTGTGCATCTGGCCAGCTTCCCCAGCGCATCTGACATTCTGGGCGGTGCTATTCCCGCGGATGATCCCAAACAGCGCGAGGATTGGACCACACTGCTGGGCGTTCGCACCGAAGTACTGAAGGCCCTGGAAGAGGCCCGGCGGAGCAAGCTGATCGGCGGCGCCAATCTGGAGGCACAGGTCACGGTGACGGCCGCCGAGCCGGTGTTCTCCGTCCTGGCGCGCTACCAGGACCGGCTCCGTTATTTGTTCATCGTGTCGGCGGTCACTCTGC
>JBOGLD010000221.1:0-15830 GCA_050745885.1 Terriglobales bacterium
GCATTGGACGCAAGGACGACAACAATTTCCGCACCATGATCGAGGTTGCGGTCGAAAACCAGAAGCCGATACGCATCGGCGTGAACTGGGGATCGCTCGACCAGGCCCTGCTCACGCGCATGATGGACGAGAATTCGCTTCTGCCCGAACCCAAGGACGCGCGTGAAGTAACCATGGAAGCCATGGTAGTGAGCGCATTGAATTCCGCCAGCCTGGCAGAGAAATACGGATTGCGCCCCGACCAGATTATCCTCAGCGCCAAGGTCAGCGGAGTGCAGGACCTTATCGACGTGTATCGCTCGCTGGCAGCGCGCTGCAACTATCCCCTCCACCTCGGACTCACGGAAGCCGGCATGGGGGCCAAGGGTATCGTGGCATCAAGCGCCGCGCTGGGCGTGCTGTTGCAGGAGGGCATCGGCGACACCATCCGGGTTTCGCTCACCCCTGCACCTGGGGGCGATCGCACCGAAGAAGTTCGCGTAGGACAGCAGATTCTGCAATCCCTCGGCATTCGCAGTTTCACGCCGCAAGTGACCGCCTGCCCTGGATGCGGCCGCACCACCAGCACTTTCTTCCAGGAAATGGCGCAACAGATTCAGTCCTACCTGCGCGACCAGATGCCGGTCTGGAAGGGACATTACACCGGTGTAGAAGAAATGAAAGTTGCCGTGATGGGCTGCGTGGTGAATGGCCCCGGCGAATCGAAACACGCTAGCCTCGGCATTTCGCTACCCGGAACGTTCGAAGAACCCAAAGCGCCGGTTTACGTGGACGGCCGCCTCTTCACCACGCTGAAGGGCGACAAGATCGTCGCCGAGTTCATCCAGATCCTGGATGACTACGTAGAATCGCACTACGCCGCCAAAGAAGAACTCGCCGCAAAATAAATGTGGGCGCGAGCGTCCTCGCTCGTGCGTCAACACCACAAACGCCTGCACCCATCGTTCTTCCCATTTCGAAAACAAAGAACCTCTCCTCGACGCAGGGCCTCGGTGCCGCAGAATGTGGGCGCGAGCGTCCTCGCTCGTGCGTCAACACCACAAACGCCTGCACCCAACGTTCTTCCCGTTTCGAAACAAAGAACCTCACTTTGTCGCGGAGCACTCTCCTCGGTGCCGCAATCTATGGTATTCGTCTCGAATGAACCGAGTTTACGAATACCGTCGTCACCTGCCCCACTATCAAGGCGACAACAAAGCAATCTTCCTGACGTTCTCTACCCACCATCGCTGGATCTTGCCTCCGGATGCCCGCAGCCTCGTTCTTGAATGCTGCACCTGGGGAAACGGGACCCGCCTCAATTTGCATGGAGCTGTCGTGATGCCGGATCACGTTCATCTGATCTTCACCCCGCTATACGATGGCGATAGTCTCCACAGCGTCGCCGGGATCATGCAAGCCATCAAGGGTACTTCTGCGCACAGGATCAATCGTTTGCTGAATCGCAGCGGCCAGGTGTGGCAGCGTGAATCGTTTGATCGAGCACTCCGGCACGAGGAGAGCATTCACGCGAAAGTTGAGTATTTGGTCCAGAACCCGGTGCGGGCTGGACTGGTGCGAACCGCGGAGGAATATCGCTGGTTGTGGGTTCCGGATCTGGCAAACGTGAGGGACGTCGGTTAACGCTGTCTCGCCTGCCTCACCGTCGCACAAGTTAGGACGCTCGCGCCTACATTAGGCCAGCAAGGGCAAATCCGGATCCGCCCTCTCGTCGTAGATGGGATCTGCGATCTTGTTCAGCTCGGGATAGTGTTTCAGCAGCGGCTCCGGGGCCTTTACACGCTCTCCTGTGATCATGTTTTTTAGCTGCAGCGCGTTGACTCCCGCCTTGCCCTCGAAGTGATTGTTGGTCACAACGTAAGTGACTTCGGCCTTGCCCGCGATCCGAACAATCTTGTCCTTCCATCCCGCCAGCTCGGTCTCGCTGTAGAGATAGTTGTAGCGGTCGGCGCCGGTATCGGCGTCAAACCACTGGTCGTAATTTCGTCCATGCAAACGCACGTAGCCCACCGGAGACGTGACATGCTCGGTAGGCACCAGCGAGCGACCGATCAGCGGCTGGTCGATGTTGCAGAAGGAGACGTTCTTCTGCATGAAATCGTCGATGGTGTCGGGATTCTCCCAGCTATCGTGGCGGACTTCGACCACGCGCCGGTATTCGATGAACTGGCGCAGCAGCTTTTCCAGATACTCGCGGTTCAGCGATGTGTTCTTGAACGAAACCGGAAATTGGATGAGCAGCGCGCCCAGCTTCCCTTCTCCCGCCAGCGCTTCCAGTCCTTCGCGCGCCAGGGCTTCGTCTTCATCGTTGGGCCTGATGGAAGCGGCCGAAGTGGGCTCCATCACGGCCATGGGATTGTGGGTGAAAGAGCGATGCAGCTTGGCGGTGAACATGAAATCTGGATTCACCGCCTCGGCTTTCCGGACCCAGAGTTTGGCCAGATGCGGCTTGATGTGTCCGTAGAAAGAAGTGTTGATCTCCACCATGTCAAAACAGCGCGCCAGGATTTCCAGGGGATGCTGCTTGCGGTGCTGCATGCCGGGCGGATAGAAGATGCCCTCCCAGTCCTTGTAAGACCAGCCGGCAGTGCCGACGCGGATTTGCGAGGGTGCGTCCACAAACCTTACTTCCTACAATTAGATGCCTGCAGACTAGCACAGGCGACAACCGGTTTTTGGAGGCGCTCGAGGACTAGTAGAAGAGCAGCACGACCCAGTACGCACCGGTAGGATAGGTGGGCGTACGGGCATAGCAGGAGCCTACGGCGAAGGCGCGGATGGAACGGTTTTCGATGGCCCGGGAGGCGTTGGCGGGAACCATCTGCGGCTGCGAAGTGGTGTAGCGCAGAACTTCGCGGCCACCCGGCGCAGGAGTACGCAATGAGTCGGCCTGGGCCATGGCGCAAGCCGCGGCAGCGGCGGCTTTGCTATCCAAAACCTGCAGTGCCGGCAGGCGGGCCTGGGCCCGGATGCGATCCACGCTCGCGGCCGCCAGGTCCTCCGCTTCGTGGACGGAATAACTGGGCAAACTGTGTCCGAAGTCCTGGGCCACATATAGCAAAGATCCGCTGCGCACCACGCTGAACCCGGCCACGTTGTAGTCCGCATTGAGCAGGTTCGCGCGATGGGGCGGAGAACGCATCAAGCTGTCCTGCGCCTGATCGACGCTGCCGGCGAAGGCCACGTTTTCTCCCGACCGGTCCAGGTGAGTCTTGGTGTTGGCGGCCAACCGGTGCACAAGGTTGGGTTCGCCGGAGAGCTGGTGGGAAAGCTTTTGCTGCGCCGCCATGGCAGCGGCGTGGGCTCGTGCTGCCCGGGTCAGTCCGTCATCCACTTGCAAGGGCGGAAGCCCGGCCTTGGCTCGTTCCCGGTTTGCCATCTCCAGAAGCTGACGTTCCGCCTCGGCATCGTAATAAGGGGAGGGCTGCGATTCTGCCGCTGTGGAAGTGGGTGCCTGTTCCGCTGCGCGCACTGGCCTAGCCTCAACCAGCACGACGCCAGTCGCAAGAACAATCGCCAGGAGAGCCTTCAGGTCAGGGGCCATGTGAGTCGTCACGCTGCGGCGGGATGGATGCGAAATCAAACTTCCGCTTTGCTTCCCTCACGCTAGACCCTAGAATCAATCTGAGCACCTTACGATGGGGACATTACTGCTGGGCATACTTGTCGTTGTGAACCTAGTACTTCTGGTACTGCTTGCGGCGATTTTTCGCCGCAGTTCAGGCCCTTCGCAAACACCTGAAATTACGGAACTTGCCCAGCAAACCGCGCTGCTGCATGCGTCCCTGAGCCAGAAGTTCAACGATGCCACGGTCGACATGGCCACCCGCCTGGAGAGCACCAAGGGAGACCTGCGCCAGGGAGTGACGGACCGCCTCACCCAGGGATTCAACGAAATTCGCAGTTCGGTGGAAGCGCAGTTGAGCAGGGGACGGCGGGAGCAGACTCAGGATTTGCGGGAGGCGCGGACTGAACTGACTACGTCGCTGGCGCTGACCACGTCCCAGCTCAAAGTCGAATTTGAGAACCTCAATCAGAAAACGGCGCAAAGCCTCGATTCAATTCGCGATCGCGTGGATGAGAAGCTGCTCGCCATCACCGACCAGGTACAACTGAAACTCGATCAGAACATCAAGGAAGGGTTTGCCCAGTTTGAAAAGGTGCAGCAGCACTTGAAGGCCGCGGAGGAGCAGTTGCGCGAGGTAGGGGCGCTGGGACACTCCATCAACGATCTCAATAACATGCTCAAACTGCCGCATCTGCGCGGCCAGTTTGGCGAAGCCAGCCTGGAGCGTTTGCTGGCGGACTTTCTGCCGGCGCACATGTTCGAAATACAATCTTCCGCCGGCGATGGCAGCGGACGGGCGGATGCCGTCATCCAGTTTCCCGATCGGCGACTCCCGATCGACGCTAAGTTTCCCCGCGAACAGGTGCTGGCTTTCTTTGAAAGCAATGTCGAATCCGAAATTGAAGAGGCGCGGCACGAGTTTGTGCGCGTGATGAAGACCGAAGCCAGGCGGATCAAGGCTTACATCCAGCCCGAACACGGCACCACCGATATCGCCTTGATGTACCTGCCCAGTGAAACCCTCTACATGGAAGCGGTCCGCAACCGCGAACTTGCCGACTGGCTTAACGCGCAACATGTGTTTCCGGTTTCACCCAATACTCTGCTGATGACCTTGCAGACGATTGCGCTGGTGCACAAATGGTATGAAGTCGCCAGCCGTTTCGAAAAGAGCCGCCTGGAGCTGGCCAAAGCGCAGAAGTCCTTCGATCACTTCCAGAACCAGTTTGAAAATGTCGGCAAGAACCTCAACAAAGCCCAGGAGGCCTTCGACACGGCCCAGCGGCATTTGAAAACTTACCGCGGCAGAGTCACGGCACTTAGCGGGCAGGAGCAACTGGAATTGGATGCGGCGACAACCACCAAGAGTGACGAGAACGGGACTCTGCCGCTGACCGATAAAGCAAGCGCCTAGAGGCCTCGGGGGCCCTGAGCCAGGCAGATTACCGTGGTTGACGGCTCTCAATCGCCGATGGATAATCGCATTCACTTCTCCCCGGCCCCAGGTCCATCCCAGGGACAATTCAGAAAAGAAACCCGCAACTTTTTAGAAGGAGAGGTGTGTGATGGCTACTCATCCGACATTTGGCGCATTCAATCAAGGCTTGGCTCCCAGCATCGCGTGTTTCAATAAGGCAACCATTGCCCTGGGCGTGGATTTTGATGATTTGATCGCGGCCATGCAGGTATACGTCGACAAATACGTCGCGCCCGTGTGGGGAACACCCGCGAAGCTGGTCGCGACCCAGGGATTCCAGAAAGGAGCGTGGGCGGTTGTGTTTCTGGACGATGCCGATCAGCCAGACGCCCTGGCATACCATGACCTGACTCCCGACGGACTGCCGGAGTCGAAGGTGTTCGTCAAGACCACACTCGACAATCACGATTTGGTAAGCGTGTCAGCATCGCACGAACTGGTTGAGATGCTGGTTGATCCAGCCATTAACCTGATGACCACCGGCCCTGACCCGAAACTCGTCTACGCCTACGAGAGCGCGGATCCGGTCGAGGCACTGAGCTTCGATGTCAATGGTATCCAGATGAGCGACTTTATCTACCCCTCCTACTTCGAGGCGTTTCACAAGGCCGGGTCGGTACGGTTCGATCAATTGAACAAGGTTACAAAGCCCTTTCAAATTCTTTCCGGTGGTTATCAGATCATCCTCAAGAACGGAAAGTGGAGCCAGGTTTTCGGTTCCGCGGCGAAGAAAAAGAGCTTTGCGCGCGAGGACCGCCGGGGTCACCGGAGCGAGCAGCGGGCCGCGAAGAAGCTTCTGTGGGCCGACCTTGGCCGACGCAAGAGGGCTTAAGAGCAGGACTGATGTTCCGGCTCAATGGCCAGCACCTTATGGATATATATCTTGATAGAGTCCACGGTGTAAGCTATCATGGTATATATTATTTAGGGGGATGCTTATGCCTCGGACCGCAAAACTCTTTCACAACGGACGCAGCCAAGCCGTGCGCCTGCCCTCCGAGTATCGCTTCCAGGGCTCGGAGGTCTTCATCCGCCGCGACCCGGCTACGGGCGATATTGTCCTGTCTCGAAGGCCGGAGTCCTGGAAGGATTTTTTCGATCTGGCGGACGCCACCGACGTGCCCGAGGAGTTCATGGCCGACCGGAATGACCGGCTACCGCAAAAACGCAAGCTGTTCTAATGCCCGGTTACTTGCTGGACACCAACACCGCCAGCTATGCCATCAAGGGCAACGCCAGCGTACGCGCGCGCCTGCTGAGTACGCCCATGGCTGAGATCGGAATTTCTGTCATCACCGAAGCTGAATTGCGCTTCGGAATGGCCCGACTGCCCTCAGCGGTCCGTCTGAAAAACCTGGTCGAGGAGTTCCTGCTGCGGGTCGAAGTGTTGCCTTGGACCTCGGACGCCGCACGCCACTATGCGGAGATCCGCGCCGTTCTCGAACGCTCCGGCAGGCCAATGGGGAACATGGATATGCTGATTGCCGCGCATGCCCGAGCAGTGGAGGCCGTGTTGGTGACTCATGACCGCGTGTTCCGGCGGGTGAAGGGGTTGAAAGTCGAGGACTGGAACAAGACCTCGCATACTGACCTCTAAGGCCCTCCTGCCTTCACGGCAGCTGCCAGTCGCCCCTGAAGGATCGGCCCGTGGAATCCCAGGCTTCGCAATGTGCGCGAAGCATGGGCCGCCCATCGTCCGTTGCTGACGGCTTTACGCTCCGCGCTTGGTTTTCAGCTCTGCCAGCAATTGCTCGATGCGGTCTTCTTTTTCGAGCGCGGCCAGGCGTTCTTCCACGTCATCAGCGGCGATTTCGGATTTGGCCTGGCTGTGCGCTTCGGCCTGGGCCACTTTGCGCTTCATGCGATCGAAAGCGTTGGCGCTCGAACCGTTGCCGGCGGCCATTTTCGCGTCACTGGCTTTGCCCACGGCCCGGGCACGGCGATGCTGGGCGATGAGCAGATCGGCTTTGGCCTTGGCCTCGGTAAGCTTCTGGTCAAGCTGGCGCAACGCGGTCTTCAAGTTTTCCACCTGGGCTTTCTGGTCGGTCACCTGTTGGGCGAAGCCTTCGCTCAAGTCGCGATAGCTTTCCACGCGCTGCAGGGCGGCACGGGCCAGGTCATCCTGCTTCTTGTCGACGGAGAGCTCTGCTTTACGCATCCACTCGGCAACCTTGTCTTCATTTTCTTTTTGCTTTTTTTCCAGCAGGTGCTCGTCGGCGATGGCGATGGCCACCTGGGTCTTGACCTGCAGAAGCTGGTTCTGCATGTCAAGGATTACCTGCTTGATCATTTTTTCCGGGTGCTCGGCTTTGTCGACCAGGTCGTTGAGATTGGCGCGAACTAATGTGGATACCCGCTCTAGTAATGCCATGATGAGACTCCTTTTTTCAGCTGCTAGCTCTTCACTTGATGCCTTTGGTGGACCGCGGCGCACTCGGCGCACCTGGTGCCACGAAAGTTGCTTCCGATTACCACTCCAATGGCTATGCCAACGGACAGCCATACGGCGACGTGGCCGGCGGCGATGCCCGTTGCGGTACCGATGCCGGCGCCGAGAACGATGCCGAGGACGATTTGCATTGACGCTCTCTTCATGTTCCTTTTCCTCGCGTTCAAGTCAGCAATGGGCTGGACGAGAGTGGACGCCCGTTTCCCTCGTTGCACTCCCTACTTTCCCGCTCCTCCGTTCGACGGCGACACATCTGGTTTTGGCGTCTTGTCCCCGATCTGGCGGACTTTGCCCAGCAGCTCCGCCATTGGCATTCCCGACAGGGTTTCGAACAGCGCCGGAACCTGCGCCGCCATTTTGGCGATGTCGCCTGTGATCTTGTTCATGCCTGACGAATCACCGCTGCCGGTGGACACGATGGTGATCTTGTCCACGTTGGCCAGCGGACTGGCCAGCGCCCGCACGATTTCAGGCATGCCGGTGAACAGCTTGTCGATAACCGCGGCCTGGTTGTACTCCTGGTAAGCCGCGGCTTTTACGTTCATGGCTTTGGCCTCGGCCTCGCCCTTCTTGAAGATGATCTCGGCTTCGGCTTCGCCCTGGGCACGGATCGCCGACGCATGACCATCCGCTTCCGACATGAGCCGTTGCTTTTCGGCCAATGCCAGAGTTTCAATGCGCTGACGCTCGATTTCGGCCCCCTTCAAAACGGTCGCGATCAGCTCCTTCTCGCGGCGATTGATTTCGGCTTCCTGCACCTTTACCTGCTGCTCTTTCTCGATCTGCTGCACCTTTACCTGCTCGGCCACGACCTGCTGCTGCATGATGTTGGTCTGGATGTCATAGGCTTTGTCGGCCTGGGCCTGCTGGCGTTTGGTGACTTCCACGTACTGCGCTTTTTTGACTTCGAGGTCGCGTTGCGCTTCCGCCTGCTTGGCCAGGGAAAGCGTTTCCGCCAGGACCCGTTCCTGGTCGGCCTGGGCCCTGGCGACGGCGGATTCGCGTTGCGCCAGGGCGCGCCTGATAGCGGTGTCGCGGTCGGCTTCGGCAGTGGCCACATCGGCGTCGCGCTTGATGCGGGCTACATCGGGCTTGCCCATGTTGGTGATGTACTCGTTCTTGTCGCGGACTTCCTTGATGGTGAACGAGATCACTTCAAGACCCATCTTGTTCATGTCCTCCGCGCACGTGGATCGCATGCGGTCGGAAACCATCTCCGGCTGCTTGACGATCTCTTCCACCGTGAGCTGTCCGATAATGCCGCGCAGGTGGCCTTCCATCACCAGCCGGATCAGGCCTTCCCGCTCCTGGTCGGTCTTGGTGAGGAATTGCTCAGACGCGGTCAGGATGGACTCCATGTCCGACTTGACCTTGATCTGGGCCACCGCCTCGACCGTGACCGCCACACCCTGCTTGGTGTAAAGGTCCTGCTGCGGCGCTACGTCGAACGACATCAACTCCAGCGAAAGCTCGCGGCAAATCTGGACCATGGGAAATACCAGCGTGCCGTGGCCTTTCACTACACGCGTCCCGCCCAGTCCGTAGACGATCAGGGCCTCATGCGGACCGGCCTTGCGATAGAGCCTGGCCATGCTGCTCATCAGGAACAGGATGACCATGACGCCCAGCCCAACGAAAATCCAAATCTCGAAAATGTGTGAAATCCCGAACATATCGCCTCCTCTTTCGATTGCCCCGACCAACGCTCCCACCACAAAGGGCACGAAGCTACACGAAGGAATCAACCGGAAACTCTTCGTGCAGGTTCGCGATCTTTCTGGTTCTGCCTGATCAGGTTCAGGTCGTTCATGATTCGTTCCGGCTCGCGATGGCCGAGAAATACCTCTCCGTCCGAAAGCTTGATGCGCACGCCAGTGTTGCCCCAAACGTAGGCACGGCGGTCTCCGATGCCGCGAATCCCGTAGCCGCCCATTGGACTCCACGGCTCCACGCTGTAGGCCCTGATGTTCTGCAGCGGAATGGAACGCAGGCGAACGCCGAGCGTACTGATCTCCACTCCCTGGGCGGTGAAGCGGTAGTGAAAGCCTCGCCAGGCCAGAACCGTGACTCCCAGCAGGAGCAGCGCGGGCAAAACCATGACCAGCCGCAGTCCATGCGGGGGAATGACGGCGACGACGCCAACCACGACGGCGGCAAGAGCCCCAAACACGATCGCCCAGAAAGGGGAAGCGTGGACTTCTTCGGCTTCGACAGCGACAGTTGGGCGCGGCAATGCGGGGCCACGCTTGCTGCCAAGGGCGATTCCGATTACCGCAAATGCGGCCACAAATACCACAACCAGTTCGGGCACGAGGTCGACCGGGCGTCCGTAGAGGTTGGAGTTCAGCAGCGCTGAGTTGATACCCAGAAACGTGCCGATCACAACGTAGAACATTGCCAGCAGCGACCAGGCCAGAACATCGGGCTTGCGGGCCCGGGTAAGTATCCAGGTAAAACTCGCCAGCAGGAAGGCCAGCAATACGAGCAAGAAGATGATGGAGGTCTCCCGCGACATCCAGCCATTGGGTTGGGCGGTCGCTCCAAAATGAGTCGCCATGCGGGCAGGCAACCGGCCCCAGACGGACCAGTACTGCAGGCCTATCAGCGGCAGAGTCAGCCACAGCATCGCTGTCAGTGCGCGATAGAGTTTGTTGTCCATCACAGTTTCCTTTTTCCTCACTCCACCAAGCCACCGCCTGACACCTCCGTCCAGGGGCGAACGTAGGCGATTCCTTTCTCGTAGCGTGTGACCATCACCTCCGTTCCCTGGGCAATGGCGTTTCCCTCTTCTCCGCGAGCGCCGCACGTGTGCCGCGTCCCGGCTTGCGAATAGATGATTTCTCCCGTGCCGTTTTCGCGAATGACGACCGAGACTCGGCCCAACACTCCGGTCATCTCGTAGTCGGCGGGGTCCATGCTTTCTTCCGGCGAGATCAGCACCCGGCTGAGAAAAAGAAACACGATGCCCCCGCCCACCGCTCCGCAAAATATGGCCAGACCGAGTCCGGTCACGACCCAGACGCCAGAGAAGCGTGTGAGCAGATAACCGCTACCTCCGAACCACGCCAGAAAGGCCGTCGCCGTAATGAAGTTGAAAGGGGAAATGTGGGCGGCCTGGCCGTGCATCAAAGTCGTTCCGGCGTGCGCCGGACTTGCCGGCGCGTGTGCGCCTGGCAGCGGGCCCTGCCCAGCCGGAAGGTGAGGCGCCGCCACAGGCACATGGGAGAAATGTGGCGGATGCAGGTGCCAGCGCAGACCTCCGGCCAAAAACGACGCCAGGCTGAAGAAAAATCCCACCGCGAAACAAATCAGATAGAAATCCGCCCAGGTCATCTCCGCCCCCTCCTTTCCTGGCTGTGGCTCCGGGTTCTGCCATGCTCGGGATGCAGGGCCTCCAGCAGACGGTCGGCCAGTCCCGGCGTATCCAGAATCGCGCCCAGGAGCAAAAAGCATCGTCGCGTGTCCTTTTCCCGCGCGACCTTGATCAGAACTTCGCTCACCTGGGGATCGCTGGCGAAGCGTTCCGAACCTTGCAGCAGCCAAACATCGAGTTTGCCTTCCGTGGTGCGCAAGTCGGACACCAGTTCGGTGTGGTAGCCCTCGGGATCGTCCACCAGAAAACCGGGATGAACTTTGAAAAACTTTGCCAGCAGGGTGCGGGTGGACTGCGTCATGTGGGGCCGCACGCCGCCCTCGATCTGCGAGACATAGGACTGGCTGATGCTCTTGCCCTGCTCCTGATGGATGGCGCGCACCAGTTCCTGCTGGGTCATGGGGCGAGCGAGGCCGCGCAAGGAGCCTTCGACTTCGCGCAGATAGCGTAATTTTTCAGCCAAAGTCATATGTATATTGCAAATCGCTATATTTATATCTCTATTTGCTATTAAAGTCAAGAAGTCGATTGGCGGTGTTTTCTTGAGCTTACGGCCAACGGGCCGGGGCGGCAGCGCGCTGGCAATTTCTGGTCCTTTTTCATCTTCATCGACCGTTTCGCTGCCGCACGAGCGGGACGCTCGCGCCCACATTGGGCGCAAAGAAAAACGCCTCCGTTTCCGGAGGCGCTGGCCTGTTGCACTTCGACACGCGCTATTGCACGCGGGCGTTGTGCTTCTTGCGATAAATCGCGCGCGAGGTGCGGTTCTGCTGGCGCGTGACCTGGCGGCGTTCAGCCGGAGTCAGCTTGCCCCCATTGGCGACGCGATCATTGTGAGTTTCCTTGTTGATCCTGGCTTCGCGTCCTTCCAGGTGGGCGGTTTCTCCCGCGGTCAACTGGCCGCTTTTGACGCCCTGAGCGATGCGGTCCTGCTGGTTTTCCTTGCGCTGGTGGATGGTGGCCGGCTTGCCTGCCGGAGTGACGGTCTGCGCGGCTAACGGCAGCATGAGGCCCGCCATAACTGCGGTCAAAATAAAGCCCTTGCTTTCTAATTTCATGTGGTCTCCCTGGCTCCCCTGGTTCAATTGCTTGCCCGTTTTTCGGGTCACATCTTTTAACACCGGGCACGGGCGAATGTTGCGCCGAAACAGCAGCAATCGCAGGTCACAAGCGCATGCTGATGGTTACCAAAGTGGGTGAACCCCGGGCGGCAAAGCTGTTTCCGAGGAAAGGGCTTTGAAGTCATCGACAGCGATAGCCGCTAGAGTCCGACTTCAATCCGCGAACGGGGATCGAGAAAATCGCGCAGGGCATCGCCGATGAAGTTGAAGGAGAGTACGGCCAGCATCACCGCGAGCGCGGGAAACAGCACCAGATGCGGAGCGTCGAACAGGTGGGCGCGGCCGTCGTTCAACATGGCTCCCCAACTGGCGGTGGGCGGAGCCACCCCCAAACCGAGAAAGCTCATGGTAGCCTCGGCGAGAATGGCGCCCGCCATGCCGATGGCAGCCTGCACCACCACCGGCTGAATAATATTGGGAAGAATGTGACGAACAATCACGCGCAGATCGCTCGCACCCAGGGCCCGGGCAGCTTCCACAAACTCGCGTTCGCGGGCCGCCAGAACTTGTCCGCGAACCAGGCGGGCATAGCCCACCCAGCCTCCGAGCGAGAGCGCCAATATAAGATTGAAAATTCCGGGACCGCGGAAAGCCACAAAGGAAATGGCCAGCAGAATGCCGGGGAAAGAGAGAAATGCGTTCATCAGCACAACATTGACGAAGCGATCGATGTTTCCGCCGTAGTAGCCGGCGATCGAACCTACGATCAGGCCGAGGGCCAGGGAGAGCGCGACCACGGAACTTCCCACCAGCATGGAGATGCGCGAACCGTAGATGAGACGGGAAAAGATGTCGCGTCCGAGTTCATCCGTGCCACACCAGTGCGCCGCAGAGGGTGGCGACAGGCGCGTCGGCAAATCGATGTAAGCCGGATCCTGGGGCGCGATCCACGGAGCGAACAGCGCGAAGATCACGAAGACGACGACCAACACCACGCCCGTGGTGGCCAGGGGGTTATGGCGGGCGGCGCGGGGCAGCGAAATGGAGAGGGTGGACACCTTGGGAAATTGAATTTGCACGAACTCTAGGGCATATCCTTTATCTTCGAGTAATGCATGTGGGCTGCCCGCCAGGTATTTCCGCGCCGTACCCACAGGATGGTGGTCTGATAATCAGCCTTCCCTTCAGCATCAGTCGCGTGATCAACCTCCGTCAGCAGAGCGACGTCGCCGTAAAATCGAAATTGGTTGTCGATCTTGCGAGAGACAATCTGCGGCTTCTCTCGACCGCGAACCTGATCCAGATGCTGCTGTTTTGTCATCTGCCCAAACTCTCCAGCCAGAGTGAAATTGTCGTCCTCGATTTCGGAGAGCGTCTTCACGTCTCCTGCGTCATACGCTTTCAACAACGCATCCCGCAATTGGATAATGGCCTGTTCGTCGCCAGGCCTCGCGCTCGCAGGGGTAGCGTTTTGTCCTGCAGCGAAGGTCGAAACTGTCATCAGGATTGAAATCAGCACATATCGCATCGTCCACATCCTTTAGTTTGTTCTTTGCGGTGTTCCACCCCGGTGGCGTGACAAATTTATCAGAAATATCCTTATCAGAAATATCGTGGGTACGAATCATTGCCGAATCCTCGGGTTCGCTACCGAGTACAGCAAATCCGTCAGAAAATTCACCGCCACGTAGGTCAGCCCAATGGCCAGGATGCAGCCCTGCACCAGATAGTAGTCGCGATTGGAGATGGCCTGGATAGTCAACCGTCCGATTCCGGGCCAGGAAAAAATGGTTTCGGTCACGATGGCGCCAGCCAGGAGCGCGCCAAACTGCAGTCCCAGCACGGTAATTACCGGAATCATGGCGTTGCGCAAGGCGTGGCCGTAGACCACCTTACGTTCCGACAGTCCCTTGGCGCGCGCGGTGCGGATGTAATCCTGGCCTAATTCTTCCAGCATGGAGGTGCGCACCATGCGGGTGAGGATCGCGGCCAGCGCGCCGCCCATGGTGATCGCGGGAAGCACCAGGTGGGCGAGAGAGCCTGACCCGGAAACTGGCAGCCAGCCCAGTTTGATGGCAAACACCAGGATGAGAATGGGGCCCAGGGCAAAGTTGGGGAAGGACAAGCCGAACAGGCTGACCACGCTGAGCAGGCGATCATCCCACCGGTTGCGCCGTTGCGCGGAGCGCACCCCGGCCGGAACCGAGAGCACCACCGCCACCAGCAGCGCCGCCAGGGTCAACTCCATGGTGTAGGGGTAACGCTGAGCAATCAGGACTGTCACGCTTTGATTGAAGCGCAGCGACGGCCCCAGATCGCCGCGCAGCACACCTTCCCAGTAATTCAGGTATTGCCGGCCCAGGGGAAGATCAAGGCCATAGGCGTGGCGGGCGGCCTGCACATCGGTTACGGGAGCGCCTTCTCCCAGCATTTGCAGGATGGGATCGCCGGGCACGAGGTGAATCAGAAGGAAGACAATTGAGACCACCAGCCAGATCACCGGCAGCGTGTACAGAACGCGGAGGGACAGGTATCGAGGCATGGAGGAAGCTTGTCGTTGCTCGTTAGTCGTTGGTCGTTAGTCGTGCGTTTGCATTGGCGTGAGGGATTGCATTTCGATCTCCTCGCGGATCTGTCAGTGTGGGCTTCAGGTTTCTTTTTTCAACCCCAGTTTCCAGTTTTGAGTTCCCGGTTCTCAGTCTCCCGCCTGGGTCACGGGTCGGGGTTCCAGTTTTTCAATCTTGACCTTGGCGATACGGTGGCCTTCGATCTCCTGCACGGTGTAGCGGTGGCCTTCATATTCGAAGGTTTCGCCCTGCCTGGGGATTCTCTGCAGACGGGCGAGGATGAAGCCGGCCAGGGTTTCGAAGCCGGAATCGCGGGGCAGCGAAAGCTGATATTGCGATTCCAGGTCACGGATGCTGACCGAACCTTCGAGGACGACTGCGATCTCGCCGTCAACCAGGGCCTGCTGCGGTGGCGCCACATCAAATTCATCTTCGATTTCGCCCACGATCTGTTCCAGAACATCTTCGACCGTGACCACGCCGGCGGTGGAGCCGAACTCGTCGACCACGACTGCCAGGTGCCGTTTGCGTTCCTTGAATTCTTCCAGCAATTCGGTGAGGACCTTGGTTTCAGGCACGACCAGCACATCGTGCATGATCTGGCTGATTTTCATGGCCGCGACTCGTGCTGCCGCCGGCTGGTCGGGAGCGGTGGTCAGGCGCAGGCGGGTCCAGCGCATCAGGTCTTGGGCATAGAGCACTCCCACAATGTGCTCGGGGCCGCGCTGCGGGTCGTAGACCGGAACCCGCGAGTGTTGTTCCTCGACCACCCGGGCCAGGGCATCGGCAATCACAAGGTCGCCGGGAAGCGAGAAAATGGCGGGGCGGGGGACCATCACCTCGCGCACGGTGATATTGTCGAGTTCCAGGGCGTGGTGGATCATTTCCTCCTGGAAGGGCGGGATTTCCCCGAATTGGCGGCTGGCGGTCACGATGAGCTTGAGCTCATCGGGCGAGTGAACGGCTCCTTCCCGGATGCGGCGCGAACCCAGCGCCCGCAGGACCCAGCCGGCTGCCCGGCTCATGACGTACGACAAGGGGCGGGTCAGAGTCAGGAAGACGTCCATCGGCCCGGCGACGGCCAGGGCCACCTGCTCGGACCGCTGCAAGGCCAGCGATTTGGGAACCAGTTCGCCCAGAATGACGTGCAGGCAGGTGATCAGGGCGAAAGCGATGAAGATGGCAATGCCATGGGCGTAAACCGAGGCGTGAGGCAGGTCCCGAACCGGACCCAGCATCATTTGGGCCAGCACCGGCTCTCCCACCCAGCCCAGGGTCAGGCTGACGATGGTGATTCCCAATTGGACGCCGTTGACCACCTCGTCCAGGTTGCGG
>JBOGLD010000222.1:0-5856 GCA_050745885.1 Terriglobales bacterium
TAACCGACTGCTTCAGCAGGGTCTCGACTTGTGCCAGTCTTTCAGTGTCATCCGGCCCCTTTCGCCGCTTCCAGAGATTCACCGCGTAGTAGTAATGGGCTTCGGCATTCGCAGGCTGAAGCTTCACGAATCGCCTCAGACGCTCGGTCGAGCACTCTGACTGCACCGTTTCGACGCTCTGTATCTTGCCCAAAAACAGGTACGGTTTCGGGTCGCCGGGATTCAGGTCCGACGCTTCGCACAGCCGCTGCGCGGCCTGGTCATACGAACCGCCACTGTACCAGGCCACTCCCAGCCCGATCAGCATCCGCGCGGAGTGCGGAAACAGACGATTGCCCTTGCCGAACACCTCGATGGCAGGCTCGACCGCGCGATGCAGCAGAAGCTCCGCTCCCCAATCGAAGAAATTGGATTCCACCGGGTTCAGTTCCGCCGCACTCTGGTATTCGTGCACCGCTTCAAGCGGATTGCCCAGTTTCTCTTCAATGTCACCCAGCAAGTGGTGGACTTCGGCCTGGTCTTTCTGGGTATGACCCCGAACTATAAGCAGCGTTCGCGCATTGGTGCGTGCGCGTTGGAATTGACCCACATCTGCATAAGCGAGAGCCAGCAGGTAGCCGTTTTCGCAGTCGCCAGGTTTAAGCTGCGAGGCCCGCTCCAGGTAGGCTAGCGATTCCGTAGCCCTTCCGTTCTCGACCAGCAACCTGCCCAGCCGGTGGTTGGCGCCGAAGTCTGCGGGCTGTCGCTCCGCCGCAGCCCGGAGAGCGCTCTCATCCGGACCCTCGGGCGTCCTCGCCGCCGGCACCGCGTTGCCGGAAGGTCCTTTGTCTCCTGCGACGCTCAGAGATGCAATGTCTTTGGCCAGGGATTCTTTGGTTCGCACAATCGTATTCGAACCGTGCCCACCAAGATTGGTGCCGTCCGTGACGCCGGCCACGGTGAACTGAGGTTCATCGTAAAACTCCGGCGTGCCTGCGCTCGCGTTGGAGGCCGAAGGCGCCTGTGATTGCGGACCTGGGGAAGATTTGAGCACAAGGTCAAACGTCTTCGCTTCCTTCGCCCCAAGCACGCAGGGGCCAAAAGTAGCGGCGCTGAATCCGGCCTGCTCCACCCGCAGCCTGTAAGTGCCCTCGCCAAGTCCCGCAAAGCGATAGCTCCCCGTCGCGTCCGGGTGTACGGAAAGAATCTGCCGGCCATCCTTGCCTTGGAGATATACGGTCGCAGCAGCAAGCGGACGGCCGGTTGAGTCTCGCACTGAGCCTTGCAAGGTCGCTGCGGGCGCAGCGCTCGGAGTCTGCGCTCGGGTCACGAACGGGACAAGAAAAACCAGTGCCGCCAGTGTGCAGGTCGCGATACTGGCGCCAGTAAAGCCGGATTGCCGAGCGGTCACGCGGAAACGGTCCATGGCACGTGAGGAGAGTCGAAGGGCAAAACCAATATTGCTTTTCCGCGATCATCATTCTAGTCGCTGAAGTTGCCCTCCGCAATTGACCCGCCGCCACCGGACACCCAGGCTGGCAGAGCCTCCGAACAACCGTTAGAATGCTATTTCTTCCGAACGGGTCGTTGGAAAACTTGCTGTTGCCTTCCAGCAAATCCTGCGAGGCGAGATCAGGAAGACCGAGGGATATCCGCAATGAAGCCACGAAGCTTCTTTGTCCTGCTGACCGCTTTTCTGATTCTGGCTGCGGCCACCGGGCTGCAAGCGCAAAAGATCAAAGTCATCGTCGACCAGGACGCGCGCGGACCGGCCACCACCGATATGCAGTCCATCCTGATTTTTCTGCAGTCAGACAGATTCGACGTGCTGGGCATCACTACCGTGAGCGGCGACCAATGGGTGAAGGAAGAAACCCAGCGTACCCTGCGCCTGCTGGAAATCGCCGGCCGCACCGACGTTCCGGTCATCCAGGGCGCCGAGTTCCCTCTTCTTAACTCGAAAGAAGAATCCGAGCGCTGGGAGGCCCTCTATGGCAAGCTCCGCTACAAGGGCTGCTGGAACGACTTCTCCAAGTGGCCGGAAACCCTTGCCCCTGCCTTTCGCACTCAATATCACGGACCCGACGTGGTTCCGGCTCTAGTCGAAGGGACACCACATACCAAGCCGCTCGACGAAACCGCCGCGCACTTTATCGTTCGCATGGTGCACCGGTATCCCGGCGAAGTGGTGATCTGGGCCGGCGGCCCCATGACGAATATCGCCCTGGCTCTGCGCCTGGATCCTCAAGTAGCAACGTTAGCTAAAGAACTCGTCCTGATGGGCAGTGGCATGTACGCCAGCACGGGCGGGATCAACGGAGTTGACGGCCGCCGGGAATTCAACTGGTGGTTCGATCCCGAGGCCGTGCGCATTGCCATGCGTGCCCCCTGGAACAAAATCACCATCACGCCCATCGATATTTCGGTCAAGACCAAGGTGAATCCGGGACTCAAGGCTGCCATCGCGAGAGCCGACACGCCGGTGGCTCGCTACCTCACCCAATTCGCCGTGGAGAGCTTTATGTGGGACGAGCTCTCCGCCGCCGCCATGATCGACCCCTCCATCATCACCGGCCAGAAGGAACTTTATGTGGACATTGATGTTGACCACGGCCCCAGCTATGGCCAGACCCTGTTCTGGGATCCGAAAACAGAAGTTCCGCCCTATGAACGGAAAGCGACGGTACAGTTCGATGTTGACACCACAAAACTGTACGATCTCTACGTCAAATTGATGACCCAGCCGCCGCGGCCGGCACACTAGGAAATCCTTCAGGAGGAATTCACATGGATTCGAAGCCACTCTTTCGCGTGACCCGCCGCCAGTTTGTTACCGCCTCGGCCGCCGCCGTGGCCGCGGGCAGTCTGACGTCGGGCTTTGTTCCCGGCGCGCACGCCGCGCGGGCATCAGACCAGGGAGACTCAGGCCCGAGAATCGGTCGTGGTCCCTTCCGCGTAATCATTGACACCGATCCCGGCGTCGACGACGCGCTGGCCCTGCTGCTCGCCATGCGCTCCCCGGAGTTGAAGATTGAGGGCATCACCCCGGTCGCCGGTAACGTCCCGCTCGAACTGACGCTGCCCAACGCCCTGCGCATGGTCGAAATAGCCGGTCGCACCGACATCCCGGTCGCCGCGGGTGCCACGGTTCCGCTGGTGCGCCGCCTGGTAACTGCCGCCTACGTGCACGGCGAGAATGGACTGGACGGGACCGTCTTCCCCGAACCAAAAACCAAGCCAATCGCCCAACCTGCCGCGGAATTTATTCGCGCCATCGTGCGCAAGTATCCCGGGGAAGTCACGTTGATCCCGATTGGCCCGTTGACCAACATCGCCACCGCGCTAAATCTCGATGCGGAACTCGCCGCCATGGTGCGTGGGATCGTCCTGATGGGCGGCTCGCTCTCCGGCGGAAATATAACGCCCGCGGCCGAGTTCAACATCTATGTTGATCCCGAGGCGGCGCGCATCGTGTTTCAATCCGGCATTCCCATCACCATGGTCGGACTCGACGTCACCCGCAAAACCTCACTCACCGAAGACCACGTGCGTACCCTCGAGGCGGCGCAGAACCCCGTCAGCCAGGCGGCGGCAAAGATCGGCCGCAACGCCATCAACCATAATCGCGAGCAGGGCTTTCCAGTGGGACCGAATATGCATGACCCGCTCGCCGTCGCCGCATTCCTCGACCCTTCTATCCTGAAGTTCAAAGACTATTACGTCGATGTGGAAACTACCGGCGAGCTGACTGCGGGCGAAACCGTGGGCTATAGTCCGAGTGCCGGGGACTTGCGGCGCAAGCCCGAAAAGGAAAAGGCGGCTATCAACATGCCGATTCGAGGTTCCGCGCCCACCCTCGCCAGCACCAGAACATCCCCAGTCTTGCGCGATACATTTGTACCCAATGCCCGGGTCGCGGTGGACGTGGATTCCGCAAAGTTCTTCTCTTTGCTGATTGGCCGCTTGTCCGCATCCCCGCCCGCGTAGGGGCAGGGCCTGTCCTGAGCAAGTCGAAGAATGCCGCACGGGCCGAGCCGGACGACGGTCCGGCGTAGCTCTAAAAGCATTTTCAAATTCCGAGGTGGAAGAATGAAATTCGGCCGGGTCTGGGTTGTAGCAACGGTAGTGATGACGTGCCTCACGTGCTGGGGACAGGGAAAACGCAAGATCATCATCGACGAAGACGCTGCCGGACCCGGCGGAACCGACCAGCAGGCGATCCTGCTCCTGATCCAGTCTCCACAAACCGATGTTCTTGGCATCACGGTTGTGACCGGTGACGCGTGGCTCAAATCCGAGGTGGCACACACTTTGCGCACGCTCGATCTCATCGGTCGAACCGATATTCCAGTGGTGGCGGGAGCGGAGTATCCGCTGGTCCGCCGAAAAAACGAGACCGAGCTCTGGCAGCAGCGCTACGGCTCCGTGGCCTGGGCCGGCGCATGGACTCCAAGGTTCTATCATCCGCCTGACCAGCTCGGAGATATGCCGGAAGGCAAGCCCACCCGCAAGGCGCTCGATGAGGACGCGCCCCATTTTCTGGTGCGCATGGTCCACAGGTTCCCCCACGAGATCACGATTTACGCCGGCGGCCCCATGACCAATCTTGCGTTGGCTATCTCCATCGATCCCGAATTCTCTCAACTGGCCAAGGAACTGGTCTTCATGGGCGCCAGTTTGAATCCGCAAACCGCCGACCCCGAATTCATGAACACTCCGCGGCACGAATTCAACATCTGGTTTGATCCGGAAGCAGCCCACATCGTTTTACGCGCCAGGTGGCAGAAAATCGTCTGCACTCCCGTGGACGTTTCGGTAAAGACGAGAATGACTCTGGAGCTGATCGACCGTATCAAAGCAGGCAAGACGCCGGCGGCAGAGTACATCGGCAAATATTCCCGCCTGTTCGGCGAGTACAACTACTTGTGGGATGAACTGGCCGCAGCAGCATGGCTCGATCCCAGCCTGATTACCAAGACAGAAACCCGCTTCATCGATGTTGACCTGAGCCGGGGCGCCGGCTACGGCAACATCCTCACCTGGACCGATCAGGACAGACCGCAAATCGACGTGCAGCCCGTCGAAGTGCAAGTTGATCTGGACACCGAGAGGTTCTACAAGATGTTCGTCGACCTGCTGACTGCGCCCACCCCAAAGCCTGTCCCGGAGATTGCCCCTTGAGTGCTCCTCGAATCACGGTCGTGGGCAGCTACGCCACCGGCCTGACCATGAAGGTCGAGCGCATGCCGAGCACCGGCGAAACCCTCCTCGGAACAGGGTATCGGGTGGATTATGGCGGGAAGGGCTCGAATCAGGCCGTGGGATGCGCCCGCCTCGGAGCCAACGTCAGCTTCGTTGCCAGAATCGGAACCGACGCTTTCGGGGAAATGGCCCTGGGCCTCTATCGCGACGAAGGCATTGACGTCACCCACGTAAAAGCCACCGCCGGCGCACCCACCGGAGTGGGTTTCATTATTGTTGAAGCGGCGAGCGGACATAACTGCATCACGATTGATCCCGGAGCCAATGAACACTTAACTGCAGCCGACGTTTCCCAATGCGAAGCGGCGTTCAGCTCGCCAGCCGTGGTGCTCACCCAACTTGAGATTCCAGTGGCTGCCGCCGCCGCAGCCCTGAGCTGCGGACGCGCGCGAGGCGCAATCACGATTCTGAATCCAGCTCCGGTCCGGCCTTTATCTCCATCCATCTTGCAGTCCGTCGACATCCTTACGCCAAACCAGAGTGAGGCCAGGGTGCTCGCCGGCCTCAGCCCGGATGCAGACGCCGACCCCGAGACGGTTGCGCGCGAATTGATTCGCGGCGGAGTAAAGCAGGTTGTCATGACCCTGGGTGAAAATGGGGCCCTGATCGTGACCG
>JBOGLD010000223.1:0-9845 GCA_050745885.1 Terriglobales bacterium
GCATTGGACCCGCATTCCCGGATTCAACTTCAAATGGGCACACCGCGTGATCCCCGATCCGCTGGATCACAATAAGGTATACATTACGACGTTCGGCGGAAGCGTCTGGCATGGTTCGATAGATGGACAAAGACGCCCGGTGGACATTGCCACGCCGGCGCTTGAGCCGGGACAATAGCTCGGAAAGGTAGAGACAATTGATCAATCGCCGTCAGTGGCTATATGGAGTGGGCCTGGTGGCTGGGGCCGGAACGCAGATCGGCAGTGCGGCAGCCGCCGTAGGGGCCGAGACCAAGCCCCATCCCAAATCTCTGGAACTTTCGCAGTACGAGCCCAAAAGCATGCTCCAGGTGCATGAGTCGCACATCGAGCGTGCAAAATTTCCGGTAATCGACTTCCACACGCACATTACCATCTCGACCAAATCGGAAAATGGCGTGGAACTCTCACCGGACCGGCAATATCTGGGAACGCCCCAGGAACTGCTGGCGGTCATGGATCGCAAAAACATTCGGGCCATGGTCAACCTGACCGGCGGATACGACCAAGGACTCAGGGACGCGATTGCGAAATACGACCGCCAGTATCCCGGCCGCTTTTATACCTTCACCGAGCCCTCGTATTCCCGCTTTAAAGAGCCAGGTTATCCCAAGCTGCAGGAGCAGGCGATTGAACAAGCCCATCGCGATGGCGCGTACGGTTTGAAGATCCTGAAGACGCTGGGACTTTATCTCCGCGAAAACATTACCTCGGGCACACTGGTGAAAATTGACGATCCGCGTTTCGATCCCATGTGGGACGCCTGCGGGCAATTGAACATGCCGGTGGCCATGCACATCTCAGATCCGGTGGCGTTTTTCACTCCGACCGATCGCTTCAATGAACGCTACGAAGAGTTGAACAATCACCCGGACTGGTCGTTCTACGGCGGAGACTTTCCCAGCAACGCCGAGTTGATCGCGGCCCGCAATCGTGTCATCGCCCGGCATCCCAAGACGGAGTTCGTTACCCTGCATGTGGGCAACTTCTCTGAAAACCTGCAAAACGTCTCGGAGAACCTGGACCGGTTTCCCAATATGTCCGTGGATATCGCGGCCCGGATCGGCGAACTGGGACGGCAACCGGTAACTGCCAGAAAATTCTTCGACAAATACCAGGACCGCATCATGTTCGCCACCGATGCGACGCCCCATGGCGACGAGTTTCCCCAGCAAGTCTTCAATGACAAGTTGTACGAGATCTACTACCGGTTCCTGGAAACGGAAGACGAGTACTTCGATTACGCTCCGGCAATCATCCCGCCGCAGGGACGCTGGCGCATTTATGGCATTCAACTGCCGGAGGGCATTCTACGCAAGGTTTACTCTGAGAACGCTGCGCGGGTGCTCGGAATCTCCATCTAGATGCGGCGCCTCGGGCAAATCGCGGTTCTCGGACTGCTTGCCACCGCGTTGGCGCAAGGGCAAGTGCGCGTCTGGCAAGGCACGCTCACCTTGCCGACATACCAAGAAGGGATGCCCGATCCCAATCCCCCCTTTGACCAGTTCACCACCAATCGCTTCAACTACCCCTACAGCTTGCGCACTAACCTTACGAGCCAACGGGTGGACCATGCGTGGCGTGCAATCTACCTTGAGAACGAATACCTGAAATGCTCAGTGCTGCCGGACCTCGGCGGCCATCTTTACACTTGCCTGGACAAGATTTCCGGCAAGCCCATGTTTTATGCCAATCCGTCGATCAAGAAGGCCGCTATCGCTTATCGCGGGGCCTGGGCTGCTTTCGGAGACGAATTTAATTTTCCCGTCTCGCACAACTGGGTCACGATGTCGCCGATCAACTTTGCCTTTGCGACCCATCACGATCGCAGCGCTTCGGTCAGCGTCGGCAACATCGACCGGGTTTACGGAATGGAATGGACGGTAGAGTTGATTCTCCGCCCGAAATCGACGGTGCTGGAGCAGCGCGTGACCCTCAGCAATCGGAGCGATGTACGGCACCGATTCTACTGGTGGAACAACGCCGGAATAGAGGCATGGGATGATTCGCGCATCGCGTATCCCATGCGGTTTACAGCCAGCCATGGCTTTACCGAAATCCATCCCTGGCCGGTGGATCAGGATGGCATTGATTACAGCCTGCTTCGCAATCACACGAAAGGACCGGTTTCCCTGTTCGTTTATGGCAGCCGGGAAAATTTCATGGGGGTGTGGAATCCCCACACGAATACGGGCACGGTGCATTTTGCGCAGTACGAACAGGTTCCGGCCAAGAAAATCTGGTCGTGGGGCGCTGACGCTGACGGCCTGGACTGGCGCAAGGCACTGTCCGACGACAACAGCGCTTACCTCGAAGTGCAGGCCGGTCTGTTTCGTAATCAGGAGACCTATGCCTTTCTTGAACCTCGGCAAGTCCTGCACTTCTCGGAATACTGGATGCCGGCGCGGGAAATCGGAGGGATTTCACGGGCCAATCTCGCCGGGGTTGCGAGTCTCACCCGTAACGCCCGCGGCCTGATGGCCGGATTCAATGCCAACCAGCTTATTGCGCAGGCGTCGGTTTCCATCCTGAACGGGAAGCAGGTGTTGTTTCATGAGAGGTTGGATTTGACCCCCGAACATACCTGGATCCACGAGCTTCCGCATCCAGACTCGCGGGCAAAATATACGATTGAGATTCAGGACGCAAAAGGCGCCGTAGTCTTGCGCCAGACTGAAGGCGAATATGACTGGACTCCCGCGTCAGACGTTCACGTGGGACCGCAGCCGTCGTACCACATTCCCGATCCCGACAAGAGGACCTGCGACGATTGGATTCAGCTGGGCAAAGAAGACGAACTGAACGGAAGAAATCTGAGCGCTCTCGCAACCTACAAGGAAGCGCTGGAGAGGTTCCCGGGAAGCTTCGCCGCGGGGAAGGCGGCAGGCCGCCTGGCAGCCGGCCTGTTGCGCTTCGACGAGGCCAGGGGTCTTCTTGCGCCGCTCCACATGCGGGACACCTCTGACACAGAGATTTCCTACTACCTTGGCATAGCTTATGACGGTCTGGGCGATGTCCGGCACGCCCGCGACGCATACGAACAGGCCGAGCGCCTGCCGGTATCTTTTTCCCCGGCGGCCCTGCGCCTGGGCGAATTGTTGGCGCGGGAGGGCGATCTGGCCGGCGCCGAACGTCACCTTTCCGGGGCCATGCGAGCCGCTCCCCAGGATCTTCGCATTCAGGAGGAGCTGGTTGCAGTGAAGGACGCAGCCGGTAAAGCCGAAGAATCGCGGGCCCTCGCCCGGGAGGAGTTGGCGAGATATCCGCTCAGTGATTTTCTTCGAGAAGAAGCCGGCAGTCCAGACCTCAGCCATCTCGCCGATGATAGCGACCGTGTGCTGAATATTGCCACGGAATATATGCGGCTCGGGCTCTACCAACGGGCCTTGGATGTACTGTCCAGGCCATATCCAGCGGCCGTCAGGGATCAAAGCGAGCCGGGGACCCTCGCCCCGCGCGACCACCCTTTGGCCGCCTATTTCAAGGGTTATTGCCGCGAGAAGCTCGGACAGTCAGGGTCCGAAGATTACAGGACGGCTGCGAAGCTCTCTACGGCTTATGTTTTTCCGAGCACCGCGGAAGAGCTTTTCGTCCTGCGTGCGGCCTTGCGAACACGTCCTTCTGACGCGACCGCGCACTATCTGCTGGGAACGCTTTATTTCTCCCGCGGCTTGACCGATTCCGCCTTGAGCGAATGGTCGGAAGCTCGCAAGTTTGGACCTGAACTTCCGGTCCTGAGTGCAAGCACCGGACTGGCTCTTCTTCACGCCAAGAATGATCCTGAGGGGGCACTGTCAGCTTTTCGCGAGGGCCTGCGCAGCGATCCCACAAACATTGAGATCTATATGGGTATGGACCAGACGCTCAGTCTTTTGAACCGGCCTCCCCAGGAGCGGGTGGAGGCACTGGAAAAGTATCCCCAACTTCATGCGGCGCCACCGGTGCTGATTTTTGAATTGATTCTGAATCTGGCGGAAGCGCACGATTTCGGGCGCGCAGAGAGTCTGTTCCATAACCGCTTCTTCCCGCGGGAGGAAGGCGGGACCAACGTCCGCCAGGTCTGGATTGAAGTGCAATTGCAACGGGTACTGGTTTCTGCGAGGAAAGGGCAGTGCGGGGATGCGCTATCACTTGCCCAGCACCTTGGCTCGGAAGTTCCAGGCTTGACCTTCACGCGTGACGGCCTTGAACCCATTCTTCAGTCGGCCAGAACGAACTACCTGCTCGGCTCGGCTTACGCTCGTTGCGGGAACCCGGAGCAAGCCAGGGCCACATTCGAGAGGGCTGCGGCGGCGACTGCTCCCGATCAGATTCGCTGGGCATGGTTGGCCGCACGAAAATTGCCAGGTTTCAATCCGACTCAATGGCAGGAGCGCCTGCAATCTTCTTTAGACCAGGCAGCGAATCGTAGCCAAACCAGCGCCTATCCGAGCTGGTGGATGTACACCGCGGGCTTGCTGGATAAGGAACTGGGAAGGTCGCGGGATGCAGACCTCAGATTTCGGGACGCTCTGTTGCTGCCAGACCGCATGCTGGCATATCACATGACTCGCCTCGCCAGGTCGGAAGCTATGCAGTAATCACGTCAATCTTCGACTTGCGCAGGGCCTCGCAGAAATCGGCCGGCGCGCGAGTGTCAGTGATCAACCTGTGAACCCCCGCAAGGGGGCTAATGCGAGAAACGCTCCTGCGACCTAACTTGCTGAAATCGGCAACCACATTGACCTCTTTGGAAACACGGACCATCAGGCTGTTGAGTTGGGCTTCCAGCACGTCCGGCGTGGACGGCCCGATCTCCAGGTCGAACCCATCCACCGCCAGAAAAAGACGGTCGGCATGAAACTCCTGCAGCATGGCTTCCGCTTGGGGTCCCACGAAAGAGCAGGATACCGGGCGCAGCAGGCCTCCGATCATGATCACGGAGACATCAGTGGCGTCCATCAGCTCGGATGCGACGTTGAGCGCATGGGTGATAACGGTAACGGATTGCAGCCTGCGTGCCTTCAAATGGCGGGCAATCTCCACCGTGGTGGTTCCCGAGTCCAAGATGACGGTTTCGTTGTCCTGGATCAGGTCCGCCGATGCCCGCCCGATTCTGACCTTCTCGGCATGGTGAAGAGATTTTTTCAGGCGCAGAGGATAATCTTGACTTGCTTCCAGTCGCCGGACGGCGCCGCCGTGCGAGCGAACCACCATTCCATCCGACGACAGCGCGTCCAAGTCTCCGCGCGCCGTAACCGCCGAAATGGAAAACATTCCGACCAGGTCCCGCACCGTGATCTGGCCTCTCTTCTCGACCAGATCCAAGACTTTTCGGCGACGCTGTTCTGCCAGCCAACGAAAGTCCTTGCTGTTTCGCATCACGTCCGTTCTCCAATGTGTGGCCCAGGGCCAAAACTCAGGCCGGGGCTCGATTATTTATACACTTGCGCGGCCCGCAAATAAGAAAGAAAATAGCACGCGAACGAAAGGGCATGATCGGAGTGGCATAGATCCTTGGCTACCAAGCGTTTCGCCATACTCTAGGAGGCGCGCAGAGCGGGGAAGGCGGAATCGATGAATTTCGTTTTCCTTCTTTTTCTTTCCTCTCGATTCCGCCAAGACGCGGAACGCTTTCAAGCTGTAGAGGGGATTGCGGAAGGTTAACGACCAAAGACATGAGAAGGCGTGATTTTATAGCGGCGATGGCTGCATCCGCATTGGCTGCACGGTGGCCCGCGAGGGCGCAGGTGAGGTTTCGCCATCCCCGATTGTTGATCGCCGATTCGGACCCGTTTACCGGTCTGCCATTGTTAAAGGCACGCTACGCAGCCGGACGGCGGCCATCGGAGGATATGGAAGGCTGGGCCCTGTCGTGGCGCTTGACGGGGCAAGCCAGCTTCGCCGACCGCGCCCTGGCAGAAATGCGCGCAAAGCATGTCACCAGCGGCGGAAGGCCCTCACGGTCGTGGCTCGATTACACCCGTTGGGCGCTGGCCTTCGATTGGCTTCTTGGCTACGGCGGCTTCGATCGTGGGTTGCAAGACCGGGTCGCCGGTGAACTGAAGGACGGCGCGGCGGCTATGCTGTCGACTGCCGACTTCGCCGACCCCGGCGAATTCTCCTACCACAACTACAGCCTGCGATATCTTGCATTGGCGGCATTTGCATCGGCTGCGGTCGAGGGGTATCCGGATTGCGATCAGCGCTGCGCAGCCTGGCGTGACACCATAGCACGGTGTCTGGCCAATATTCTCGACACCACCAATGTCGTCAGCCCGGAGGGCAGCTACCACGAATCCATGGACTATATGCGGATCACGTGGGCCTCCATGACGCTGCTGGCCGAACTGCTGCGAACTACCACGGGCGTGGATCCAGCCCAGCACTTTTCCGTATTTCGGAATGTCGGGACCACCTATCTCTACAAGCTCCTGCCGGACGGGACTCCATCGCGCGAAGGTGACAATGAATATCCCGTTCTGGACTCCCGGGACACTGCCCTTTTGGGTTACGCCGTCAACCGCTTCAAGGACCCTTACAGCGCCTGGCTTCTGCGCAAGAGCGGGTTTTTCGCGAAGCAGTGGGTACTGCCGGTTCTGGAGTTTCTGTGGGACGATCCGGAGGTCACGGCGCGCGATCCTGCGCTGGCTGGCGAGACCGAATTGCCGCACCAGCGCTTCTTTCCTGGCGTGGGCCACCTGGTGATGCGGGATGGGTGGAAGCCGGACTCGACCTGGATCGAGTTCGATTGCGGACCCTATTTCGCCAAACATCAGCACCTCGACCAGAATCAGATCAGGATCTATTGCGGTGGCTATCTCGCGATCGACAGCGGCGCAGATTATACGGACACGGAGAGCCCCCACTACCTGAACTATTACCGACGCACCGTGGCGCACAATTCTGTGCTCGTTTACGATCCGGCCGAGAAGTTCTTTTGGTCGGACAATCTCCTCCCGGCGGCAAACGATGGAGGACAGCGCATGGATTCCTCCCGCTATTGGAACACCATACGCAGCCGTGAGGATTGGAACCGCACCCGTGATTTGTGGGATCTCGGCTCGATGCGCGTCGTCGACTATGTTCCCGGCGAGTATCACTACGCCATGGGAGACGCCAGCAATGCATACTCTCGCGACAAACTACGGCGCTTTACCCGGGAAGTGCTGTACGTACCGGGGCACAGAGTTCTATTTGTATTCGATCATGTAGTCAGCAGCAAAGCGTCCTTTCGAAAAGCCTGGCTCCTTCATGGCGTAAACCAGCCAAGTGTTGACCAGGATGACGGTAGAGGAATTCCTGGCGCGCAGGATTTTCCCAATGCCAAACAGTTCCGTCTGACAGAAGGATCCGGAGAGATGCTGGTGCATTCGCTTCTGCCTCGGGAACGCATCATCACGCGGCGGGGGGGTGAAGGCCATGAATTCTATACTCCCGGCGATGACCACGGAGGCGAGTGGGGCACGGGAGAAAACTGGCCGCTCGATCCGGCGGAAGGCGGGCCGCTGCCCGAGGATCCGAAGCTTCGCCACATGTGGAAACTCTTCTGGGGCGAGGACTTCAACAGAATCCTCAGCTCGAACCGCAAGAACGTGGTGCCGGGCGGTTGGCGAATCGAAGTAGCGCCTGCCGCGCCCGCCGAGGAAGACTTTTTCCTCCACGTTGTTGAAATCGGCAACCGGGGAACCACCGGCAAAAGACACGCTGAACTTCTCGACGGAGTGAATTTTCTGGGCGCGGCCTTCGAGCAGGGACCGATGGCATTGTTCAGCGCGACCGGATCAGTTGTGAGCGCAGGCGAAGTGTCTCTGCCCGATCTGGGCTGTGAAGCGCTCATCATTACCGGTCTGCACCCGGACTCTGTCTACGAACTCAACCTGGGTGGGCTTAATGTGTCGTCGTCGTCCGCAGCGGTGCTGCCTGGAGTGTCGGCAGGCACGCTTCGGGTCCGAACCAACGCGATGGGAGTGGTCAGGGCTGAGCGGCAGGGTCTCGGGAATCTACGGTTGCGCATTGCTCGAGTGTAAGGTTGCGGCGTCATAAGCGACTGGAGCAGCATTATTAGAGAGCCAGCAATCACGTCGGCGCCGGGCAAGACTGACTTCTCGGTCCGCCGGCCCATCTCGAACCTGCGCTGGTGGATCGGCGGAATTCTCTTTGCGTCCACCGTAATTAATTACGTGGACCGGCAAACACTCTCGCTGCTGGCACCTTACCTCAAACTTGAATACCACTGGAACAACACTGACTACGCCAATATCGTGATCGCGTTCCGTCTCGCGTACTCCATCGGGCAAACCGCGTTCGGGCGTCTGATGGACCGGATCGGCACCCGGCGGGGACTATCTCTCACAGTGGCGTTCTATTCCGTGGTTTCGATGCTGACCTCTCTCGCGCAGGGCCTTTACACCTTTGCCGGTTTCCGTTTCCTGCTCGGGGCGGGTGAATCCGCGAACTGGCCGGCGGCAACCAAGGCCGTCTCGGAGTGGTTCCCGAAACGCGAACGCGGATTGGCCACCGCGCTATTCGATAGCGGCTCTTCCATCGGCGGAGCCATTGCTCCCTGGGTTGTTCTCGGGATTTATCTCCGCTGGGGCTGGCGCCCGGCTTTCGCCATTCCTGGCGTCCTCGGTTTTCTCTGGTTGAGCGTGTGGCGGCGGCTCTATCACCCACCGGAGTCCCATCCGCGTATCAGCCAGGCTGAGCTGCAGCTCATTCTTGCGGACAGGGAGGATCCCAGGCCGCAGCACGAAAACAGGAAGCCGCTGAGTTGGCGCGAGCTGCTCAGGCTGCCGCAAACCTGGGGAACCATCATGGCCAAGGGTCTAACGGACCCGGTCTGGTTCTTCGTTACCGATTGGTTTCCGATCTATCTGGTAACCAAGGGCATCGAGCTGAAGACCGGCCTCATCGCCATCTGGGTCCCCTTCCTGGCGGCTGATTTGGGCAACTTCTTTGGCGGAGGTATCTCCGGCTACTTGATCAAGCGCGGATGGTCTTTAGGTGCGTCCCGAAAGGCGGTCGTTATCTTCGGCGGATTGGGTGTGACCACGCTTATTCCCACCATCTTCACTACCAACCTCTATTTGATCGCGTTCCTTTTTGCGCTCGCTACCTTCTCCTATGCGGCGTTTTCAACCATGGCGAACGTGTTGCCGTCGGACCTCTTCCACAGCGAATCGGTCGCCACGGTCAGCGGATTGAGCGGAACGGGAGCGGGCCTGGGCACGATTGTCGCGTTCGAACTCATTGGGCACTTCTCGGATGTACGCCAGGCCACGGCGGGGCATTCCTTCGATCCAATTGTCATCGTGGCGGGGCTGGTCCCATTGGTCGCGATGATCCTGGTTTTACTGCTGGTGCGCAACACCGAGGCGACAGAGAGAGGCCTGGTTCGGCCAATCTGAATTGAGCGGGATTATTCGATAAACGTTTTGCTCTTGCCCTCGTTCCGAATTGCGGTGACCTGCCCCCAGAAACTAGTCCATTGAAAATGTGACTTCTCCATTTAGCGACCGGTCCCCTTTTTCTGTAACACTTTCAAGGTGAGTTTTCGGCAGCTTGTGAGCTCATGCGGAATGAGTCAGGATGCTCTACGAGCTTCTGAGGGATGTGGACTACCGGCCCCTTCAAACGTATTGATGGGCGGGGAGCGCTGTGCAAAACGTCGGCTTCTGCACCACCAGCCCTAGCGGTGGGCTGAAAACGCGAACCCCAGCGGCTAAAGCCGAACTTCCCTCAGCGGGTGGTGGCGCGACTGAAATCGTGCCCTTCCATGGAACCCAGGCGCGTCCAAATTCCTGCCACGAGCGTCGGGTCTGAGC
>JBOGLD010000224.1:0-27907 GCA_050745885.1 Terriglobales bacterium
GAGCGGATGTTTCTTCCCCGCGACACCTTCTGGGGATATGGCCAATTTGACCTGGCGCCTCCGCATAACGAAATTGATCCCAACATCTGCCGGGCGGACGCGGGAATCTCGGGCGGCGTAAACGATCCCTGCAACGCCTTCGCGCGCTACATGATCTCCGGCTACGTGGAAGCGCATCCCTTTGGCCGGGGGCAGTTCCGGAGGTTTTTCCTTTTTGGAGAACCCAGGTTCCTGTTCGGCAAGAATCTTCCGCAGGCGCTTTACACCTGGTCGATGGCCGCGATCGGGGTAGAGAACTCGTGGGGCGGGGGGCTGTATCTGGGGAAGGGATTCGAAATGCGGGTGACGCAGCATTTTTTGTTCAGCCGGTTTGGGGCACGGGACCAAAATCTGGGGCCGGCGGACCTGGGGCCGAACGGGCCCTGGGGCCGCTACAACACCATCGGGGTGCGGAAATATTTCGGGACCAGGCGGTATTGAGGGTATGCTGAAAATCCGAGCCCAGAGTCTTGCCTCCATCGAAACTGCCAAATGAGCTGCCCGGGATGAGCGCCGATTCCGGGCAAAATATCCGGGCCTTGCCCGGTGGGAGCGGGTCGGAGACCCGCTCCCACACGGTCTGTGGTTTTCGCAATCCTGACCTTGCCAAACTAAACCTGGAGCGGGTCCGCGCGCGACTGTCGCCGGGATTGGCCGCAGCCCTGCCTGGGTTGCTGGCCGAAGCCCCTGATCCGGATGGCGCACTGCTCTTGTTCGAGCGGCTGTGCGAGTCTTCCGAAGTTGTGCGGTTGCTGGATCAGCATAATTTTCTGGCGCACTACGCCATTGTGGTTTTCGGACACAGCCGATTTCTGGGAGAGACGCTGATCCGGAATGTGGACCTGTTGCCGTCCTTTCTGCGGGAGAAGAATCTTGACCGCAGCTTTTCCCAGGAAGAATTTCACGAGAGTCTGGCACGCTTCCGCGCCCGTTCGTTCGAGAGCGATGCTGCCCTGACCCTGGCGCGGTTCAAGCGGCGGGAGTATGTCCGCATCATGTTGCGCGATGTGCTGAAGATCGCGCCTCTGGCGGAAACGACGGCGGAAATCACGGCCCTGGCCGATGTGTTGATCGAGGAGGCCCTGCGTGAGGCGGACAGCAGGCTGCAGCGGCGTCACGGGACGCCGCAGCATCTGGATCCCCTGGGCCGGCTGGTGGATACGCCGTTTGCCATCCTGGCACTGGGCAAACTGGGGGGCAACGAGCTGAATTACAGCTCGGATGTGGACCTGATGTACATCTACGGCGATGGCGAGGACCCGCCGCGGACGCCGGTTTCCAATCGCGAATATTTCATCCGGCTGGCTCAGCATACAACCGAGATCCTCTCGCGGGTCACGGCGGAGGGGCCGGTGTTCAGGATTGACCTGCGCCTGCGGCCGCAGGGCGGGGAAGGGGAATTGGCCATCCGGTTGTCGCAAGCCCTGGCTTACTACTCCGATGCGGCGCACGACTGGGAGCGGCAGGCGCTGATCAAGGTCCGGCAAACGGCGGGAGACGCCGGTCTCGCTCGCGAGTTTATTCGCGCGGTACAGCCGCACGTGTACACCGAGAAAGTGAATTTCGCCGCGATCAAGACCGCGCTGGTGACGCGAGAGAAGATGCGCAAGGGACGCCAGATGGGAAAAGCACTGGGCCAGGCGGAACCGACCATCGACGTGAAGATCGATCGCGGCGGCATCCGCGATATTGAATTCCTGGTGCAGTGCCTGCAGCGGGTGTACGGGGGCGCCGAACCATGGCTGCGCTCCGGTGGAACCCTGTTTTCTCTGCACAAATTGCACGACAAGGGCCATATCAGCGGCAAGGAATTTCATGATCTGACCAGTGCCTATGAGTTCCTGCGCCACCTGGAGCATCGGCTGCAGCTGCGCGAGGGGCAGCAAACGCACCGCTTGCCGGCGTCCGAAGGCGATTGCCGGGTACTGCAGCGGGCTATGGAGGGGTATGCGCCGGGGGAATACCGAGCCGGGAATCTGGCGTCCATGGTGCAACGGCGGATGGGGACAGTGTCGGAGATTTACCAGCGGGTCATTTATCAACAACAGACCCGCGGGCGACAGCAGTTCCCAGGCACGGAGTTCAAACTGCTCAGCGCACTCGAACCGGCAACCGGAGACCCATCCAGCCAGCAAATTCTCGAGCGGCTGGCGAATGACGCACCGGCGGTGCATGAGATTGCGACCCGCCATGACTTGGACCCGCAAGCGAGAAAGAATCTTTTCCGCTTTCTGGGGTCTGCGTTCGGTACCTCGCAACGTTATGCGGCCGTGCTGCGACATCAGGAAGCGATGGGCCGAGCGCTGGTCCTGTTTGAATCCAGCGACTATCTGACCGAGGTTCTCGTTCGCAATCCGGAGGAACTTGCCACCCTGGCAGCTTTGGAGGAGGTTGCTCCGCAGACCGAGGGTAGATATTTGTTCGAGAAATCACTGGGGCTTACCCATGCGGCTAGAGATCCCGTATTTGCCTATCTGACCGACGCTCTGACGCCGTACGCGGAGAAGCTGGCCTTGCTGCGACGACACTTCAGGCATCGGGCTTTCGCAGTGGGGGCCCGGGACGTTATCGAGTTACGTGCTGTGTACGAATCATTCGAGGCCACCACCGCGGCCGCCGAGGACGTGATGGCAACGGCGTTTCGCCTGGCGGGCTCGCCTGAAGGGCTGGCGGTAATGGCGGTGGGCAGGCTGGGCAGCGGAGAATTTGATCTGCTGTCGGATGCCGATGTCCTGTTTGTGTGTGAGGAAGACGGAGACCGGATTGCGCTGACCAAGAGTGCCGAACAGATGATGCATGCGCTCTCCGCCTACACCCGCGATGGCACGGTGTTTCCCCTGGATGCGCGCTTGCGGCCGCGGGGCGGCGAAGGCGATCTGCTTTCCTCTCCGGCCCAGTTGGCGGCCTATTACGAGCACGAAGCGCAGGCCTGGGAAGCACTGATGTATACCAAGCTGCGTTTTCTGGCCGGTTCGCCAACTCTGGGGGATCGCGCGATGGCGATGCTGAAGACGCTGTTTGAGAGATTTGCGGCCGATCCCGGTTTCGCGCAGGCGGTCCGCGAAATGAGGATGAAGCTGGAAATCGCGGAAGCGCCCGGGAAAAGCTTCAAATCTTCTCCCGGGGCGACCTATGACATTGACTTCATGACCAGCTTCCTGCTGGTGAAGCATGGCGTGGCGGACAAGCAGGGAAGCTTGCGCGACCGGTTGTGGCGCTGCGTGGCCGCCGGCGTGCTCGACAAAAGCGATGCGGGCGTGCTCGACCACGCGGCGGAATTATTGCGCACGGTAGAGCACGTAACGCGACTGGTGGTGGGGCGGGCGGGCAAGTGGCTGCCCGCGACCGAGCACGGAAAAATGGTCACGGACAAGCTGACCAGGAAAATTTTGCGGCGAGAGTTTCCGGAGGGCCTGGAGGCCGAGTTGGACCGGACATCAGGCACTGTGCGGGCGATTTACCAGAAGGTGTTTGGGGAGGAACCACGGTCGAGTCAATGATTGAATGCTGTTTCTTTCGCGCCTTCGCCACTGGGACTGATGAGGCTCCCGTCCCTAAAGCGCGCTGGGCCAGATTCCGGCGCCAATCAGTTTCGGTGCAGAGTGTAGGGGGGAACCGGGGCGGGGTGCCGGCTACGCTGAATCAGCCAGATGATCAGCGCAATGATGCCGCCGAGGAACAAGAAGGGCAGCAGGAAGATCAGAAAGATCCAGCCGCCGCCTGCGCCTCCGATGGTGGTGATGTCGCCTGCGACTGTGGCCTGGGGGTCGCGGTGCAGAGTGCCGCCGATGGTGGTCAGATCGCCGGCCAGCTGAGCGTCGTTTTCGACGCGGGCACTACCCCCTACTGCGGTGACGTCACCAGCGATCGACGCGCCTTGTTCGGCAAATACGCTGCCAGCAATCGCAGTAACGTCGCCCGATACATGGCCGCGAACGTGGACGGAGCAGAAAATGCAGGTGACGTCGCCAACATTGTCGTTGGCCTCAATGCGAATGTCGTGGTTGAACTGGACGCGATCGGGATTAGCTTCCGCTGCCAATTTAAGGGACGGCAGCAGGAAAATCGCAACGACGCAGAATGCTCGGAGGGGAGAGAGACGGATCATGCAAGTCTCCTACGGACCAGGTACTGCTAGAGAGCAGTATAAGCTTGTTCCGGCGGCGTTTGTAAGCGATCGCTGGTCGATATGTGAGCCGATGATCCTAATATTGAGCCGACTGCCCACTTGACGAGGGCCGACGACCAAAGGCCAACGACCAACGACCAGCGGCCGACTTAGTGCTTCGACTTCAGCGAATAGTTTCTTACCACTCCGAAACCGGTGACTCCGATGTGGCCGATTGAGATCCAGCGTTCGATCTTGTGGTGGCCGGAGCGGTGCATCCAGTAGGAAAGGCCGACGGAGGTGAGCGCTCCGGCTATTTCCAGACCGGCAAATGCAGCGGAGTTATTGACAATGTCGTCGGGGATGAGAATTTCTTCCCGGCCGCGAGCCTGAAAGTTCCGGGTGGAGGCGTAGTCGAGGCCGCGGAAGACGGCGATGCCGGAGAACAGGAGAATGTTGGTCCGGTCCCAGAAAGCGTGTTGCAGAGTCTGCGAAGGCGCGTCGCGAAGTGGAGTTGTCGCTGAAACCTGGCCGTCGTTCGAAGACGCGGGTTGTTGGGCCCGGGCAAATGCGGGCAGCAGGAGTTGGGTCGCCAGGAAAACGGCCATAACGGTGCAGGAAGTGAAGCGCATGATTCAATTGTAGCGGCGAGGGCTTTCCCCGGGCCTGCCGGGCCCGAGTACGAAAGGCGCTGTCCTGCATGGTTCGGAGTGTGCGGCGTGGTTCGCGGAGTGTCGCCATTCCGCAGCCAACCTTTATAATATTGGTTTCGTCCAGCAATTGTTAACCATCAAGCGCGGAGGGTGTAATGGCGGCTTCCTATAACGGTGTGCCGGTGCCGGCGAATGGCGCGCGGATTTCCTACGGCAACGGGACTTACCAGGTCCCTGACAATCCGATCGTGCCTTTCATTGAAGGCGACGGCACGGGGCGCGACATCTGGAAAGCTTCGGTGCGGGTGTTTGATGCGGCGGTGGAGAAGGCTTACAAGGGCAAACGGCGCATCGCCTGGTACGAAGTGTTTGCCGGCGAGAAGGCGATGGCGAAGTTTAATACCTGGCTGCCCGACGACAGCGTGGCTGCCATTCGCGAATTTCGCGTGGCCATCAAGGGACCGCTGACTACGCCGGTCGGAGGCGGTATCCGCTCGCTGAATGTTGCCCTGCGGCAGATCCTGGATCTGTATTGCTGCGTGCGTCCGGTGAAGTACTACAAGGGCGTACCGTCGCCGGTGAAGCATCCGGAACGCATGGACGTGGTCATCTACCGCGAGAACACGGAAGACGTTTATGCCGGCATCGAGTGGGAGGAGGGAACGCCGGAGGCGGCGCGGCTGATCGAGTTCCTGAACAAGGACATGCTGAAAGGCGGCAAGAAGCAAGTGCGCCTGGATTCGGGCGTGGGGATCAAACCCATCTCGATTACCGGGACCAAGCGACTGGTGCGCATGGCAATCAAGTTTGCCCTGGAGAGCGGGCGCAAAAGTGTGACCCTTGTGCACAAGGGCAACATTCAGAAATTTACCGAGGGAGCGTTCCGCAAGTGGGGATATGAACTGGCGACCGAAGAATTTCGCGATAAGGTTGTGACCGAGCGCGAGAGTTGGATCCTTGGCAACAAAGATAAAGACCCGAATATTTCGATCGAGCAGAATGCCGCGCTGGTCGAGCCGGGCATGGAGTTTGCCACGGAAGACTTCCGGCAGTCGATCTACAAAGAAGTCGAGAAAGTTCTGGAAACGATCTATGCCACGCATGGCAAGGGCGCGTGGAAAAAGAAACTTATGATCAACGACCGGATTGCCGATTCGATCTTCCAGCAGGTGGTGACCCGGGCGGACGAGTATTCGGTGCTGGCCTGCCCCAATTTGAACGGTGATTACATTTCCGATGCGTGTGCAGCCCAGGTAGGCGGGTTGGGCATCGCGCCCGGCGCCAATATCGGCGACGGCTTCGCCTGTTTCGAAGCCACCCACGGCACCGCGCCCAAGTATGCGGACAAGGATGTCATCAATCCGGGTTCGGTGATTCTTTCCGGAGTGATGATGCTGCGCTTTCTGGGATGGAATGAAGCGGCCGACCTGGTTGAACACGGACTCGAGCGCACCATCGAGCAGAAGAAAGTTACCTATGACTTCGAGCGGCTGATGGAAGCAGCCACCAAAGTCAAGACGAGCGAGTTTGCGAATTACATAATCGAGAACATGGGCGCGGGAGTATTGACCGCGATCTAATTGAGTATTTCTAACCACAGAGGACACCGAGGACACAGAGAAATCATGCGAAAGAAAGTGACAATTGTGGGTTCGGGCAACGTAGGCGCGACGGCGGCGCACTGGATCGCTTCGAAGGAACTGGCGGACGTGGTTTTGATTGACATCATGGAGGGCGTGCCGCAGGGCAAGGGGCTGGACCTGCTGGAAGCCATGCCGATCGAGAAGCGTGATTCGTACGTGCTGGGCACGCAGAATTACGCCGATACCTCGAACTCCGACGTTGTGGTCGTCACTGCCGGCATCCCGCGGAAACCGGGCATGAGCCGCGACGATCTGCTCAACACCAACCACAAGATCATGAAAGATGTGGTGGGCAAGGTGGTGCAGCATTCCCCTAACTGCATTCTGATTATTGTGTCGAACCCTCTGGACGCCATGGCCCAGGCGGCTTACAAGATGAGTGGGTTTCCCCGGGAGCGGGTGATCGGCATGGCGGGCGTGCTGGACTCGGCGCGCTTCCGGACTTTTATCGCACAGGAACTAAAAGTCAGCGTGGAGAACGTTACCGCGTTCGTGCTGGGCGGGCATGGCGACACCATGGTCCCTCTGCCTCGCTACTCGACGGTCGCAGGAATTCCAATTACCGAGTTGATGGATGCGGCCACCGTGGAACGCCTGGTGCAGCGCACCCGGGATGGCGGGGCGGAAATTGTGAAGTATCTGAAAACCGGCAGCGCGTTCTACGCCCCTTCCGCGGCTGTGACGGAGATGGTGGAAGCCATCCTCAAAGACAAGAAGAAGATCTTGCCCTGCGCCGCTTATCTGCAGGGCGAATATGGGATCAGCGGATTGTACGTGGGAGTGCCTTGCAAGCTGGGCGCCAAAGGCCTCGAACAGATTCTTGAAATCAAACTCAGCCCTGAGGAGAAAGCCGCGCTGGATAAGAGCGCGGCTGCGGTGAAGGAATTGGTGGCGGTGATCGGGGTGTGAGTTGACCATGGTCATTGACTATGGTATAAATGAAACGAGAAGAACACGTGAAAGAAATCGCCATCTCAGAGTTCAAGGCCAAGTGCCTGGGCATTCTGGAGCAGGTGCGCAAGACGCGCAAGCCCATTCGCGTGACCCGCTTCGGCCAGCCTGTAGCCGAAGTCGTACCGCCCACTCCGCAACCGCGCCCAAAGAGCTGGCTAGGCTGCATGGCGGGATCTGTCGAAATTGTCGGGGATATTGTCGGCCCTAGCGGAAGCTTTGAGGATTGGGAAGCGTTTCGGGAATGAAGCTACTTCTGGATACTCATATCTGGATTTGGAGCGTCAGCGAACCGCACCGGCTGACGCGTCGCGTGGCCAAAGAATTAGAAAGCTCCCAAAACCAACTCTGGCTGTCTCCAGTCAGCATCTGGGAAACGATGCTTCTTCATCGCAAGGGATGCCTCAAGATACCAGAAGGTTTTTCGACTTGGGTGACCCGGGCTTTGTCCATCATGACGTTCACGGAGGCTCCTTTCACTTTCGAGGTCGCAGAAGCGCTCTCAACCATGAACTTGCCCCATGCAGATCCTGCAGACCTGTTCCTCGCCGGATCCGCCAAGGCTTTCGGACTGACTCTGGTGACCTCAGACCGTAATCTCATCCGCACAAACGGACTTTCTGTCATGGAAAATTGACAGAGCTTCCGCGCTACACTCTTTCGATCACCACCGACTTCACCACCGCATCTTTTACCGGTTTATCCTGGCGGCTGCGCGGGGTGGCGACGATTTTCTCGGCAACCTCGTAGCCTTCCACTACTTCTCCAAAAATGGTGTGCTTGCCAGTGAGCCATTGCGTGGGCGCGATGGTGATGAAGAACTGCGAGCCGTTGGTGTTTGGGCCGGAGTTGGCCATGGCCAGTTTGCCCGGCTTGTCGAAACTATGCGGAGAGCCCTTGGTTTCGTCCTCGAACTGATAGCCGGGGCCGCCAAAGCCGGTGCCGGCCGGGTCTCCGCCCTGGATCATGAAATCGGGAATCACGCGGTGGAAGATGGTGCCGTCGTAGAGGCGGTCCTTGCTCTTCTTGCGGCTGACCGGGTGCGACCACTCGCGTTTGCCTTCGGCGAGGTCGGTAAAGTTGGCTACGGTCTTGGGCGCCTCCTTTTCGAAGAGACGGCAGACGATGGTGCCTTCGCTGGTATCGAAGATCGCGTATGTACCGGGTTGACGAGACATGGGGTCCTTTCGTTTTTAAAAATGCGAGGGCAAGATGCCTCGCGACAGCCGGCGCTATTTTGGCGCGGTTTTGGGTGCGGCCGTTTTCTTTGCGGCTGGCTTGGCGGTGGTGGCCCTATGTGGACTGGCGGCTGGTGCTCCGCCCTTTGTGATGATGATGTGAGTGATCTTGACCGGGCGATAGGGGCGGTCGTTGGCGTCACGACCCATGCGCGTGATCTGCTTTACCAGGGCAACGGCAGCCTCATCGCACTGGCCGAAGATGGTGTATCCACCGTTCAGGCTGGGATAAGGAACTTCGGTGATAAAGAACTGGGAACCGTTGGTGCCGGGGCCCGCGTTGGCGTAGGCCAGGCGTCCGGGGCGGTCGAATTTCAGGGTTGGGGAAGTTTCGTTCTTGAATTCGAAGCCAATGTCGCCGCTGCCGCTACCGGCAGGATCGCCACCCTGAATCATGAAATTGGGGATCACGCGGTGGAAGATGGTGCCATCGTAGAGCGGGACGCCATGCTTCTTGGCGTGGGAGATGGGATTGGTCCAGTCCTTGGTGCCCTGGGCCAGGCCGATGAAATTGGCGACCCCGATTGGAGCGACCTTGGGGAACAGAGTACAGGTCAGCTTGCCCGCAGTGGTCTCAATGATGGCGGTAGGTCCGGCTGGAACTGCCGCTGGTTTGGCGGCGGCTGCGGCGGGCTTCTTTGCGGGGGCGGTCTTGGCCGCTGGGGTTGTCTGGGACCAGCCCACCGAACACGCCGCGGAAATCAGCAAACAGATTGGCAAACAGATTCGCATGAAGGCTCCTGAGCGCCGGGCTTTGCCGGGCCGGGCAAGTGAGGACACCTGCCCCGATGTGGGTTGTGGTGACTGCGAAATATGATTCTATCCTAGAGTCGTCCAAAAACTATTTACTGGCGGAAGTCTGAGCGGCTTCGGCCTGCATTTCGCGGCTTACCCGCTCCACTTCGCCGAACACGCGCAGCAAGTTCCCGCCGAGAATCTTGTGGATGTCGTCAGCGCTATAGCCGCGGTCGAGCAATGCCTGTGTGATCTTGGGCAGGTCGGCAGCGGAATCGATGCCTTCCGGCGTGGCGCCGCTTACGCCGTCGAAGTCCGAACCCAGGCCGACGTGGTCGACTCCGGCGACTTTAGCGATGTGGTCAATGTGATCGATGAGAGACTTGAGCGGAGGGCGCGGAATTTTGGCGGCCCATTCGCGCTCGATCTGGTCTTTGTCCAGATAGGTAACGGGTTTGCCCGCCGCTTTGAGTTCCGCGACATGCGCCTCCACCGCAGCATCTACTTCCTTCTGCTGGGCCTCGGTCGCCTTGCGGTAGTTTTCGTCGATGAAGGCGGAATAGAAATTGGTTTGCACCACACCGCCGTTTTTGGCCACGGCGCGCAGCATGTCATCGGTCATGTTGCGAGGATGGTTGGTCAGGGCGCGGGCCGATGAGTGCGAGGCGATTACCGGGGCCCGGGACGTGGCAATGGCGTCAAAGAATGTCTTGTCGGCCACATGGGAAATATCCACCATCATGCCCATGCGGTTCATCTCCAGCACCACTTGCTTGCCGAAATCGGTCAGTCCGTTGTGGTGCTGGACCGTGGGGTCATTGATATCGCCGGAAGAGTCGGCCCACTCGTTGGTGTTGGACCAGCTTAGGGTCATGTAGCGAACGCCCAGGCGGTAGTAATCGCGCAGCAGGCGGATGTCGTTTTCGATGGCGTGGCCACCCTCGATTCCCATCAGGGCCGCGAGCTTTTTCTCTTTGTGGGCGCGCCTGATATCGGCCACGGAAAAGGCCATCATCATGCGGTCAGGATGGCGCGCCGCTTGTTCGTACACGGAATCGATCATATCGAATGTGGATTTGGCGAAATGCCCCCTGGTGGTTTCGGGATCGACCCAGATGGAAAAGAATTCCGCGGCCAGATTGCCGGCGCGGGCTTTGTCCAGGCTAATGTGGCCGATGTCTTTCGGGTCAGAGTTGCCGATGTCGAAGTTCTCATAGAGAAAACGTTGCGGAGTGTCGGCATGGGTGTCGACAATGATGGCGGAATCGTGAATGGCGCGAGCCCGGGGAGTGATGGTTTGTGCGACAAGCGTAGCGGACAGCAGCAGAAAGAGGGAAGGCCTGAGAATGTTCATAGCTTTGGAAACGCGCGACCAAGGATTTTATACGGTTGGGAGGGTGGATCAAGAAGTTTATTCTGCGTTGTCATGCTGAGCGGAGTGAAAAGTTCGCGACGCGAACTTTTCACGCAGTCGAAGGACCCCTATCGCAAGGACTCTCAGAAGTTGGTTGGGAATTGGCTTGGCCGGCACAGTTCTTGCGCGCCAGGATTAATTCGCGGGGAGGGGTCCTTCGACTCCGGCAAGTCATTCGCGAGCGAATGACTTGACTCCGCTCAGGATGACAAGGCGGCTTATTGAAGCGGCAGTTCCGCGGTTTCGGAGGCTTCGGGAACGGGCTGTTCGCCCGCCAGCATCTTCGACTCGCGCCAGTCGGTGTAGCGGTCGGAAACCATGACGTGGAAAACCCACTGATGGCGCTCTTCTTCCGGCTCGATCAGGCCTTGCTCCTTCAGGGGCAGCATGTAGTCCTGGACCCACTTGATCTGTTCCCGGGTCAGGCCGCGCCGCTGAATATCGACCGTGATGCCCGCCAGGTGGGAAGAAGCGATCTCGCCTTCCGCCGGGGCAGCATTGCGATTGTGACGGCGGAGTTTCTTCTGAAGCTTTACGGTACGAACCGCTGAGTTCACCTGAATCTGGGCGTGAAAGCGCTCGTAATAGGAGGCGCTCAGATCATCGAGAAATTCACGCGTCCAGGGACGGCAATAACGCCGGTCAGGATCGAGACGGGGATCGAAGCGCAGCGCCGGACCGGCAAGAATCGGAACCAGGTCCTCACTGGCTTTCAGCTGCTCGAGTTCCGCGTCGTCCTGAATGCGGGGCAAATCCATGCGATCGATTTCCTGATTCTGGATGAGCAGCGATTCGCGGGACGGACGAAACACAGGGTTCCAACGGAGGCGACGAACGTGGGCGCGATGTACGCGGCGGTTGTGACGCGGCGCGACGTAACTGTGCAGGGCAAACGCCGGAGCACAGACCGCGAAGGTCAGCAATAAAAGTATCGCGCTTTGAATCCTGCGGTTCACGAAGTGGCCTCGATCTTTTTTGCTGCAGCTCTTGCCGCGTTTGTCCCAGGGCGCTTGAGACAGGCGGGTATTCTAAACGGAGACTGCACAAAAACAAGTGCTTTTTTATTTAGCCCGGGTAGCTCTGAAGAGCCCCCGGGCGTTACCCTTGGTTACTGAAATCGCGCTAACGGCGCGCCCGTGGCAACCGCTCTCTAGAAGAGCAACCAGAATGCCAATCACGCGGTAAGTAATTTGCAAGAGGTTACGGGCCAGAAAGCCCTATCCGCAGGGCTTTGAGCGCACTTCACTGACAAACCGCGGTGCAACGATGACAATTCCCGACACGCCACTTTAGTGGTGGTTACGGATGACGGTTCACTTCCTGAACAGGTCTCCAATCGCCTGTTTCATGACTTCACCGCCGACCTCGGCAATGGAACGGGTGAGAGGGATATCCTTGGGGCAGACCTCAACGCAATTCTGGGCGTAGCCGCACTCCTGAATGCCGCCGTCCCCCATTAATGCGACCAGACGCTCCCGCTTGAGCGCGGCTCCGGTGGGATGGGTATTGAACAGGCGGACCTGGGAAATCGTGGCCGCGCCGACGAAGCCGGTGTCCTCGTTGAACTGGGGACAAGCCTCCATGCAACAGCAGCACGAGATGCAGCGGGAAAGCGGATAGGCCGCTTCCTGTTCCTGCATGCTCATGCGTGGGCCGGCGCCGAGGTCGTAGCTGCCGTCGATCGGGACCCAGGCCTTCACCGCTTTAAGATTTTCGAACAGGACACTGCGATCGACGGCAAGGTCGCGAACCACGGGAAATTTGGAAAAAGGCTCGAGCCGGATGGGCTGTTCCAGCTTGTCCACGAGAGCCGAGCAGGCCATGCGGGCTCGTCCATTGATCAGCATGGCGCAGGAGCCGCAGACTTCCTCGAGACAATTGGAGTCGTAGGTAATGGGCGTGGTGGCCTTGCCCTCGCGGGTGACCGGGTTGGCGGCGATCTCCATGAGCGAGGAGATGACGTTCATACCCGGGTGCCAGGCGAGCTCGAACTCTTCCCAATAGGATTGCACCTTGGGGTTTGGCTGGCGCTTGATTTTGAATTGGACAGTCTTTTTTTCAGCCATTGTTTAACTTTTAGCCTTTAGCTCTTAGCCCCTAGCGAACACTTGCATTACTTCACCGCGTCGTACCTTCTCGGGCGCGGCGGAATCAGCGAAACATCCACCGGTTCGAATTCGAACTTAGGCTCGTCGGCGTCGGGAGCGAACGCTGCCTTCGTCGTCTTCAGCCAGTTTTTGTCGTCGCGCTCGGGAAAATCCGGTTTGTAGTGCGCGCCGCGCGATTCGTCGCGCAGGCCGGCCCCCTGGGTGATCACACGCGCCAGTTGCAGCATGTTGTAGAGCTGTCGCGCGAACACGACCGACGTGTTGGCCCACTGGGTGCGGTCGCTCAGATTGATGTGGCGGAAGCGCTCCAGCAGTTGGCATAATTCGGCATCGGTCTGTTGCAGATTTTTGTTGTAGCGAATCACAGTGACGTTCTTGGTCATCAGGTCACCGAGTTCGCGCCACAGTTTGAACGGATTCTCGGCGCCATCCGACTTCATCAGGGTGGCGTTGTTTTCTTCCTGACGCTTGCGCTCGGTATCGAAATACCCGTTGCTCAGAGCGGCCTTGAGGTTGCGCGCGTACTGAACCGCAGTTGGCCCGGCAACAAAGCCACCGAAGATACAGGAAACCAGGGAGTTGGCGCCCAGGCGGTTTGCCCCGTGGTACTGATATTCGCACTCGCCCGCGGCGAAAATACCAGGGACGTTGGTGGCTTGGGTGAAGTCTACCCAGAGGCCGCCCATGGTGTAGTGCATGCCGGGAAAAATTTTCATGGGAGTGTCGCGGGGATCGTCGCCCACGAACTTTTCGTAAATCTCCAGGATGCCTTCGAGCTTGCGATCGAGAATCTTGCGGTCGATGTGGGTGAGATCGAGATAGACCATTGGCTTGCCGTCGATGCCGAGGTTGTCCTCATACACCACTTTGTGAATGGCGCGGGTGGCGATATCGCGGGGCACCAGGTTGCCGTATTTCGGATACCACTCTTCCAGAAAATACCAACGCTCCTTTTCTGGGATCGCCTTCGGGTCGCGTTTGTCGCCGGGAGTTTTCGGCACCCAGACCCGCCCACCTTCTCCGCGGGCGGATTCGGACATCAGGCGTAGTTTGTCTTCGCCCGGGATACAAGTAGGGTGAACCTGAATGAACTCGCCGTTGGCGTAGTAGCAGCCTTGCTGATAGAGCGCCGATTGAGCCGAACCGGTGCACACCACCGAGTTGGTGGAGCGGCCGAAAATGGCGCCATTGCCGCCGGTGGCAATGATGATGGCGTCGGCGGGGAAGGTGCGGACTTCCATGGAGCGCAAGTCCATGGCGCAAATGCCGCGACAGATGCGGTTGGAATCAAGCACGGCGGAAAGAAATTCCCAGTGCTCGAATTTGCGGACCTTGCCTTCGGACTCGTGGCGGCGTACCTGCTCGTCGAGCGCGTAGAGCAGTTGCTGACCGGTGGTGGCGCCGGCGAAGGCGGTGCGATTGAACAGCGTGCCTCCGAAACGGCGGAAGTCGAGGAGTCCTTCGGGGGTACGATTGAACGGCACGCCCATGCGGTCGAGCAGGTCGATGATGCCGGGGGCGGCTTCGCACATGGCCTTGACCGGAGGCTGGTTGGCCAGGAAGTCGCCGCCGTAAACCGTGTCGTCGAAATGCTGCCAGGTGGAATCGCCCTCGCCCTTTAGATTTTTGGCGGCGTTAATGCCGCCCTGAGCGCAGACGGAGTGCGAACGCTTCACGGGCACGATGGAAAAGAGATCCACGTGGCCGCCCATTTCGGCGATCTTAATGGTGGCGGCCAGTCCGGCCAAGCCGCCGCCGATCACTATAATTTTCGGATTGGATGCCATCTGGTTTGGATTCCCCGTCTAACGCGATTCGTTCCCGGGCGCTGCTCTGCCGGCATAGGAGTCGTGGATACCCGTCTCTGGACCCAAAGGCTGCAAGGGAGTGGTCAAAAATGAACGCATGGTAAGCCCTCCCACCGTAATGAACAGCAGGCCGATGGCAAAGCAGACGTAGCCAAATCTGCGCCGGGCCGCGTCGCCCGTGGTGATTCCCCATTTGGCGGCAAACAGCCACAATCCATAAGCGAAGTGCCAGGAGGCGCAGAAAATTCCCAGCGCGTAAAACGCGATCGCCCAGGTGTGCTGAAACTCGAGCTGTACTTTGCCGAAGGCGGCGTCGGGATGAGTCAGGATGTGAACGCCGCTGAAGCGCAGATGCCAGGTGTGCCAAATGATGTAGCAGAAGGCGATGGCGCCGGTCCAGCGCTGCAGGGTGAACATCCAGTTGCCCGCCCAGGGATAGTCGGTGAGGTTGCTTTCGCCCCGGTACCAGATGTAGAAGCCATAGAGGGCGTGGTAGAGAATCGGCAGCCAGATCCCGAACAGCTCGAGGTAGAAAACGAAGGGGAAGCTCGAGAGCAATTCCACTTGCTTGGCGTAAGCGCCGGGACCGCGGGTGGCGAAGGCGTTAGACACGAAATGCTCGATCAGGAAAGCGCCCACCGGAATGATGCCGCTCAACGAATGGAGCTTGCGGAGCAGGAACGAATGTCCTTGGCCGGCACGCAGAGGAGGGACGCCTTGGTGGGTGGTACCGGGAGCTGCAGGACTGGCGGTTGTCGCCACGGGACCCCTTGTGATGTCAGAGATGATTAAAGAACTTTTTATTATCTCGGGCGGACGGAAGGTAAGTCAAGGAAACCAGTTCTCGGTTCCTGGTTTCTAGTTCTTAGTCAGGTACCAGTCGAGGAAATGGCGGAAGGCCGCGCCGCGGTGGCTGTATTTTGCCTTCTCTTCAGGAGTCAGTTCTGCGAAGGTCTTCTGGATGGACGGAAAATAGAAGAACGGGTCGTAGCCGAAACCGTTGGAGCCGCGCGGGACATCGAGAAGCACGCCTTCCGCCTGGCCGCGAAACAGGTTCAGAATTTGCCCATCGCGGGCGGCGGCGATCACGCACACGAATCTGGCGGTGCGTTGTTCCGCTGGAATCTTTCTGAGTTCTCGAATCAAGCGCGCATTGTTGGCCTGGTCGGCGGTGTTGTTTCCTACCAGGTGGGGCTGGTCGGCGGCATAGCGCGCGGAGTGGACTCCGGGAGCGCCCGCGAGCGCGTCCGCTTCGAGGCCGGAGTCGTCGGCCAGTACGATCTCTCCTGGGGCGTAGGCGCTGTAGTACGCGGCTTTCTTGCGGGCGTTGTCCTCGAAGGTGAGACCGTCCTCGATGGCCGTGGGGATGGAAGCGAAATTGGGCAGGGCCTCGATGGCAACTCCCAGTGGAGTCGCGGCCCCGGCAAAGTCACGAAGTTTGCCGGGGTTCGAGGTGGCGATGAGGATGCAAATCATAGGGCTGGTAATCGCCGTCGGAAGCCCAACGCTCCGAGCATCATGAGAATGGTCGCCAGGGAGATAAAGCCGCCAATTTTCCGGTCGCGCGTTCGGACGAAAGTAATTTGAACCTGATTGTCTCCCGCTTCCACGGCAATGACCATCTGGCCGGTAAGCTTGACCGTGCTGGTCTGGACGGGATGGTGATTCACTTCGGCCTTCCACGCCGGATAGTTGAACAGTCTCAGCACCAGTTCGCCTGGCTGGCTCACATTCGCGCTGAAGGACCTCGACTCCGGCCCCCAGTCGGTGATCCGGATGCGGGAGCTGCCGCCACCCTCGAAGCTCACCCGGGGCGCGTCCTTCTTGATTTCGTAAACGTCGGCGCCCTCGGGGACGTACTCGTCGATACCTTCATAGCCGACGCCGGTTTGCTGATCGTCGAGCATTTCCGCTACATCGGCGGCCTCGTCCCACCAGGGGGCCTGCACACGGTGCCACACAAACACTAGAACCGCAAGCATGACCAGGCAGGCGCAGGCTCGGAGCAGCCAGCGCTGTGAGCCCATGGTGACGAACAGGGCAAACCCGACATTCAGGCAGAGCAGCCAGCGCAGGGGGAGCTGAACGTAACGTAATTCGGGGAGAATGCGATAGAGCAAGAAGCTAAAGGAAGATAGTAGAAATACGCAGGCCGCTGACCAAGCCGTAAGCATCCACCACAGCTCGCGGGCACGGGCACGCCAGCGGCGTGACAGAAAACACAAGAGAACCAAAAGGACGATCTCGGCACTGGACAGCAGAGAGATCAGCAGGTTGAAGCGATCATGATCGGGGTTGTTGAGCGAGGTAAAGAGGAAGTTGTCCTGGGGACGGAGCCCGGGCGACAAGACCTGTGCGATCTCCACCCACTTCAGTTCGTACAGGACAGGCACAATGTAAAACGCAGCCAGGGCCAGCCCCAGAAGAAAGGCCAAGGCGCCAATGGCGAGTGGCCGGTATGACCGCCGCGTGATAGCGGCAAGCAGCAGCAGCAGGGCGAGAGAGTAGCTCAACATCACCGCAGCTGGAACGTTGGTGAGCCAGGCGGCGGCCACGATCAGGCTTAAGGGGAGAATCGCCATGGCGCCGTCCTCTTCCGAGCGCAGAACGGCCAGCAGGAGCAGGGGAAGAAACACGCCGACGACTAACTCAGCCAAGGCGCTGCGCCAGTAGACGATAACGATGTTGTAAGGGTTGGCCGCGTACAGGGCGGCGGCGAAGATGGCGTCAGGTCGCGACAGGAACTGGCGCGCCAGCAGGAACATCGAGCAACCGCCCAGTGTCAGAACGATCCATTGATAGACCGCCGGCACGATCGGCCAGGGTAGAAACGATCCCAGCCCCGCCCCCAGCATCCACGATACAGGGGGATAGAAAATAAAGCGCGCCTCGCCGAATCCATAGTGGGCCAGGGCCGCCCAACGCGGATAGAAAATACCAAGTTTCCACTGGCTAAGCACTTCCATCCAGGAGTTGACGTGGAATTCGAAGTCGTGTCCGGAAGGAATTCCGAGAAAGAAAGTGGGCAGGAGCACGGCAAAAGCCGTGCCCATGATGATCAACACGGGGAAGCCGAAAAGTGGGCCGCCCAACTTGCCTTGGTGCGAAAGTGTTACCTCCCCGGTTTTAGGGGTTGTCGGCACGGAAGAGATTGTTGCCTAATCGACTGAAAACGGCAAACTCGTCCCCCGAATTGCGACGACGATCCGGAGCGACGCCCGGCAAGATGTCGGGATTTTGACAACATATTAACCGGGTTGAAACATTCTTCCGGGACTCTCACGGTAAATTCAGAGGCACCAGGTGGAGCAAGCCCGATAGGGCGCTGGAGGGTCGGCATGCCAGCCGCATGCGGGCCCTTTTCAGTTTTGGGGTAAAGGGAATCTGGTTCGGGAGCGAAATCAGGACTTACGCGGAAGGCACTTCCTCGGAGCTGCGCTGCTGGCGAAGTTCCTGAAGAAATTCTTCCTGGCTGAGAGAATCCGCGCGGTCGAGCAGATTCAACAACAGGTCCTCAGGTTCGTCGGATGCCTTGCTGCCGCGGTAGTCCTCCTCGTTGCGCGCGGCCAGTGCCCGGGGCGTAATGAGCAATTGGGGCACGGTTCCGGGACGGCTGGTAAGGAAACCGATAAAAGTGCCAACCTGTTCGCGTTGCTCTGCGGTGCCCGAGGCGAACTCGATGCCCATGCCGAATTCGGGGTGCATCACTCGAACCATGCCTTCGGCCTGGACTTCCATGTCCTCAGCCTTCAGGCTGAGTATGATGCCAGAACGTTCCGGGAATGGCGATTCGGTTTGGACGTAGCAGCCTCCCAGGCTGAGATCGGTCAGCTTGCATTCTGAAACGGGCTCGGGATCTTCGGGAAGAAACTCGGCAGCGCTGACGACGACCCAGGTTTTGAGCGACTGACGGAGGTTTTCCGGAAGGTCGATGTAGCGAACGCCCGATTCGCCGTTGGGATTGGCCCAGGCGACTTCACCGCGAATATCCATCTCGGCGCTCTGATCGGGAAGGGTGAAATGAGCGGTGATGATGGCGGACGGACAGAGGGGCTGCGCCGCCAGGACATCCAGGCCGTCTTCACTGAGGTCGAGCAGAATGCCTTCCATTTCGGCGCCATTTTCCACCCGGAGTTTAACCGGAAGCTGTACTGGAACGCGGAAAGAGCGGCGGCGCTCGCGCTTCATCAAAGCGGTGGCGGCGCGCAGGCTGGCTTCGGCCTGCTGTTGAGAAATGGGTTTGTAGAGAACGAAATTTGCGCCCGCCCCGAACACATGACGCACTTTGCTCTTGTCTCCGAGCAGGGCGACGGTCACCGTATTGTGACCGGATGATGCCTGGTAAGCATTTTGCAGGACCAGAGCGGCGCTGTGAGGATCGTCGTAGTCGACGATCACGGCGTCGAACTTCTGCTCGGTCAAGCGGCAGAGCGCGTCCGGATAGCCGCAACATTGCACGCCCAGGCCAAAACCGGCCAGGACGGGCGTGAGCACGGCCGTCGTCTGTTCGTCCTTGCAAACCAGAAGAGACTGAAATGTCATAAGCGGGCCTTGTGGCCTAATTCCGCTCTCGCCCGATTAAGGCCAGCGCGGAGCGCGTGGCGCCGGTTTGGGAGCGGAGCTGGCACTGCCTGACGGTGCCGACCCGGCTCGGGCTGCCATACTGGCACCCGGCTCCTCCACTTCGGCCAAGACGGTGTTTTCCTCTTCCTCACTCTCGGCGAGCAGCGGGGCGACTTCGCGCAGTTTTTCGGCCGCCTGTTGCAACGCCTCGATCTGCTTGGTGAGCTGGGCGTATTTGGCCTGCTTACGGCGTAAAACCTCGTGAATATCCTTCATTACAACCCCCTGTGGGGAATGTAAGTACAGCGGGTGCCAGGGTCAACGGCAATCCCCTCCGGGCAGATTACGGGAGTAACACCCGAGCTGGGCCTTCAGCCCTAAGTGGCGGTGTCACCACGATGTTTGCGACCCCGGGACAGTAATTCCGTGGCCTGCCGCCTTTTCGTGCTGGGCAGTCTTTGGGATAGGCTCGCTGCCGGTTCCCCCGCTGCAGCCGGGCCCGGAATGGAGTCGCCAGGATCGCTGGAAATCGGCGCGGGGCGCGGGATATGGCCTGTTCGTGCCAGACGATTGGCACGAAGGTGGAATATACACCTTCGCCAATGCGACGTATCTTTTACTCGAGCAGACCTGGGGGAGGGCTGTTCGGGCGTCCCACGACTCGCGAGAGTTAAGGGGCGCTTCTTATTTGGGGCGTTTTTTTCCGCGATGTGAGTGGAGGGGCTTGCGTCCCGCCTGTGCCAGCGGCTTCACCTTGAATCCGCCAGCCAAAATTTCTCCCGAGCAAGACCCGAAGGGTTGCCCATGGCTCGAACCAATCGTTGCACTTTACATTTCGAGCGCATGGGTTATGATGTGCGGCCATTTGGCGCAGGGATTCCTGAACTGACTTTTGGGATCAGGGCAAGGCGTCAGGAGGCTTAGGCGGTTGATGAGATTTGGCGACGAGAGGGGGTCTCGTCTTCTGCTGCTTTGGTTGCGGCCTAGCCAGCGCTGTGCCGGGTGGCTGGTGGGTTCGCGGAGGAGAAGCATGCGCCCCTATCTTTTTGGTTTGCGGTTCACACTCCCCTCGGTTGTTCTACTCGGTTTGTCCACGCTGGCCGCCGCGCAGCAAAAATACATACATCCCCTGATCAGCGAGCCGGTGGATGAAGGACGGCGGGTTGTGCTCAAAGGCAATGTACATCCCCTGGCGCGTCCGCAGTTTGAAGTTGCCGAGGCTCCACCGAACCTGCCGATGGAACGGATGCTATTGGTTCTTAAACGCAGCCCGGAGCAGGAAGCCGCGTTGTCGAAGTTGCTCGACGACCAGCAGGACAAGTCCTCGATTCAATACCACAAATGGGTGACGCCGGAGCAGTTCGGGCAACAGTTCGGCCCCGCCGACTCTGACATTCATGCGGTCACCTCCTGGCTGCAGGGGCACGGCTTCGAAGTCTCGCAGGTCAGCAAGGGCCGCACCGTGATTGAATTCTCGGGCACCGCCGCCCAGGTGCAGGAGACATTCCATACTGCGATCCGCAAATATGTGGTGAAGGGCGAGGCCCACTGGGCAAATGCCAGTGACCCGGAAATACCCCATGCGTTGGCGCCGGTAGTGGCAGGCGTGAATTCGCTGCACAATTTCTACACGAAGCCTCAAATTGGCCTTTCCCCGGAAAGGGCGTGGCTTACCGTCAGCCCGGGTGCGCAGCCCCAGGTCACATTTTCAGACGGCACACACGCTCTGACGCCGGCGGACTACCGAGTGATTTACAACGCCACCCCAACCCTCTCGAGCGGAATCAATGGGCAGGGACAGGCTATCGCGGTAGTTGCGCGCAGCAATCTGTTCAATGGCGGGCAGGATGTGTCCGAGTTCGAAAACACCTTCGGCTTCTTCGGCGGCAGGCTGAACATCATTCTCAACGGACCCGACCCGGGCGACCTGGGCGGAGGTGAAGAAGCTGAGGCTACGTTGGATGCCACCTGGGCTTCCGTGATGGCGCCCGTGGCGGATGTTGATTTTGTCGTCTCCGCCGGAACCAACGCCACGGACGGTATTTTTCTATCGGAAAGCTACATCATCGACAACAACCTGGCGCCGGTGATGACCGAAAGCTTCGGCGGCTGCGAAAGCGGCGTCCCCGACGCCGAAGCGCAGGCCATCTCGGCGATGGCGGAGCAGGCGGCCGCCCAGGGCATCACCTACATCGTAGGGAGCGGCGACACGGGCGCCGAAGGTTGCGACAGTCAAGATGAGAGAGTGGCGGCGGGACCAGTCTCGGTTAGTGTGCTCGCTTCCACCCCCTTCAACATCGCTGTGGGGGGCACTCAGTTCAACGAGAACGGACACGGCAGCACCTATTGGAAAACAGTCAATGGCTCTGACGGTCTGTCAGCAAAATCGTATATTCCGGAAAATGTCTGGAATCAGAGTTGCACCTACACTCAGTGCAACAGCAACGAAAATATTCTCGCTGGCGGTGGCGGAGCCAGCGCAATTTTCAGCAAACCTTCATGGCAGTCGGGTGTGACCGGGATCCCCAAAGACGGAGCGCGTGATCTGCCCGACGTCTCGCTCTCCGCAGGCGGTCACGATCCGTATCTTTTGTGCTATGAGGGTTCCTGCCAGTCCGGCTTCGTGGCGGAGGTTTTCGGGACTTCCGCCTCAGCACCGTCGTTTGCCGGCATCATGGCACTGGTTGACCAAAAGACGGGTTCGCGCCAGGGACAGGCAAACTACGTCCTCTATCGGTTGGCTGCGGGGGAGAATCTCTCGCAGTGCAACGCATCGAAGACCACCGCTCTTCCCGCCACCACTTGCATCTTCAATGACGTTACCGTGGGCAACAACGCTGTTCCCGGGGAGGTTGGGTTCGGGACGGCCAGTGCGAAATATCAAAGTACTGTCGGCTATGACCTGGCTACCGGTCTGGGCTCCGTCAATGTGGCGAACCTGGTGAACCAGTGGAGCTCAACCGCGTTTACCGCCAGCACCACGACCTTGACCCTTAGCCCGACTACCTTCACGCACGGGGCCGACGTGGACGTGGGTGTCGTTGTGGCGCCTACCAGCGGCGCTGGAGTGCCGACAGGCGATGTCTCGTTGTTGACCAGCCTGTCTCCCGATGTCCCGGGAGCAACCGCCTTTACCCTCAATTCCGGCGCGGTCTCCAGCGCATGGAATGGTTTGCCTGGCGGCACCTACGAGGTTCATGCGCACTATGCCGGCGACGGGACCTTTGCCGCCAGCGATTCCGCGCCGGTGATGATTACGGTTTCGCCCGAGGCAAGTACGACCACTCTCGTGGTGGGGTTTATTGATGTGTTTGGCAATCTCGATCCCATTACCACTCAGGTTTATGGTAATCCCACATATTTGCGCTCCGATGTTTCGGGCGTGTCAGGCCATGGTGTGGCATCGGGCAACGTGGTATTTACCTATGACGGGGCGAGCATCGCCAGCACCGGTTTTAATCTGAACAGCGAAGGCACGGCGACCACGGCGCAGGGCGTGTTTACTATCCCGGCGGGGCAGCATTCCATGGTGGCCAGCTACGACGGAGAGGCCGGCCTAAATGCCAGCAGTTCGCCGCCGGTGAACATCACAGTCATCAAAGCTCCGACCTCCATGACTCTTATACCGAGCAACCCCACGGTGATTCAGGGCGAGCCGGTGACCTTGACGGCTACGGTGAGCACGCAAAGCGGAGGCTTCCAGCCGACGGGCCTGGTGACCCTCCTGTCGGGAGGCTCACCTATCATTCCGGGAAGCCCGGCTCCCCTGGGTGGACGCAACGGATTCGGAAATATCCAATCGGGCGCATTGGTAACGGCGCAGGGAATAGCAACGTCGCTGGTCATCCTGCCACCCGGCCAAAACATCATCTCGGCCCAATATCCTGGCGATACCAACTACGCTGGGTCATCTTCCACGACGGCAATCGTGAATGTGCAGGCCGATTTTGGCTTCGCCGCGGAGTCTCCGTCGATCACCATCGCCAGTCCGGGCGGCAGCGGGACCATGATGCTCACCGTTACCGGCCAACCGGGCTACGGCAGTACCATCAATTTTTCGGCGACGTCGTGCGCCGGCTTGCCGCGCGAAAGTGCCTGCACTTTTAGTCCGGCTTCGGTCACCGGTAGCGGTTCAACTACGCTCACCATTTCCACGAAAGCAGCCCACAGTGTGAGGCTCGAGGCGCCCGGCTGGTGGTTCACAAGTTTCGGGGGTACGCTGGCCGGAGTCTTCCTGCTGGGCGGTGCGTCGCGACGAAGGTCGGAATCCGGGCGTCGCCGTACGGTTTTCGCGCTGATTGTCTTTGCGCTCCTGGTTACGATTGCGGGATGTGGCGGCGGCAGCGGGAGTACTGGCAGCCACAACCAAGACCCGGGTACGCCCGCGGGCAGTTCGATCGTGACTGTGAACGCGACCACTGGAATCATCACGCATTCTGTGACCGTCTCGCTTACCGTTCAATAGGGCTCGACCGAAGGCGGTCAGCAGCCGGTAGTGGCGCAGTTTGAAATCGCACCCCTACCGGTGCGGCCAAGCTTTTCCGATTCCCTTCAGCAGACGCGTACTGTAGGAAACCAAGCCTCGGCGCAGTAGGGGCAGTGTGCAATGCCTGCTACTTGACCGATGGGAGATGCTTGTTTCTGATTGCAAGGTAGCTTGCCGTCAGGGGCGCGGGAAGCAATTCTCGCCCTGAGAAAAATGGGGGATTCATGCCGAAGAAGGGTTTCATATTCCTGTTTCTCTTGCTGAGCGGTTTGCTGGTGGCGCGGAGCGGCGCCAATGACGCGTCCGGCGAAGCCAGCCGACTGATTGCGCTCGAGAATGCCTGGAACCAGGCGCAACTTCACCATGACGCCAAGGCCGTGAGCGACCTGGTTTCCGACGGATTTGTCTACACGGATTACGACGGAACCGTCATGAACAAGGCGGAGTTCCTGGCCGACCTGAAAGATCCCGACTATCGCGCCAGCATGATCGCGAATGACGAAGCCAGGGTCATTTCGTATAAAAACGCGGCGATCGTGGTGGGGACATACCACTCCAAGGGAACTTACAAGCACCGGCCCTTCGACCACTACGGACGCTTCACCGATACCTGGCTCTACCAAAACAACAAGTGGCAGTGCGTGGCCAGCCACACCAATCTGATCAAGAAGTGAGTCTGGTCAGGGGAGAGGTCGGGGCGGGACCGGGCCGGTCAGGGCGCGGATTTTTTCCATCAGTTCGGACGCGGCCTGGCCGGCTTCCAGGGTGGAGAATTCCTCTCCCAGTTCCAGCAGCGGCGAGGTGGCGCTCGCGCTGCGGAAGGCTTGCTCCGTCCCCGGCGATGCTTTGAGGTTGGGGCCCAGAATGGTCAGACCGGGCCGGGTAACGCGCAGCAAAATCAAGGAGTCACGGAGATTATTGTTGGTAAGCACGTGGTAGCCGGCGCGGACCAGCAACTCGCGCAGATAGGCCAGCACATCGGAGGATTGGTCTACACACAATACCGTGGGGCCGGATGGCGCAGTCCGTGCCGGCGCGGCCTGTCGCCGGTAAAAGGCGAGGATGGCATCTTCCTCGGAATCATGGGTGTCAAACAACGTAATCAGGCTGGTTATCTTCAGAACCTTCTGAATGACCTCAGGAAGCTGGCACAATTTCAAATCGCCACCGGCGCGGCGCGTACTGGTCAGCAGCCGTACCAGCATTCCGAGGCCGCTGCTGTCGATGAAAACTACTTCGCCCAGATGCAGCGCGATGTCGAAACGATCCTGCAGGAGCTCGTTGACGTGCAGATGCAGTACTTCGGTTTCACCGGCGGCGATGCGCCCGCTGCACCGAACAATGGTGACCTTCCCGACTCCTCGTGTGTTCAGTGAGAGCGGCACAGTGCCCCCGCGCAGGACCTGACAGGCAGGTTCACGAATCGCGCTATTATACCGAACTGCGGCCCCGCCGGTTTTGAACCCAGGCCCGCGGTCCAGGGATGGATCCGGCTTCCGTGGCCCAGCTTCTGTGACCCAGCTTCTATGGCCCGGCTTCTATGGCCACTCATTGTATGGCCCAAGACCACGCACTCCGAACCGTCGCCGGCGCTCTGCGCAGCCCGACCGTGGTGGACTTCGTCAAATCCTCAGTGAAGGCCGGCTACCAGGAATTCTTCAGCGCTTACCGCGTCGAAGTCTGCGCGATGGTGGACCATACCTTCGATAGACTCTGGCGAAGCCAAAGCGACGGAGCGGACCCGGACCGCCTGGTCGAAACGACGTCGGCACTCCTGCAGGATACCTTCAGGAAGTCCGATCCCTCATTCTGGTTCAACCGGATCTATCACCAGTACAAGACGCAAATCAAGCCGGAGAGTGATTTCGAGCGGTTGCAGGATCTGTTGCCGGGAAAAAGAGTGCTGGATTACGGCTGCGGCAGCGGCTATCTGGCCGCCCGACTGGCCAAGGGCGGATACCAGGTTCTTACGACCGACGTTCTGGATTATCGTTATCCGGAAGCCCGGCATCTGCCATTTGTCCGGATGGCCTCGGCGACGGATATTTCTTACCCGGACGATAGCGTGGATGTGGCTCTGGTGCTGGCCGTGCTTCATCACATCGACCCGAAGGATTTGCCTGGTGTGCTCCAGCGGTTGGGAGAGATCTCCAAGTTCGCCCTGATCAAGGAAGACACTTACGGATTACCAGACCAGATTGAAGGATTGAGGGAGAGCCTAGGCACGCAGCCGTTGCTTCGAACTTTTGCGGGCATGACCCTCGACCTGCAGCGACAAGTGCTGGTGCTGATTGATTTTTTTGCGAATGCAATTGCCCAGGGCATTCCGGAAATGAATATGCCCTTCGAATTCAAAACGGTGACGGAATGGGAGCGGGTGTTGCTTGAAAGTGGGTTCCGGGTAAACAAGAGCCTGGTTGTCGGTTTCGAACCGGGGCGCATGCACAAAAGTTGTCATGTGTGGCTGGTGTGTGAGCGGACAGGGACGACGAAGGCGCAGGGCGGCTAGCGGGAAACCGGCGCGTAGTTGGGAAAGCTGACGGCCACGACCTCGTTCGAAATGAAGGAAACGGTGATGTCGGTCTCTCGTTCCAGGGGCTGGGCAGGACCGGAAAAAGGGTCATAGCGCCATTGCCGCACGGCGTCGACGGCCGCTGCAGCCAGCACGCGGTCCCCGTTCAGCACTTTGACCCGGTTCACCGCTCCGTCGCCACTCACGACAGCTTTAAGAGAAACTTTGCCGCGTGTGTCGGTCTTTGGGCAGACCGGATACACGAGTTTCCGAGGGCGGCCCGAAATATGCATACGGGGCCGATCTACCGCGGCGACATTTACGGTGGCCGGCGAGGACAGGTCATGGACGCTTATCACCCGATCGTTGCCCGGGCGGGCATTCGCCGCAAGAACGTTCGGCCCGCGTTTGACGCAGATGCCCGATGCCATGGCCAAGGGCTTCGCGGCAATTGCGGCAGTTGCTACGGTGCGAACTGACGGCGCATCCGTCGGTTTCGCGATTGGAACAGGGGAGGGCAATGCCGCAACAGACTTTGAGGAAGGCGGGACGCTTGCCGGACTGAGGCCGTTCTCAGCCAGCTCAGGTCCGTCGGCGAACTGCGCGGAAGCCGCAATTCGCATTGATCCCGGCTGCATTGATCCTTGAGCCGAGACCGGCTGTGCTCCCAATTGATGCCACGCCACCATGGCGATGATGGCGGCCACGAGTCCAGCGCCGACTCTCAAGGTCACGCGATGGGAAGCCAATCGTGCGAAAAACGGCTGGCTTGACCCGAGTGTGCGGGTGCCTGGAGATTTCTTCCCGGAAGCGCCTCGGATGGACTTTCGTCCTTTGGTTGAAACGGGGAGGGCTGAAAGCGCCGATGGGTTGAAATCTTCTACCGTGCCAACTAGAGGCAAGTCGTACAGTTGGTCCGCGGAGTGGTTTGCTGCTTCGCGGTACAACCGTCCAATCAACTGCTGCTGGCGTGGGTTCAGGACTTTTTGGGGAAGGCTGTGGAAGTTCCGGAAGGTCCACAAAAGATAGACTCGGTCCCAGCTCGAAGCTCGAGCGTAGATTACTCCCTGGCCGGTATCGAGTGCGACAAGCATCCGTTGCGCGAACAAAGGGAAACTCCGGGCGGATTTACCAGGCCCGCATTCTCTTGGGCAGTTTGATTGCCAGACTGCTGGCGAGGTAACTGGTTACCATGAAAGATGTTGCTGCTGAGGGGGTTAGGTGGGATAGTCTAAAAGTGCAAAACTTTTCATGCGGCAATGTACGGGAGTGAGCTACGGCGGTAGCCTTCATGCCAGCCCTGTCCGACCAACTTGTGGTCGGACGGAAAGGCTAGCTCCCGGGTATACAATGGCGCGGTCGGGTCAACGACAAGTCATCCCCCACGGTTCAATTTGGCCCCAGGCAGCCTACGACAGCGTTTTAAGCGTTCCTATTTAAGCGTTCCTGGTAGCAATGGAAAACTGCAGGCCTGATTTCGTGGTCCCGCACCAAAGCCGTCGCCGGACTAGTGGCATTCGATCTGTGTACGTCTTGTGCCTGCTGTTCGCAGCCACTGCAATGGCCCAGCAAAGCCGCGATCCATTCGGCACGCTGGGCTCGAACACCTCCCAGACCCCAACCTACCAAAGTCAGGGCGCGGTTCTCCT
>JBOGLD010000225.1:0-6229 GCA_050745885.1 Terriglobales bacterium
CTTCCACTGCATGCGGTCGGCGTCTTCGGGACGTCCTCCATACCAGCCAAGATACTCATTCAGTCCCAGCACATCGAGATATTCGCCAACCGGGTCATTGAGCACCATCACGTCCGGGCCGGCTTCATCGACATGGTTCAGGGCTGAAGTGATCAGGCGAGTCGAGTCGAGCTGGCGCGCGCTGTCCGCGAGTTGCCGCAGAAACGTGACCCGCGCAGGCTTGACCGGAGTCTCGTTCGAAAGCGACCAGAAGACGACCGAAGCCCGATTGTGGTCGCGGGCAATCATCTCGCGAAGCTGGTTCTGGGCGTTCTGCAGCGTGGCTGGGTTCTCCCAGTCAATGTCCCAGTAGACCGGGATTTCAGACCACACCATGATTCCCATGCGGTCGGCCAGGCGGGTCATGTTCTCGCTGTGCGGGTAGTGAGTCAGGCGAACGAAATTGCAGCCCAGTTCCCGGGCCCAGCCCAGCAGGGTCTCCGCATCCTTCTGGCTGAACGCCCGCCCGCCACGGAAAGGAGCTTCTTCATGCAGGGCAATGCCGCGCAGGAAAATGGGTTTGCCATTGAGCAATATTTGCGTACCGCGGGTTTCGATGGTGCGGAAACCGATGGCATCGTGCACTTTGTCAGACCCGCTCGATAACACGACATCGTAGAGCCTGGGATGGTCCGGCGACCACAACTCGAGCTTGACGGGAAAGCGGAACTCCGCGCGACCAGCGGCATCCGTGGTAACGGTCTGCTTGATCTTAGCTTCCGGGATTTCAACCGTAACCTGCTGCTCCGAGGTAGAACCGTTGAGCTGCACCCATCCCGAGATCTCGCTGCTTGAACCCTTGGAGAGCTGGACAAAATAATCCTGGATGAAGGTTTCGGGGACCTCGACCAACTCGATATCGCGAGTGAGCCCCCCGTAGTTCCACCAGTCGGTATTCACCGAAGGGACGCCATCGCGGCGGCGGGCGTTATTGACCTCGGCGACCACGAAGTTGTCGCCTTCGCGAATCTTGTCGGTAATCTCGAAGTTGAAGGGCGTGAATCCGCCTTCGTGTTCGCCCAAAGCCTGGCCGTTGAGATAAACGCGAGTAAAGTAGTTGGCGGCGCCGAAATAAATGAACACACGGGTGTGTTCCCGCTTGCGGTAGGAAAACGACTTCTTGTACCACACCGGACCTTCGTAAAAGAACAGTTCCTTCTTCTGGGAGTTCCAGTCTCCGGGAACATTCAGGACATCGGACTTGTCGAAATCGTATTCCACGAGGTCCTGCTTGTCCTTGGCCTTGGCATTCAGGTAGAAGCGGGCGTTCAGGCCGGTTTCATACGGGTCGACGATGGCCTGCCATGGGCCATCCAGGCTGATGGTGGTGCGGTTGGGAATGTTGTGAATCAGGGCGGCAGGGTCGGCGGCCGCGTAGCCAAACGAAGTTAGCATCAGCAGCAGGAAAAGTAGGCGCTTCATAGCGATTTCGAGAGCCCGGCAATCTTAGTCAGGGCCGGCAAAAGGTGTCAAACTGCGGCGCGCAATTTTGATATGGTCGTGCTTTCGTCAGGCCCTGGCCGTGACCGCGGTTTCTTCCACGCTGGCCTCGCGCAAAAATTTCGCGGCTTCTTCCGGAGGCGTGGGATTGATGTAGAAACCCGTTCCCCACTCGAACCCGGCGGTCTTGGTCAGCTTGGGCATGAACTCGATATGCCAATGGTAGTGATCGTTGTTGGGGTCCTGCACCGGCGAAGTGTGGATCACCAGATTGTAAGGAGGATTATCCAGCACGCGCTCGGCTTTGGTGAGCAGGGTCTTCAGCGCCTTGGCCAGATTTTCGAACATGTGGGAAGAAGAATTTTCGAAAGCCGACTCGTGTTGCTTGGGCAGGATCCAGGTCTCGAAGGGAAAACGTGGCGCGTAGGGAGCGAGAGTGAGGAAGTCGCTGTTTTCAGCGACCACCCGAGTTCCAGTCTCGGTTTCCTGGCGAATGACGTCGCAGAAAACGCAGCGTTCTTTGTAAATGTAGTACTGCTTCGCACCCTCGATTTCTTCCGTCACGTAAATGGGAAGAATGGGCAGAGCAATCAGCTGCGAGTGCGCGTGCTCGAGCGAGGCCCCGGCGGCTTCTCCGTGGTTCTTGAAAATCAGGATGTACTTGAAGCGGCGGTCCTTCTTGAGGTCAAGAATGCGGTCGCGGAAAGTCCACAGCACATCCTCGATGCGCTTGGGCGGAAGATTGGCGAGGCTGGCGTTGTGGTCCGGGGTTTCGATGATGACCTCATGCGCACCAATGCCGTTCATGCGGTCGAACATGCCCTCGGCCTGGCGGTTGAGATTGCCTTCGATCCCGAGGGCGGGGAATTTGTTGGGAACGACGCGCACGGTCCAGCCCGGACTATCGCGTTGCGGCGGAGGCCCGCCGTTGGGATTGGGGCGGTAAGCCTGGATCTCAGGCGGAGTCTTGGATTCATTGCCGTAACAGAAGGGGCAGAAGCCGCCCCTGATTTTGACTCCCTCGCGAGCGAAGTCGGTTGGACGTTTGGCGCGGTCGGTCGAGATGATAACCCATCGGCCCACGATCGGGTCTTTTCGAAGCTCAGGCAATACTCAAGTCCTTTCCGCGGCTCGCCAGGCGGGCCGGTCGGAGCGAATGCACTTATTCTACGCCTAAGAGGAAATGTTCCGGAATAGTTCGATCTGTGGACGGACGGACGGCTCGTCATAGTACACACTGATGATGTCGAGACGCCAGGGGCAGGAAGGCGGCAGGTGGCGCAGGTATTCGCGAGCAACGGCAAGCAGTTCACGCCGCTTGTCCCGATCAACGGCCACTTCGGCGGCCTTTACGTCGTGGGAAGTTCGGGTCTTTACCTCGACGAAACACAGGACATCTTCATGCCAGCCTATCAAGTCGATTTCGCCGCGGCGGTTGGGAGAACGAAAATTGCGGGCGACCATCACGTATCCCAGCTTTCGCAGATAGAAGTAGGCGTCTTCCTCGCCTCGGCGGCCGGTATGCAAATGCGCCGGGAGAGTGTCAGGTGGCAGCGCCCGCCTCGCCATCCAGTCGAGGACTTGAATCGTGGCGCGAGTAAGACGGCCGGAGAACATGGGCTTTGGTCGCCCAGAGTGTAGATCGCCGTGACCGGCCCATGCTGTGACGGATGTCACAGTGGGGCAGGACCGGTTCGTGGTAACCAAAGGACCCATTTCCTAGGAAATGGGTCCTTTGTTGCTCCGGTCCTCTCTGCCAATAAGGGGCGCGCTACGAGGCGAGTTGGATGTCGCTCACCCGGATCAGGCTGGTCGGCCTGTCCAGAGTGCCAATGACGTTCACCTGTTTGCCGTTGAAACGTTTGGCCTTCCTCTGGTCATCCAGTTGATAAGTCATGGTTTCGGTCTTGAGGACATAAAGCTTTGCCACTCTGACCACCATGCCCGAAAACGAGTTCTGGGCTTGAGCCTCGGCGGAAGTGTCCGGGGCTGGCGTGGATTGGGTTTGTGGATCATTTGAGCCAGGCCGGGCAGATCCAGCCTGCTGTGCAAAAGTCGCTGGGGTCAATGCCACCGCCAAGGCAAGGGTGGCTAGCAAACTGAGATTTTTCTTCATAACGAATCCTCCCAATTCGATTCGGACTAAGCAGATGGTATCCGTGCTCCAAAGCACGGCAGATGCCAGCACCCAGACCATCCATTTTGCTGCAATTTACGTCGGATTGATGTTCCGACAAGCGGAAGTTTTTGCATCCCTTAGGACAACTCTTCCCCCTAGGGTTCGACTACGGGAAACACTGTAAGGGCTGAGAATTAGTGCTCTTCGCGGGCGCGGAGCCAATCAAGGAACATCTGTTCGATGGGTTTGTCGTAGGTCATCAGGACGTGCCGAACGGTATGGCCGCTGACGAAATGGCACACCTCTTCGGCCAGATTCTTGGCGTGATCGCCCGCCCGCTCGATGGATTGGGTCATGAAAATGACCTGCAAACTTGCATGACGCTCCAGATTCTCGGGATTTTCGATGTGACGGAGGAAGATGAGGTTTCGGAGGCGATCGATCTCGGCGTCAGCGCGCAACACATCCACCGCTCTTTTGACGTCCCGGGTGGAGAAAGCAGTGCCGGCATCGGCCAGCATTTTCTCGAGCACTGTGGCCATGTGGGTAAGATCGCGGATGTCTTGCGGATCGAGGCGGGAGCAAACCGCTTGCGCGCTGCCGGCAAAACTGAGCAGCAGGTCGCCGATACGTTCCAGGCTGATCATGAACTTCATGCAGGCCAGAAGCTCGCGCGCCTCCGATTCGGAGACCTGCGTGATGATCTCGGTCACGCCTGCGTCGATTTCCATGTCCAGGCGATCAAGCTCCTTTTCCCGGTCGCGCAGGGTGTTCAACAGGGGACCTGATGCCGTGGCAATGCCTTCGGCGGCGGTGGCGGCGGCCTCCTTGGCAACGCAGCAAGCCTCGATCGTGCGCTTCACCAGGTACGCATAGGGTGATTCCGGTTCCGGACTTCTCAAAATGGCCGTACTCACTCGCGACCCCCTCCCGGAGGCGGCCCTGGCCGGCCGCACCACGCTGGCTGTGATCCTGCTCTTGCTGCTACGGATGGTCAATACCGGAGGATAGGTTGTTTTTGCAAGCATTTGGTTAACAGCAAGTAAATTTATGGGACGCCGCGGAGCTTGGAACCACGAAGGGCCAGAGGGAGGCCGCGTTGAGCAGGACTTTGTGATCCTTCGGGCCCGCAGTGGTTGTTGGGTCGCCTTTCTATGCCAGGGGCAGGGTAAACAGGAAGGTCGAACCATGATTCAGCTCGCTTTGGGCTCGAATGGAGCCGCCATGAGCCAGGACGATATGTTTGGCGATGGCCAGCCCCAGTCCGGTTCCTCCGGATTCACGGGAGCGCGCCTTGTCCACCCGGTAGAAGCGCTCGAACAGCCGAGGCAGGTGCTCGGAGGGAATACCGGGACCGAAATCCTGTACATAAAATTCGACGCCCCCTGCGATGGGCCGTGCCCCCAGGACAATCCGGCCACCCGATGCAGCATATTTCAGCGCGTTGTCCACAAGATTGGAGAAGACCTGATGAATTGCCTCGGGATCGGCGCCAACCTGGACAATCGCATTGTCTTCGACCTTTAATTCGATATTTTGTGCCCGCGCGATCTCGCGGAAACTCTGTACTGCTTCCTGCAGCAGGTCAGCCGGCGAGCTGGGTTGGATGTCGAAGCGCTGTTCCCCTGATTCGACCCTCGCCAGGGTGAGCAGATCTTCCGTGAGACGCGACATGCGCAGAGCGCTCTTGCGAATGATGTCAAGAAACTCGCGAGAATGGTCGTTGTCCGGCGCGCTATCCAGCAGGGTTTCGGTGTAGCCCTGAATGGAAGTCAGCGGCGTGCGGAGCTCGTGCGACACGTTGGCAATAAAATCGCGGCGCGTCTTCTCGATGCGTTCCGTCTCGGTGAGGTCACGCAGCACGGCTACGGCGCCGCCGCCGGGCATGGGAGCGGCCGTCACGTCAAAAGTGCGTCCCGGAACAATGGAGGCGGCCCGGGCGGTAAGCACCTTTCGGGCTTCGCTTGCCCCCCGCACCGCAGTGAGGAAATCGGGGTCGCGAACGGTTTCGACCAGGGGCGCGTTCTTGCGGGTACGCTGGGGAACCAGTTTGTCCATGGTCTGGTTCGCCCACTGCACGCGATCATCCGCGCTGACCGCGATCACGGCGTCCTGCATGCTGTTGAGCAGGGTTTCGAGCTGGCGCTGGCTGGTCTGCAGCTCGGCAAAGCTTTCTTGCAGATGGCGGGCGGTCTTGTCGAGTGCGCTGGCAACCTGCCCGATTTCGTCTCCCGACGGTTCCTCGATGCGGGCGGCCAGGTCTCCGGCAGCAACCCGGTCGGCAAACCGCACGATGCGCTGCAGACGGTGCGCTGTGGACCGGGCAGCGAGGGCAGAGACCACGAGCGCCACCACGAACGCCAGTAAGGCGCCTTTCCACGCCTGATGGACCGAAAAGTCGAAGGTCAACGTGGCCGCCCCGATCACCAGGGCAAACACAGCCAGCAATTTAAGGAATATCCGCTCCCTCACTTCGGGGCCTCGAACCGGTAACCCGCCCCCCGCACGGTCTTGAGATAACGCGGGCTCTCGGGATCGGGTTCGATTTTTTCGCGAATGCGGCGCACGTACACATCCACGGAACGCGGGGTAACGTACGCGGTGTCGCGCCAGACAGAATCGAGCAACTGG
>JBOGLD010000226.1:0-5038 GCA_050745885.1 Terriglobales bacterium
GGACCCGATTGCGGCTCTGAATTTTCATCAGTTTGGCGTCTCGGCCGGTGGACCTATTCTAAAAAGCAAGCTTTTTATCTTCGGTAATTACGAAGGCGTGCGCGACGTAGTGGGGAACCCGGGATCGGTCAACGTTCCGGTCTCCACGCCGATTGGCGATCCCGACAGCAGCATCGCGGATGCCTTTGCTCTATGTACGACGGATGGAGATTGCAGCTCGGTCAGCCAGAACCTGGCCAAATATTTGCCGTTTAATCCCGGACCTGACATCGCACTCAATCTGGATTTGAACAATCGCAATCGCGAGGACAACGGAATCCTGAAACTGGATTACCACCTGTCGGAGAAGTCCAATCTAGTGGCCACCTACTTCCTGGGCGACAGTGTGCAGACCGAGGAAGACACTTTGGTCGTGAATCCGCTGTTTCTTTCGCAGGCCAAGACCCGGGCCCAGGTGGTCGGCGGCGGCTGGATCTGGACGCCCACGGCGCGCCTGACCAACCAATTCCGGGTTGGTTACAACCGATTCTGGCAACAGGTGGTGCAAGCGGACCACAATAGCGATCCGGCCACCACCTATGGGCTAAATACCGGGGTCATGGATCCCACCAACTTCGGGATGCCGGAGATTCGGATTGGTGGAGGCTTCAACTCGCACACTCTGGGCGGAAATCAGTCGTGGCCGTTGTATACCACTCCAAACCAGACGTTACAGTTCACCGACAGCGCGACCTTTGTGATCGGCAGGCACAATTTAAAATTCGGCGGCGAATTCCGCACCGGCAGCACCGACAACCTGCGCAACACGTACGGCTCAGGCGCAATCCGCTTCAGCGATCTGGAGAGCTTTACCACCGGCGATGTTCGCAGCGGCAGCTTCGTATTCGTGGGCAATAGCCGGCGCATTGTGGATCAGAAGTCCTTCGGGGCTTTTGTGCAGGACAACTGGCGCGTCACTTCGAGGCTGACCATCGATGCCGGCCTGCGCTACGACGTCAGCTTGCCGATTCACGAACAGCATGACCTGCTATCCAATTTCGATCCGGCGGTGGGACTGGTGCAGGTGGGCCGGGGACTCAGCCAGCCCTACCATACCGACTACAACAACTTCGCTCCTCGTTTGGGAATTGCCTGGGACCCCAGAGGCACGGGGAAGACCGTGTTTCGCGTAGGCGGTGGGGTCATTTATGAGATCCCGCATATCTCGGTTTTTATCGGCCAGAATAATACCAACGCCAACGGAATTTCGCTCAATCCTACCGGTGTGGCGGGAGCCCCCGTGGGTCCGGGAGGCGGCAACATCGTGGCCGCCACGCTCGAACCCGATCCCGACATGATGAGCGCCAATTGGAAGAGTGGGGCGCCGGTGTTTGGTGATCTTTCGCTCAGTAACATCTCCTGCAGCAGCGATGCACCCTGCCCGGCGTTCGGGCTGGCCAAGGACCTCTCCACGCCCTACGTGATGAACTGGAACGCCAATGTGCAGCAGGAAGTGTGGAACAATGCGGCGTTGACGGTCGCCTACGTCGGAAACAAGGGCACCCGGCTCTACAACATTCGCGACATCAATCAGAACATTTACAGCCACGATCAGGGAGTGATTGACGACGGGTTTCCCGACGAACAGACGGGCCGCCCCTTCTACAATCAGTTTCCCAGCCTGAGCTACATCTATCAACTGGCCAACGGTGCGGATTCCATCTATCACGGTCTGCAGGTCACGTTGCGCCAGAACTCAACCAAGGGTTTGTATTTTGTCGCCGGCTACACCTGGGCGCATGCCATCGACACCTCGGGCAGCAATCGTCAATTCAATATTCAGAACAGCTACGATCCGGCGTTCGAGCGTTCGAATTCCGACTCGGACATCCGCCACCGTTTCACCTTCGCCATGACCTATGAGCTGCCCGCAAAGCATGGATTCGCGCAGATGCTGCAAGGGTGGCATGTGAACGGGATTTTCACCGCGCAGGGCGGGACGCCACTCTTCTTCTACGATAGTTTCAACGATATCAGCGGCACCGGCGAGTACAACGACCACTGGAACATTACCGGAGACCCGGCCAACCTTCGTTGGTCGAAGAACACGCCAATCCCTTTTCTGGATGCAGACCAGTTCACCACGGTCGAGTACGACACGGTCAATGAGCTGTACCACGCCACCGGCGGAATCAACCCCACCGCCCAGCGATGCTACAACCAGGCCTTTCGTCTGGGGGGACAGGCAGGAGCGGACCAGCTCATTAATGGGCCGGACGACAGCATTTACGGCGGGTGCTTCGCCTCGGGAGGAACCATCGTGACGCCGCCCGCACCAGGGACCTTTGGCGACATGCGGCGCAACGTGGTTTACGGCCCCGGCTTCGTAAACCTGGACTTTTCGGTCATCAAAGACTTCAAATTCGGAGAGCGCTTCAGCCTGCAATTGAGAGGCGAGGTGTTCAATCTTCTCAATCACCCCAACTTTGACGATCCCGACCATGACCTGTCCGACGGTTCGGCGGGCACGGTGGGCGTGGCGCAATACACGCCGGATGTGTACGCTTCGAATCCGGTGATTGGGTCGGGTGGTTCCCGGCACATCCAGATCGGCGCAAAGATCATCTGGTAGTCGTTCCTATCCACTAGAACCGAAAAGCCCCAGCGAAAACCTGGGGCTTTTCATTTCTGAAGGCGGGCGCGACTAATTTCCACAGGATTTGCACCGAGCTGCGGTTCTGTCGGCGGTGAAATCAATCAGGTAATCGCGGAAGAATCAAGTCTGCAAGCCCAACCGCTTGTGGGCATCTAGTCAGTTATCCACAAGATATCGCGCTTTCCCCAAGGCGACATACCTTCGTGCAGTGACCTATAACTTTCTCATTGACAACAAAAGCTTTAGGCGTAGGATGTGGACAAATGTGGTACAAAGTGGTTTCGACGGTAGTGGTCGTGGGCAGCGTTGGAACTTTGAGAGGCGCCAGTGGATTTTGTAGCTGACACCCCAAAAAACAGCCCGAACGAACCAGAAATCACCGGCATTTTGGCCGCTTTGACCTCCCTCGCTGTGGCAGCACTCGATTTAAAAAGTTTACCCGCCCTAAGGGGCAGAACTAATGTTTCGCGGCAATCACCCAACTCGCGTCGACGAAAAGGGACGGCTCAAAGTCCCCGCGGAATTCAAGCGGGTGATCGACGAGAAGTACAACACGCAATTTTACATCACCAGCCTGGATGGCAAGGTTGGCCAAGTATATCCCTTCGAGGAATGGGAGCGGATCGAGCAGAAGCTGGCCGGGCTCTCCACCTTCAATCCCACGAAGAAAAAGTTTCTGGACCGGGTGAACTACTACGGGCAGATGGTCGAGATGGATGGTCAGGGGCGGTTGCTGCTGCCGCAGTTGTTGCGGGAAGCGGCGCAACTCAAAGGGGAAGTGGCCGTGACCGGAAATCTGACGCATCTCGTAGTTCGCAACCTGGAGGCTTACCGCACCGAGATTGAGGAGCAGTCGTTCACCTCTGAGGATGAGAAGACGCTCGACGATCTGGGCATCTAGTGGACGAGGGTCTAACAAACACCCCCGAGCGGGGTGGACATGGTGGGAGCAAGAGTGGCCATGTCCCGGTTCTTTTAAAAGAAGCGATCGACTTTTTAGCTATCAAGCGTGGCGGGACTTATATCGACGCCACGGTGGGCCTGGGCGGGCACAGTTTAGAAATCGCAAAACGCCTCGGCGCACCGGGACATTTGATTGGGCTCGATAAAGATCCTGCGGCGCTCGATGAGGCGCGCGTAAGGCTCATTTCTTCCGGGGGGGAGGGATGGCCCGAGGTGAGTCTGCTGCATGGTTCTTTCGCGGAGATCGGAAAGCGGTTCGAGCCGGCATCGGCCGACGGACTACTCGCGGACCTCGGCGTAAGCAGTCTGCAGTTGGACACACCCTCGCGCGGCTTCAGTTTTCAGGCGGAAGGAGCGCTCGACATGCGGATGAATCCGCAAGCCGGGCCCACCGCCGAACAAGTGGTAAATGAGGTCGACGAGGTCACACTCGCCAACCTGATTTACGAATTCGGTGAGGAAAGGAGGTCGCGGAGAATCGCCAGAGCCATTGTCCGGTCGCGGCCGATATTGACGACTGCGCAACTCGCAGCCGTGATCTCAGCCGCGGCCCGGCCAATGAATCAGGCGGAAAGAAGAATTCATCCCGCGACACGGACCTTTCAAGCTCTCCGAATCTTCGTAAACCACGAATTAGACGACTTGCGGGCGCTGCTGCAGGCTGCCCCGCAAGTGCTTAGACCGGGCGGAAGAGTCGTGATCATCAGTTTCCACTCGCTGGAGGACCGCATCGTGAAAGATGCCTTCCGCGAGGGCGCGAAACAGGGTCACTACCAGGTGCTGACCAAAAAGCCAGTGACCGCCGGGGGAGAAGAAATGGATCGTAATCCGCGGGCACGCAGCGCCAAGATGCGAGCGGCGAAAAAGATTTAAGTAGCGCCAGGGCTACAAAGTTTGGCGTTAAAAGTTTATCCCGGAAAACCTGCCGGGAACCCGGTACGTGAGTACGCGCCGGGGTGAATTTAGTAAAGCGAGATCCGGGACGGCATCGCCTCTCACAACCAAGGGCGAAACACAACTCTCTACCTTCTTCGGTGCCGTCCCGGAGAGATGGGAAGGTAGAACGGAGGCCACAGATGTACCGAGGAACGACGTACACAGGAACCCTGATCGACGAATTAATTGCCACGGTCGAGCGAACTGAAGCCCGGACCGAAGCCCGATCCGACAGGCGCTTGCAGGGCACGCTCTCCCAGGAAGAGAAACTCGCCTACTGGTATGCGGTGGCGCAACAGGAAGTTGCGCAATTCGAATCCACTCTGGCTGGGGTGGCATAGATGGCGGCGCAGAGTGCAGCTCCGATCGTGCGGCGTAAACGCAGCCGGACGGGAACTCCCGAAATTTATTTCGCCAAGCCCATCGATAATTCGCGCCTGGTGAAAGTGGAGGACCCGCAGCGCAGCCGCGAAATGAAACAATTTGGAGTTGCTCTGGCCTGCC
>JBOGLD010000227.1:0-15871 GCA_050745885.1 Terriglobales bacterium
GTGGGGCGGGCGCCCTCGCCCGCCGCCTTTGACTTTGCCGTTGACTCTAGTCCACAAAACCCATTCGCTGGATCATCGGAAAAAAACGAATCCCAAAAACAACCCCAACTGCGGCGGGCGAGGGCGCCCGCCCCACATCACAAACGCGGCCGCTTGCGCCATCCCGGCTCTTTGTTGAGGGATGACTGCGTGAATCGGCGCAAGGCGTGAATCGCACGTCCATACGTCTGGACCGCAGCTGAAGACAAGAGCGAACCGGGCGGCTGATTCATGAACGGCATGAATTTGTCGGGAAAACCAGGCATGGTACAGCCGATACAGATTCCGCCCACGTTCGGACAGCCCCCCATTCCGCCCATCCAGCCCCGTTTGCCCACGTTGCACTGCACCACCGGCCCCCAGCATCCCAGCTTCACGATGCAAAGCGGCGACCCATATTCCTCGGCAAACTGGGCCTGCTCATAGAAGCCGCCCCGGTCACATCCTTCGTGCACCGTGTTGCCAAAAAGCCAGGTGGGACGCAGCGCCTCATCCAGCGGAATCATGGGCGCGCGCCCGGCCGCCATGTGCAGCAGATACAGCAGCGTCTCCATGAAATTATCCGGCTGCACTGGACAGCCCGGCACGCACACGATGGGAATGTCCGCCTTCGAATGCCATTGCCAACCCAGATAATCCGGCAGCCCCATACAGCCCGTCGGATTTCCTTCCATGGCGTGGATTCCGCCGTAGGTAGCGCAGGTGCCTGCCGCGATCACGGCCCATGCCTTGGGCGCCAGGCGATCGATCCATTCGCAGGTGGTGATCGGTTGGCCGGTTTTTGCATCGGTCCCGAAGGAAGCCCAGTATCCTTCCTTCTTATTAGTCTCGTCAGGAATCGAACCTTCGATGACCAGAATAAAAGGTCCCAGCTTGTCCTCTGCCGCCAGGTGAAAACGCCGCATGAACTCGTCGCCGTTCTCAATCGCGAGGAACGGGTTGAGAAAATTAACCTTGGGAATCCAGGGCAGGGCTCCAGTGACAATGTCTTCGATGCTCGGCTGTGTAGCCGCTGTCATCGCAATTGTGTCGCCGTCGCAGCCCAGGCCCGCCGTTATCCACAAAACATCGATTTCCGCAATCGGCGCGGAGGAGTGGTGCTTGGCTCCCGGTTTGAGGACAACATCCAGCATTGCTCTACTGCTCCCCGCCGCTCAGGATCACGAGGCCGCTCAGCGGCCTGCCAGAGCGGCGCACGCCTTCGCGGCGTATTCTAACCCAACCATACGCCCAAACATGCTGAGACAGGGCGCCGAGAGCGGGTTCACAGGGATCACCTTCTTACCTGGTTCCAGGACGCTTGGTCAACGGGCAGCAGTCCAGGGCGCACACGTCCGGGCGGACGCCCATTACGCCCAGCGCGAGCCTCGGCCTGCTCTCGTCCAGCCTCTCCCAGATCAATTCACGAATCATGCGGATAAATCTGGGGTGCGTGCCGACAGTCTCGGCGCGTACCAGGGTAAGGCCCAGGTCTTTGCCCAACTGCCTGGCCTCTGTATCAAGATCGAAAAGAATCTCCATGTGGTCGGAAACGAAACCGATCGGCGCGATCACTACGTCGGACGTGTCTGCGCACTTTTTGATCTCGCGCAAGCAATCGAGGATGTCGGGCTCCAACCACGGCTGGGACCGAGGACCGCTCCGACTCTGGTACACCAACCTGTACTTCTCGTGTCCCAGTTGTTCCGCAACCAGTTGCGCGGTTTCTTTCAGCTGCTCTTCATAGTCACAACTTGCAGCCATCGCGAGAGGAATGCTGTGCGCGGTATAGACCAGTTGTGTCGCGGAACGTCGCTGCAAGGGAATTTGATCGAATGCCCGCTGAATCCGATCCACATTGGCTTCGATAAACCCGGGGTGATTGTGGAACACGCGAATCTTGTCCACCAGGGGCGCGCCTTCGCCCACCAGCTCCCGGGCGCGTGCTATGTCCTCCTGGTATTGCCGGCAGCTTGAGTAGGCACTGTAAGCCGAGGTCACAAGAGCCAGCGCCCGCCCCACCCCATCCGCCTTCATCTGGCGCAAAGTATCGGGGAGCAGCGGCTGCCAGTTGCGGTTTCCCCAATAGACCGGCAACCGGGGGCCGTGCAGGGCCAACTCGGCCTCCAGGAGTGAAATCAATCGCCGATTCTGTTCGTTGATCGGACTCTTGCCCCCGAAACGGTAGTAGTGCTCCGCTACCTCCAGCATGCGCTCGCGCGGAACGTTCTTGCCACGCAGAACATTCTCCAGGAACGGCATTACATCGGCGGGCTGCTCCGGACCACCGAAGGAGGTAATCAGAATCGCGTCGTAGTTCATGGGGATGGGGACAACTTCCTGGCAAGACCCGCCCTGCTTCTGAAGTATACCGAGAACCAAGCCCGCGGCAGCAATGGCCAGGCAGACTGGAGGTGTGCTCCTATCTACAATTCTCAAAGGCGGGAGCCTGTGCCTCGAATGGCAAAAAGGAAAGTCGAGCAGGTTAAGCTTTTTCCTCGCCTGCCGATAGACTGGAGGTGACCAGTTCCGCACCTGCACCCGGCCCGGGTACGGCCAAGGCAGCTCCCCGGCCCGGCATCTTCGTGGCCCGCCAGCCCATTCTCACCAAGGACGAAAAAATCTTCGGTTACGAACTCCTGTTTCGGAATGGGGTCGAGAACTATTTTTGCCCCGAGGACCCCGAAGCGGCCTCGCGCAGCACCCTGGACAGTTCGCTGCTCATGGGGCTTGACGTGCTGTGCGACGGCTCCCGCGCCTTTATCAACTGCACTCGCGACATGCTGCTCAAGGACTATGTAACCCTGCTGCCCTCCAGCCAGACCGTGGTCGAGATTCTGGAAAGCGTCGAACCCGATGACCTGGTGATGGCCGCCTGCCAGCGCCTCAAGGAAGCGGGATACATGATCGCGCTCGATGACTTCGCAGTGGGCGACCCGCGGGAAGTGCTGACGGACGTCGCCGACATTATCAAGGTCGATGTGCGGGCCACCTCCGCGGAGGAACGCGCCGACCTGGTCAAGCGCCACGGCCCCTGGCGTTGCCGCATGCTGGCGGAGAAGGTGGAAACGCGCGAGGAATTTGTCGCCGCCCGCAAAGCCGGCTTTGTATATTTCCAGGGCTACTTCTTTCGCAAGCCGGAAGTTCTGCGAGGGCACGAAGTCGCGGGCAACCGGATCCACTATGTGAAGATGTTGCAGGCCGTCTCCAAACCTGACCTCGATCCGCGTGAGATCGAAGACGCCATCAAGGGAGAGGCCTCTCTGTGTTACCGCCTGCTGCGCTACATGAACTCGGCCTCTTTCGGTTTCGCCAGCGAGATCCACTCGGTTCGGCATGCGCTCTCCATGCTGGGAGAACGAGAGGTCCGGCGCTGGGTGCGGCTGGTGGTCACTCTGGCCGCGGGGCAGGACAAGTCGAGCGATATCGTACTCTCCGCCCTGGTACGGGCCCGATTCTGCGAACTGCTTTCGCCTAAAATCAAGCATGGCGAATCCGATCTGTTTCTGCTCGGTTTACTCTCGCTCATGGATGCCATCCTGGAAATTCCGATGTCCGAGGTTCTCGACAAGGTCCCGCTCGATCAGGAAACCAAAACCGTACTCCTGGGCGGGCCCAGCCCGTTGCGGCCCCTGTATCAACTCATGCTGGCGCAGGAATCCGGGGACTGGCTGCGCACGGCGGAACTCGCCAGGTCCCTCAACCTGGGCGAGAGTGAAGTGGCGGAAATCTACTGGCAGGCTATGCAATGGGCGCGAGAGACCAGCGCTTAGGCCCCGGCGTGAAGCTCTCCAACAATTGAGGCGTAATTCTCGGCAGGAATATTACGTGATTCTAATGAAGAATTCGTGATCCTCGCTGAATCGTCTCTCGGCGGGCCACAGGCTGGTTTCGCAGAACTGGCTTCGAGATGGCGCATCCGCAAGCTGGGCAGGAGCTTATGGCCAGTTGCTGAACCTCGCCCGCGCGCGAGATCGCGACCCATGGCACGGCCACTGAGGTGCTCTCCGTCCTACGGGCGGTTGCCGATCCCAAGCTCGCCCTGGAAGCGAACTCCCAAGAGACCCATGACCGCCTCCTCTCCGCAGCCTGCTCCGGACCGTGAAGTCCACGAGTACATGAAAGTCTGGGCCTCGAGCATGAGCCAGATGTTGACTCAGATCGCCGGAGCCGCGTTCGGGGTCGAGCTGCTATTGGTGGCCCCTCCGGACGCCCCCGCCGCGGGCGAACACGACGTCCAGGTAGCGATTGTGGCCGCCGGGTCATTGCGTGGCGAAATGGGCCTGCGCGTGCCCCGAATTACGGAGTTGGCCTTGGGGCAACTATTTCTGCACCAACCTCAGGATGCTGCCGCCGAAACGAAACCGGACCACCACGATGCCGTGCAGGAATTGCTGCGCCAGATCACAGGCCAGGTTGCCACGGCCCTGAGTTCGCGCGGAGGCGAAACCCAACTGCGGGTCGAGTCCGCACCGTCTCCAACCTGGTCAACTGGGGCAGCGGGCTGGTTGGTGTCGGCCGCTGGGGCTCCCTGCCGCGTGTTCCTGGAGTGGCAGTTCAGTTCAGCCCTGATCGCAGCGCTTCGCGGGGTCCCAGGCAAGGAACCGGCGAGCGCACCCGCGCAGGCGTCCGAACCTGCCGCCAACCAGCTCGATCTTCTGATGGACGTGGAACTCGATGTCATCCTGCGTTTCGGACAACGCAGTCTGACCTTGCGAGAGATCATGGAGCTCGACGCGGGCTCAATTGTGGAACTCGACCGCCTGGTGCAGGAACCCGCCGATCTGCTTTTGGAAGGTAGAGTGATCGCGCGCGGAGAAGTCGTAGTCATGGACGGGAATTACGGCCTGCGTGTTCTCGAAGTTGTTTCGCTACCCGACAAGAGATAACGGAGCCCCAGCCAGAAATCGCCCGATCGCCACTCTAGCCTGGAGGCGCAAATTTCCCCAAAATCACCAGGTCCACGCGGCGGTTCTGCGCCCGCCCTTCGACCGTGTCGTTGCTGGCCACCGGGTGATATGCGGCGTAGCCCGCGGCCGAGAGTCTCGCGGGCGCGAATTTGTATTTCGTCATGAGCAAGCGGACGAGTTCGGTAGCGCGCGCGGTAGATAATTCCCAGTTGGAAGCGTAGCGGGAATTGTGGATGGGAATATTGTCGGTGTGACCCTCGATTCGAATGCGATAGTTGCGCTGCGCCAACAGGGATGCGATCCGGCTGAAGGCCGGTTGAGAGCTGGACTTGATATCCGCCGAGCCGCTCTCGAAGAAGCCGATTTCGCGCAAGCTGATGACCAAGCCGTCCGGCACGGTGCGCAGGGCTACTTCTCGACGCGAAATCTCCGGCGCCAGGGCCTGCTGTAATTCCTTTTGCAGAGATGAAAGATCGCCATTTTCTTCTGCCCCGGAAAGCGGGCGTCCCGGCGGGTTAACAATCCGGCCGATGGCGGCAACTCGCTGAGCGGTTTCGACCGCTTGGACAGTATTGAAAGGCATGGGATCTTTTGTATCCACTGGAATCTGCCGAGTGGAGGCGGGAAACACCCCCATCTCCTGAAACGCTACCTGGATGGCCAGCGCCAAATGGCCCACCTTTTTCTTGTCCACTTGCGAAGTCGAATAGTAGAAGATTAGAGACACCAATTGTCGGCAAATCTTTCCCAGTTTCAGGAACAGAGGTGGAAATGGGAATATTCTGCCCTCGCCGCCGCGGGCAACCTCTGTCGCGCTCACGGTCACGGCTTGCTTGCTTCGGCTTTTCCCGCCACCGGTTTTGTCCCCTCGGCAGAGCCCGGGTCCGGCTGCGAAGCGTCCTCTGCATCTTTTACGATGTATTGCACAATCACGGTGATGCGCCGGTTCGAGGGATCTAGCGGATCATCCTTGTCGCGCAGGTCCTGATCGGCGAAGCCACGCACCTGCGAGACCTGGTTTGGCCCCAGGCCGTCTTGCTGCATCAGCCGCCGGGCAGCATTGGCGCGGTCGGCCGAGAGTTCCCAGTTGCCGTAGTCGCGCTTGCCGGCGTAGGGCTTGGAATCGGTGTGGCCCTCAATCGAAATCTTGTTCGGCAGTTTTCCCAACTCTCTCGCCAGCATGGCCAGGAGCTCTTCACCCTTCGCATTGGGTTGGGAGCTGCCGCTGTCGAAAAACCCTCCCGACTGCGTTTCCATGAGCTCGATGCGCAATCCTTCGGAAGTGATGGTGATCTCGATCTGATTTTTCAACTTGTCGAAGTCACTCATCTGGCGGATGGACTTTTGTAATTCCTCCTTGAGCTTTGGCATGTTGTCTTTAGTCAGGGAGAAATTTTCCCCGGAGCCGACCAGGTTCGTGCCCACTTTCTTTGACGTTCCAGAGGGGTCTTTGAAATAGCCGCCCACTGCATCCTGCACCTGTTTGCTGGAATTCAGCAGCCACAGCACAATGAACAGCGCCATCATGGCGGTGACGAAGTCGGCATAGGCGACTTTCCATGCGCCGCCATGATGTCCGCCATGAGCGACTTTCTTTTTGACGATGACGATGGGACGAGTGCTGTTCTCCACGGAGTTCCGGCCCTCGCCTATTCTGAAGTTGCGGCCACGGCAGGCTCTGTGCTCGCCGCCGGTTCGCTGCCTCCGCCGCGGCAGGCCTTTTCTACTTCCTGGAACGAGGGCCGAACGTGTCCGGGAATGGCACGGCGCGCCACTTCCACCGCCATGATCGGGGCCGTCCCTTTCAGGAACGAAACGATGAATACGCGTAGCACGTGCAAGTAGGCGTTCTCGTCGTCAGCGGCTTTGGACATGTTCGCGGCCAGCGGAGATGCCAGCCCGTAGCACAGCAGGATGCCCAGAAACGTGCCCACCAGGGCCGCGGCAACTTTGTGCCCAATCTCCTCCGGTGGCCCCCCCAACGACCCCATGGTGATGACCACGCCCAGCACGGCGGCCACGATCCCCAGCCCCGGCAGGGAGTCCGCCATGGTGCTCAAAGCCGCGATGGGCTGGCCGGCACATTGATGGTGGACTTCCATGTCGAGCTCCATGACCTGGTCGAGGTCAAAGGGTTCCATGCCGCTGACCGCCATGCGCAGGGTGTCGCAAAGGTAGTCGCGGATGTGATGGTCCTTCACGAACAGGGCATTTTTTGACAGGACGGGGCTCTTGCCCGGCTCTTCGACGTCGGTCTCGAGCGACACCAGCCCTTCCCGGCGGGCCTTGTTGAGCAGGTCGTAGACCGTCTTGAGCGATTCGAGATAGATCTTTTTGCTGAATTTCGATCCCCCAAAGACGCGCGCTATGCCTCCGACCATTTGTTTGAGAATGTGAAGGGGATTGCCGATCAGCACAGTCCCGACCGCGGCCCCGGCGATGATCACCAGTTCAGCCGGTTGCATGAGCACTCTGAGGTTGCCGTGCTCCATCAGGTATCCGGCTATCACCGCGCCGAAAACAACCACAATTCCGATAATGGCAAACATAGTGGCTCAGCTCTGTGAATTCATCGCGGCGGTTCGTGATCCTTGATGGCAAGCACGCCGACCAGGGGCTGGGCTCGCTCCAGAAGAAGCCCCAGCGTGTCCCCCGCCTGAACCATGGTCCGGCCCACCGCGACGGTAATGGATAACAAGTCTCCCCACCACTTGATCTCCGAGGAATTTATGATGATCTTGAAGTTGTCGCCGCTCCGCTTCAATTCTGCACTGTCGCAATTCGGCACGATTACCAGGAATTGGTCGTCCGTCCAGCGCCCCAGAAACCCGGACGTGCCCAGGAAATGTTTTATGGTTTCGGCCACCACTCGAAGAACGTCATCCGCTGCCTCACGCCCACGGGTCGCTCTTAATTGCTTCAATTCCTCAATCCGGATGGACAATACTCCGAACGGCAGGTCATATTCGGCGAAGAAAGCCAGGTGCTCCCGCAGATAGGATCGAGTCAAAGCCTGGTTCATGACGCCGCTGGTGATATCGAGGCAACCATGCGCGGCCAGGTGGTTTTGATGGTTCTCGGGTTCGGCCAATGGGCACTGTTCATCGAAGCTTTCCGCGATGCCAAGCAGTCCCTTATCGCCTCGGATAGGCACCGACCACACTTGCACCGGGACCCGGTGCCCCGCCTTGTGACAGAAAAACACCAGGCCATGACCGGCCCTGCCTTCCTGCCGGGTTCCGGTGAGCGGGCAGGTAGCGCCGCAAAGAACGCAGTGCTGCTGGTTGCACGGGGCAAGGATGTTTTCGCTGCAGGAGCGGCCAATGACCTCATGACGCCGGTACCCTGTGATTCTCTCGGCGCCATCATTCCAGAACAGGATTTTCCCGTCGCGGCCGACCAGGTACACTCCCGTTTGCAGGCTGTCCAGCACGATCCGGAAGAGATTCGGGTCCTGGAGCTCGGTCATGGCTGGAACGGTTGCGCCCCTCTCGGTGTCCTATCGGCGAGGAGCGGGATGGCTTCAGCTATTCTTTCCCGCCATGCACCTGCCGAACTCAAAGGGGTAGCGCCGCCGTCCCGGCGGCCAGATGGGTGGGCGAGGCGCCCGCCGGAAAGCCGGCGGGATGCCAGCGCTACGCAGAAACCAGACGGAGTATCTATCCAAGTCGCTGTTAACCGTCACTAATGAACGGAGCCTAATCTTGGGCTCACACGCTTCCTTGGCGAGTTCACGGCTCCCCTCCAATCCCCGGCCTTGCTCCCGGCTTTGCGCCGCCTGGTAAGGCGTTTCTGGGGACTTGTAAGCCCGCGCATATGGCGCACGGGTTTTGCCGCACATCTGGCCGCCGAATTGCTCTCTCCTGTCTGGCCATCAGAATTGGCGGCCGGTCTCGCCGGTTCATAGATCCAGGAACAAATCCGAAGTAAGGAAAAGAGATGTCCACGAAGAAGGTTTTAAGCCAGGAAGAAATCGATGAGATGGTTCGGACTGCTGGCGCCGGAGGGGCCCAGGCGTCCCCGGTGGAAACAGGCCAGCCCCATTCGGTTGCGTTGTGGGACGGCCGTTTGGCGGGTCAAATCGGGCAGGAGCATATGCAGGCCATCAGTCGGCTGCATGAGACCGTCGCGCGTAACCTGAGCCACTCGCTGGCCGCATATTTGCGCATCCAGTTCGCGGTCGCGCTGGTTTCGGGACAACACATAAGTTACGGCGAGTTCCTGCACAACATCCCCGAAGTCACCTATCTGGGTTCCTGCAAACTGTCTCCGGTGGGAGCCACAGCCCTGTTGCAACTGGATCTAGCCGTGGCCTTTCCCCTGATCGATGTGCTTCTGGGTGGGGAAGGAAAAGGAGATGATCCGGCGCGCGGAATCACCGAGATCGAGGCCCAGATTCTGGAGACGGTGATGCACATTATCTGCCGCGTGCTGCAGGATGCGTGGCAGGCCCTGTCTCTCGAATTCCAGTTCGAGCGCCAGCAACACCCGCAACAGGTGGAGCAACTGATGGCCGCGGCGGACAAAATTCTTCTGCTCAGCTTCGAGATCACCGTACTCGAGAGACGGGGAGCGCTGAACCTGGTGGTTCCGGCGTTGGTGTCGAACATTCTGCTGCACAAAATCTCGGATCGGAGTGCGGCCAAACCGCGCCTTCGGCCCGAGTCGGAACGCCGCCTGCGTGCCCGTCTGCTGAATTGTCCTTTTGCCCTGGAATTGATCGTGCCCGCGCTACGCGTGCCCCTGCGGGCCTTGGCGGAAATGACACCGGGAAACTTGCTGAAATTAGGCCGCAGCACGCGCCATCCGGCAACCTTGCTGGTGGCGGGCCAGGAGATGTTCACCGCCAACCCCGTGCGGAGTGGTCCGCTACGAGCGGCCCAACTGCTCGCCCGAACCACCAAACCCGAGACCAGCAGCTCGGCCCTGCAGGAGCAGCACGGACAACGCTAGTCTCGGGCCCGAATCGCCGGTACGCCGACTACAGGCCAGCATGATTCAGGGCCGTGCTGACCGACGCCGTTAAGAGCTGCAAGCCCTCATCTTCCATTTTTCTTGGCTGACTTTCGCCACAACCACGCGGATTTCAAGACGACACCGGCTGGACCCACTCGGTTTGTATGTTTGGCGGCCGGATCAGCGTCTGCATGACCACGCAATACTGTTCGGTCTTTTCCTGCAACCGGCTCATTTGGTCCGCCGTCGCGTTGGGGGCGCGGATGTCAAAGCGAAGGTGGATATTCTCAAAGCCGACCCGTGCGTCCTTGGAAAGGCCCAGGGTGCCCTGAAGATCCAAATCTCCTTCCACGCTTACATCGATATGCTCGGTGGGGATCGCCATAGCGGCAGCCACCATCTGACACGTGATCTGAGCGCAGGCCGCCAGTGCCCCGAGAAGCAGGTCGCCGGAACAAGCAGCGTTCCCTGTTCCTCCAACTCCCTTATGCGCCTCGGCTTGATAGATGGCTCGGCCGATGTCCACCGAGCATGCCATTGGAGTGGCGGTTTCGCTGCCTTTCGCCCGCAGCGTGATCCGGGAACTACCCGGCTCTCGGCGGTATTGTTCCTTGAGTGGTTGTTGCATCGACCTCAGATCCATGATGCCTCTCAATTTTGGTATTCTTCATCAGTCGTCAAGTCGAGAACCCGCCGGTGAGCTTACCTTGGCGGCTGCCCTATCGACCCCTATATAGTAAGGTATGGAGGCGGGCCCATGTCCGCGGGCAAAATCACCGACTTGAAAGAGGGAACGCCAGCGCCGCCACGCAGCGGCGACAGCTTTACGCTCTCCGTCGGTTCGCAATTCGGCGCTTACGAAATTCTCGCCCCGATCGGAGTCGGCGGCATGGGCGAAGTCTATCGTGCACGCGATACCCGCTTGGGCCGCGAGGTCGCTCTCAAGATCCTGCCGGATAACCTGTGTCCCGATAAGGAACGCGTCCAGCGCTTCGAGCAGGAGGCCAGGTCGGCATCGGCTCTCAGCCATCCCAACATCGTGACGATTTACGAACTGGGGAATGTGGATGCGATCTGCTACATCGCCATGGAGCTGGTGGAGGGGGATGTCCTGCGCGACCTGCTGGCATCCGGCTCCATTCCGTTGCAGAAGGTGATTCAGATTGCCGCCCAGGTCGCGGACGGATTGGCCAAAGCGCATACCGCCGGCATCGTTCACCGGGACCTGAAGCCGGAGAACCTGATGGTCTCTCGCGACGGGTTCGTCAAGATCCTCGACTTCGGTTTGGCAAAACTCACCTCGCCGTTGGACGGGGACTCGGCTGAGACCCGCACCCTGGGCGGTCTGCAAACTCGCTCCGGCGCGGTGATGGGAACCATTGAATACATGTCTCCAGAGCAGGCCAGCGGACGGCCAGTGGACCGTGGATCGGATCAATTTTCCTTTGGGTCCGTACTCTATGAGATGGTGACCGCCAAATCCGCCTTTCACAAAGGCAGCGCGGCGGAAACACTCGCGGCCATCTTGCGGGACGACCCGGAGCCCATTGCCTCTTTGAATCCGCAAGCTCCGGCGCCCCTGTGCTGGGTCATCGAGCGCTGCCTGGCCAAGCAACCGGAGCAGCGTTATGCCTCAACCAGCGACCTGGCGCGCGACCTCGCGGCGGTGCGAGACCGGCTCTCGGAAGCGCCGCCTTTGAGTCCCCAGAGGCGTCCCAGCAATCTGCCGATTCAACGTACGGCAGTCGTGGGACGCGAGCAGGAACTGGCGGCATTGTTGGAGCTCTTACTCCGTCCCGGGGTGCACCTGGTTACGCTCACCGGTCCGGGCGGGATTGGCAAGACTCGCCTCGGGCTGCAGGCGGCTGAAAACGCGGCACACCATTTTCCGGGCGGCGTGTATCACGTTGCCCTGGCGCCGGTCACCGATCCCAAGCTGATTGCTCCGGCCATCGCGCAGACGTTGGGTTTGCGGGAAACCAGCGGTCAATCCTCACTGGAGCGCCTTAAAGACTATTTGCGGCATTCGTTACAAACGCCTGTTCTTCTCCTGCTCGACAACTTCGAGCACCTGGTCGACGAGGCGCCCCTGGTGGCAGAGCTGCTGACGAGCAGCGACCAGCTCAAATTGATCGTCACCAGTCGCGCTCCGCTGCACATTTACGGCGAACATGAATTTCCCGTGCCGCCGTTGGCCCTGCCGGACCTCAAATCCGTTCCAGCGGGCGAGACCCTGGCACTGTATCCAGCCGTGGCCTTGTTCATGCAGCGCGCCCGGGCGGTTAAACCGGATTTTGCGATCAACAAAAACAACGCAATGGCCGTGGCGACAGTTTGCACTCGCCTCGACGGTCTGCCCTTGGCGATCGAGCTCGCCGCTGCTCGCATCAAGATGCTCTCGCCCTCCGCCATGCAGGCACGCCTGGAAAGCCGCCTGCAGTTATTGACCGGTGGCGCGCGAGACCTGCCGGTTCGACAGCAGACTCTGCGCGGCGCCATCGATTGGAGCTATGACCTGCTCAGTCCGTCCGAGCAAATGCTTTTCCGGCGGCTTTCGGTTTTCGTCAGCGGATGCGGCCTCGAGGCGGTGGAGGCGGTGTGCAACACGAAGCAGGATCTTGAATTGGACACGCTTGATGGTATGGCATCGCTGGTGGACAAGAGCCTGCTGCGGCAGGTCGAGCGGGCGGAAGGGGAATCCCGCTTCGTCATGCTGGACACGATTCGCGAGTACAGCCTGGAGCGCCTGGCGCAGAGCGGGGAGGAGGTCGCGATTCGCCGTGCCCATGCCGCCTACTATCTTGTGCTCGCCGAAGAAGGAGCATCGACGGGTGCGGATGCAGTGCAGGGGGAATGGCTCGATCTCTTCGAGAAGGAACACGATAATTCCCGTGCGGCGCTCGATTGGCTGACCCAGACTGGAAATACGGATTGGGGACTCCGCCTTGGACTAGGCCTCTTCCGCTTCTGGGAAACCCGAGATCATCTCACCGAAGGACGGGGACGGCTCGCGAAGCTTCTCAGCCTTGAAGGACCAGCGCCTGCTACCAACATCCGCGGGCGGGCGCTCTTTGCCGCAGGTGTCCTGGCCGAAGGCCAGAGCGATCACGATTCCGCCTTGAGGATGTTTCAGGGGAGCTTGGAAATCGCTCGAGAATTGAACGATAAGTGGGGCATCGCCATAGCCCTGAATGGGTTGTCGGTGAACGCACGAAACCGCGGGGACATTGCGACCGCTCGCTCCCTCTCTGAGGAAAACGTGGCGGTGTGGAGGGAACTGGGCGACGGTGCGGCATTGGCCCGCTCCATGAGCAACCTGGCAAACGTCATCAAGGCGCAGGGTGACTATGTGACCGCGCGCTCGCTCTATGAGGAGTGCTTTTCCATCTTCCAGGAATTGGCGGACCGCACGGGGATGGCATGGTCACTCAACTATCAAGGCGACCTGGCGCGCGGACAGGGGGACCTGGCTGGCGCCCGCGCGCTTTACGAGAAAAGTCTGGCCATCTTCCGGGGCAGCGGTGATCCCTGGGGGATTGCCGGATCACTCGCCGACCTGGGAAATCTGACCTGCGAGCAGAAGGACTACCCCACTTCGCGGGCATTCTATTGCGAAAGCATCCGGATATTCCAGGAACTCGGGCACAAGCGCGGGATCGCTCGCTTGTTGGAAGGTTTTGCCTGTTCCGCGGCCGCGCAGTTGAGAGCGGAACGAGCGCTGCGGTTGGCGGGGGCAGCGGCCGCTTTGCGCCAGGTGCTAGGCGCTCCACTTCCACCTCCCGAGCAGACCAGTCTTGAGAAAAGCCTCGAAACTGCCAGACGAGTATTGACCCATTCAGCCGCTTCCGCTGCGTGGTTAGAGGGCTGGGCGATGCCGGTCGACAAAGCCGTCCAGGACGCGCTAACTTTGCACGCCGACTGATTTTTTGCCCGCATCACCCAATGCAACGATTGAGTGTGTAACGGGGCCACGTAGGGCGGCACCGAACCACAAATTTCAAGGAGGCAGCCATGTCGAACCAAACCGCGACAGAACAGTTCAGGGCCGGCCTAAGAGGAGAGTTGATCGAACCCAAGGACGAGAAGTACGAGAGTGCACGCAAGGTTTACAACGGCATGATCGACAAGCGCCCGCGCATGATTGTTCGTTGCGCGGATGTCGCCGACGTCATCTTTGCCGTCAATTTTGGCCGTGAAAACGGTCTGATCATAGCCGTCCGGGGCGCGGGACACAACGCAGCCGGACTCGGCGTCTGGGACGATGCACTGGTGATCGATCTGTCGTCCCTTCGCTACACCCACGTCGATCCCACGGCGAAAACAGTCAGAGTGGGAGGAGGCTGCACTCTGGGCGATGTCGATCACGCGACTCACGCCTTCGGCCTCGCCGTCCCGAGTGGCGTCTTGTCCACCACGGGGATTAGCGGACTGACCCTCGGCGGCGGGTTGGGGCATCTTACGCGCAGGTTCGGGCTCACCATCGACAGCCTGTTGGCGGCCGATGTGGTTCTCGCCGACGGTAGCTTTGTCACTGCCAGCTCGCGCCGCAACCCAGACCTGTTCTGGGCGATACGTGGAGGCGGAGGAAATTTTGGCGTCGTCACTTCCTTCCTGTTCAAGGCTCATCGCGTACACACCGACTATGCCGGGCCCATGTTGTGGGAACTCGACCGCGCGCCCGACGTCATGCGATGGTATCGCGACTTCATCGTTGACGCAGCCGACGATCTTAACGCCTTTCTCGCTTTTCTCGTGGTCCCGCCCGGGCCGCCTTTCCCCGAACATCTGCACCACAAGAAGATGTGCGGTCTGGTCTGGTGTTACACGGGTCCGCAGGCTGGCGCCGAGAGAAAGTTCAAACCCATCCGCACTTTGCTGAAGCCGGACCTCGACTTGGTTGGCCCCATCCCCCATCCGGCACTGCAAAGTATGTTCGATCCGATCTATCCCACGGGCATGCAGTGGTACTGGAAGGCTGACTTTTTCAACCAATTGAGTGACGCCGCCATCGCCGCGCACATGCGGCATGCGCGCAAGATTCCGACCATGTGGTCCACCATGCACATGTATCCCATCAACGGCGCCGCGCGCCGCGTCGGCCGGGCAGCTACCGCCTGGGGCTACCGGGATTCAACCTGGGCGGCGGTCATCGCCGGAGTCGATCCGGACCCGGCGAAAAAAGAGCTCCTGATGGAGTGGGCGTCGAACTACTGGGAAGCTTTGCATCCGTACTCCGCCGGAGGCGCCTACGTGAACTTTATGATGGACGAGGGCGAGGACCGGGTGAAGGCGACGTATCGGGGCAATTACCAACGCCTGGCCGCCATCAAGGCGAAGTACGACCCGGGCAATTTGTTCCACGTTAATCAGAACATCAAGCCCGCGGGAGTCAAACCGCAACGAAAAAGGCGAGCAGGCTAGCTGGCAGGCAGGCTAAACCGAAAACTTATTCCGCGATGCTGGGATCGATAAGGCGACGCACGGCCGAGATCCGATTGGCAGGGAACCCCCCTCGTTTTGCGTGCTCCCGGATGGTTTTTTCGTCGGGGGAAAGGTACACACAATAAAGCTTGTCGCCGGTCACATAGCTGTGCAGCCACTGAATTTCGGGACCCATCCCCCTGAGAATATTCACCGATTTTTGGGAGATTGTCCGTAATTCATCATCGGATAGGTTTCCTAAGCCGGGGATTTCACGCTCAATCACAAATTTTGGCATAGAGACACTCCCTCCACCATCGAGGGATTGGCTTTGAATAGCACTTTACTCCGAAGCCTGAGAACGAGTCAATCGCGCGCCATGCATTGTATTGGACCTTGGGCTGCCGCACGTTTCCGGAGCGACCGAGAACGGATCTGAAACGTACAATTACACTAGCACGCCCGCCCTACAGTAACCGGCAATCCTCGCCTCTCCGCGTTCTAGATTTCCAGCAACCGCTGTTGCAAAAAAACCAGGCCGGCTGCTCCGGCCACACCACCATAAC
>JBOGLD010000228.1:0-5823 GCA_050745885.1 Terriglobales bacterium
CCCTTAACGTCGTCAGTAAAGAACATGGCTGCGGGCTGGCCTTGTTGAAACAACGCCTGCTGATAGGCCCTGGCAGCGGGGCTGTTGTTCAGCGCCAGTTGCAGCTCAGCGCCGGATGGCTCCTCGGGCGAGGCCACCGTCAGCCAGCGATAGGGGCCCTGGCTGATATCGGTTTTCTTGGCAAAGCCCAGTACTTCCGTATAGAAGCGCAGAGCCTTGTCCTGATCGTCCACGTATACGCTGGTCAGTTTGATTTTCATTTCATCGCTCCTCTGTCAGGTTCGCGGTTGGGGCCGCGTCGCCTTTTCCTAGACTTCCTTTTCGCTGGTGTGGATTGCTCCATGCGGTCGAGGTGGCGTTCGAGAGCATCCACGTGAGCGGACCAGAACCGGCGAAACTGACGCAACCAGGCATCCACCACCTGAAATGGTTCAGGTTTCAGCCGGTAGAGACGGCGCTGTGCGTCCACGGTGGATTCCACGAAACCGGCCTCGCGGAGCACTCGCAGGTGCTTTGACACAGTCGGCTGCGGCATACGAAGTTGACGCTCGATCTCTCCGACCGACTGTTCCGACGAGACCAGGAGGCTCAATATCGCGCGGCGGTTCGGCTCCGCAATGATTTCGAACACAGATTCCACCCTCTTGATATACTCCACAGAGCATATACGTGTCAAGGCATATAAAGGCGGCAGGCAACGGTTTTTTCGCAAGAGCCGCTGGGCCTTGGTGATTTCGCATGTAGCTGGTTTGCGACCTCCAAATATCCAAAAGCATCTCCCAATAAGGCGCCAGGCGCATTCCTTCCCGCTTTTCGTCCGGGCCGAGCCAAGATATATCCGAAAGATATATTATTCGAAGAGCGCGGCGTGACCAGGGTGAGTACCTCGACGACAAGAGAGTCGCCGAGGGCGTACACAGGACGCGAACGTTCGGATGATCAGGAGCGCTCGCCACGGGCCGCCATAGCCCATCGGCAAGCATCGCCGAGCAAAGAAATTAAGGAGCGAAGGATGAGCAAAGTACGAGTGCTGGTAGGTACCCGCAAAGGAGCGTTCGTCCTGACGGCGGACGGCAAGCGCGATAAATGGGAGGTCAGCGGCCCCCATTTCGCGGGCTGGGAGCTTTACCATCTCAAGGGATCGCCTGCCGATCCCAATCGAATTTATGCTTCGCAGACCAGCGGATGGTTCGGCCAGATCATCCAGCGCTCCGACGATGGCGGCAAAACCTGGCTCCAGCCCGGAACCCCGCCCGGAGAACCGGCCGCGCCCGGTCCGCCCAAAGGCGAGAGCAACAAGTTCGTCTACGACGCGGCCGCTGCGCCCCTGACCACGCATCAGTGGTACGACGGCACGCAGCATCCCTGGGAGTTCAAGCGGGTGTGGCACCTGGAGCCGTCGCTCACCGATCCCGACACGGTTTACGCCGGCGTGGAAGACGCCGCCATCTTTCGCTCGACCGACGGCGGCCAGAACTGGAAGGAACTCCCCGGCCTGCGCGGACACGGCACCGGTCCTAAGTGGCAGCCGGGCGCGGGCGGCATGTGTCTGCATACTCTCATTCTTGATCCCGGCAATGCGAAAAGAATGTACATCGCTATCTCGGCGGCGGGTGCCTTCCGCACCGACGACGGCGGCGCCAGCTGGAAGCCGATCAATCGCGGTCTGCGCTCGCAATATATCCCCGACCAGGACGCCGAGGTCGGACACTGCGTGCACCACATCGCCATGCATCCCAAACGCCCGGACGTGCTTTTCATGCAAAAGCACTGGGACGTGATGCGCTCAGACGACGCCGGCGACAACTGGAAAGAAGTCAGCGGCAACCTGCCCACCGACTTCGGCTTCGCAATTGACGTCCACGCGCACGAACCGGAGACGATTTACGTAGTCCCCATCACCAGCGACTCACTGCACTATCCGCCTGACGGCAAGCTGCGAGTCTTCCGCAGCCGCAGCGGTGGCAACGAGTGGGAGCCGTTGACGAAGGGTCTTCCACAAAAAGACTGCTACGTAAACGTGCTGCGCGACGCCATGGCCGTCGACTCGCTGGAAAAATGCGGAATTTATTTCGGGACGACCGGCGGCCAGGTCTACGCCTCCGCCGATGCGGGAGACAGCTGGAACCCGATTGTGCGGGACCTGCCGGCAGTGCTGAGTGTGGAGGTGCAGACCATCGGATGAGGTAGGCATGCAGCGGTTGAAGTGAAGTCCGGCTGGCATCAACCAATCCGCCTCGCGTATATTGGACGCCTTCATCGAGCCATGGCCGAATCTCCCCCCAAGTCGATCATCATCCGCGATCTCCAAACCATCGCAGACCTGGAAGAAGCCGAAGCCGTCGAACGGGAAGTCTGGAAACTCGTCGATCTCGACGTCATGCCCCTGACCCTGATGATCGCCACCCGGGAGGCGGGCAGCATCTGGGTAGGCGCGTTCGACGGGCCCAAGCTGGCCGGATTCGCCTTCGGCTTCCTGGCCATGGAGTCGGACGGACACGTCACTTTGCACTCCCATCTGCTCGCCGTGCGCGCGCCCTATCGTAACCTCGATCTGGGATACAAACTCAAGCTGGCCCAGCGCGAACGCGCCCTGGCCATGCAAATCCCTGAGATGACCTGGACTTTCGATCCCTTGCAGAGCCGGAATGCCCATCTCAACTTTGGAAAACTGGGCGTGGTCTCCGATATTTACAAGATCGACTTCTACGGATCTGAAACTTCCAGCATGCTCCACCAGAACGGTACCGATCGCTTGTGGGTAAGGTGGCCGCTCGCCAGCCGCCGGGTTCGCGATCGCTTGCAGGGCAAAGATTACCGACCCGAGGTGCTCGACGCGTTTTCACGCCTGCGACCCCTGCTCCAGTTCAATGGAGACGGCAAGCCGCTGCGCCACGATCTGGCCACCGCGCTGGCGCGCCAGCGAATTGCCATTCAGATTCCCAGCGACATCGGGACCGTCGAGCAAAAGGACCTGGGACTGGCCCGGGAATGGAGGGAGGCAACGCGCTGGGCATTCACCGAAGCCTTGCGCGCCGGCTTCTTCGTGGCCGAATTCGCCCGCACGGTTCGCGGCAAACAAGGCCCGGGCAATTACCTGTTAGAGAAGGGAAGCATCGTAGAATACGTCCCTGAACTCCAGAGAAAGCCCGAACTGCCTCGCTGACTGGAAATATGCCGTGCCAGAATCCACGCCAGGCCGCGCCTACCCTGTCCTCCTGTACGACGGCGTGTGCGGCCTCTGCAATCGGGTAGTCCAGTTTGTCCTCAAGCGCGACCCCTCGGCCCGCATTCGCTTCGCCTCACTTCAAAGTGATTATGCCGCCCGCATCCTGCAACCGCACGGCCTCGACTCTCGCGACCTGAATACGATCTACTTCATTGACCAATCGGGAAAGGTCCTCGCCCGCTCTTCCGCCGTTATCTCCATATTGCGCGAACTGGGCGGCCGCTGGCGCGCTCTGGCGGTCGCTCTAAGCATTTTTCCCAAGCCTTTGCGCGACTGGGGATACGGCGTCGTCGCCCGTCACCGCTACCGGGTTTTCGGACGACACGAAACCTGTGTCCTGCCCGAGCAAAAATACCAAAGCCGATTTCTGGATCTGTAGTCTCCCAGTGTCATCCTGAGCGGAGCGATGGCTTCGCAACGCGAAGCAATCGCGCAGTCGAAGAGCCTGCCCCGAGCGCAGCCGAAGGACCCCACCCGCTTCACGAACCCGGCACTGTGCAAGTAAGCGTGACGTTCCGCTCCGAGGGGTCCTTCGACTCCGTGTTTCCATTCGCAAGCGAATGGAAACACTGCGCTCAGGATGACAACCGAGCTCGCGTGTGCACTTTCGGCGTCGGGCCTTCCGGAAAGCACGAAACCTGCGCCCTTCCCGATGCAAAAATATCAAAGCCGATTTCTGGATCTGTAGCCTGCCGGTGTCATCCTGAGCGGAGCGATGGCTTCGCAACGCGAAGCGATCGCGCGGTCGAAGGACCCCTACCCGCTTCACGAACCCAGCACTGTGCAAGTAAGCGTGACGTTCCGCTCCGAGGGGTCCTTCGACTCCGTCTTTCCATTCGCAAGCGAATGGAAAGGCTCCGCTCAGGATGACAACTGAGCTCGCGGCGTACTTTAGGCATCGGGCCTTCCGGAAAGCACGAAACCTGCGTCCTTCCGATGCAAAAATTACCAGAGCCGATTTCTGGATCTGTAGTCTCCCAGTGTCATCCTGAGCGGAGCGATGGCTTCGCATGGCGAAGCAATCGCGCAGTCGAAGAGCCTGCCCCGAGCGCAGCCGAGGGGACCCCTACCCGCTTCACGAACTCAGCACTGTGCAAGTAAGCGTGGCGTTCCGCTCCGAGGGGTCATTCGACTCCGTCTTTCCATTCGCAAGCGAATGGAAAGGCTCCGTTCAGGATGACAACTGAGCTCGCGTGCAGACAATCCGCGCCTGGCCTTGTAGAATTTGCAATGCGTTTTCCTGCAGCCCAATAACACGAGGGAACAGCATGCCCGAGAAGCCCCCTGTGGCCGATGGCCGCAGCAATATCGAATCCGTCCTGCACGAGGAGAGAAAGTTCGAATGTCCAGAAGATTTCCGCGGACACGCGCATATCAAGAGCCTGGAGGAGTACGAGCGCATCTACCGCGAATCGATCGAGCAGCCGGAGAAATTCTGGGCCGGGATCGCGAACGAGCTGCATTGGTTCAAAAAGTGGGACAAGGTTCTGGAATGGAAAGCTCCCTGGGCCAAATGGTTTGTCGGCGGCCAGCTCAATATCTCTTACAATTGCCTCGACCGCCATGTGCAGACCGCCCGCAAAAACAAAGCTGCATTGATCTGGGAGAGCGAGCCGGGAGAAGTTCGCACCCTCACTTATCAGCAACTTCATCGCGAAGTGCAGAAATTCGCCAACGTGCTGAAATCGCTCGGAGTCAAGAGGGGCGACCGGGTCGCCATCTACATGGGCATGACCCCCGAGCTTCCCATCGCCATGCTGGCCTGCGCCCGCATCGGTGCGCCGCATACCGTCGTGTTCGGCGGATTCTCCTCGAACGCCCTGGTCGACCGCATTCACGACTCCCAGGCCACCGCTGTCATCACCCAGGATGGTTCCTACCGGCGCGGCGCCGAGGTCCAACTCTTTCCTGCAGTCGAAGAAGCGCTGAAATCCTGCCCCTCGGTTAAGCACGTCGTGGTCTACCAACGCACCGGAACACCCATCAATATGCGGTCGGGCCGCGATCACTGGTGGCACGAGCTGATGGCGAAGGCGTCGGACGATTGTCCCGCCGAGCCTCTCGACGCCGAGCACCCGCTCTACATCCTTTACACTTCCGGAACCACCGGCAAACCAAAGGGCGTCGTTCATACCACCGGCGGCTATGCCGTCGGCACCTACTTGACCACCAAGTGGGTGTTCGATCTCAAGGAAGAAGACACTTACTGGTGTACCGCCGACATCGGATGGGTCATCGGCCACAGCTACATCGTCTATGGGCCGCTGCAAAACGGCGCCACTAGTCTCATGTACGAAGGCGCGCCAAACTTCCCGGAGCCCGATCGCTTCTGGAGCATCATCGACCGCCACCAGGTAAACATTTTCTATACCGCCCCCACTGCCATTCGTACTTTCACCAAGTGGGGGGATAAGTGGCCCAAAAAGCATAAGCTCGACAGCCTGCGCTTGCTGGGCACCGTCGGCGAACCCATCAACCCCGAGGCGTGGATGTGGTATTACGAAATCATCGGCGGCAAACGCTGCCCCATTGTGGACACCTGGTGGCAGACTGAAACCGGCGTCATTATGTGTACCCCCCTGCCGGGCGTGACG
>JBOGLD010000229.1:0-22974 GCA_050745885.1 Terriglobales bacterium
TAACCGAAAAGTTCGCAAAGAAGATCCGCAAAGAGCGCAAAGAAGGGAAACGAGCGCCGAATCAGGACACTACGGGTGATCAGAAGGTTTCATCGCAGGACCCAGACGGGCATTCCTTTGACGGTCAATCCTTGCGCTTCACTCTCACAACCGTAATCTTCGAGAATCCTTCCTCGAAGGTCGGCGCTTTCAGCTTGGCGCTCATGCGCCGCATCACGTCGTCGGCCACGGTCCGCTCGCGCTTGTGATTGCGCTCCAGGCACACCTCCAACGGGACGTCGAAAAACACGGCCTGCACTTCGTAGCCGTAATCCTGCGCCAGCTTGATCCAGCTTTGGCGCTCGTGCGGGGTCAGGTTGGTGGCGTCCACGTAATTCAGAGGACGCCGCGCGATCAGGCGGGCCTTCAACATGGAACGCAGGTTGGAAAAAATCAGGTCCTGAAAGCGTTGTTCGGTGGGATCGTCGAACAGCAGCGCCCGCAACATGTCGCTTGAGAGAGGCGTAATGTTGTGCCGCTTGAACCAGGAGCTCTTTCCCGATCCCGGCAGCCCGATGGCGAGAATAACGGTGCCTTTCGAAGCCCGGGGTGCTGCCGCGAGCGTCGTGTCCGCAACGGCCGCGGTATCGATCGCGGAGCCGGTCCCCGGCTGCCCACTCTCCTCGGCGCCGCCAGCCTGGGTGGCTGGCCCGCTCCTTGCCGCCTGCGCTCCACCGCGACCGCGTCCGCCTCTTCCCCGCCGCCGTCTGCGGGGCGGGTCCCCGTTCCCACCCGGGCGTTGCGGCTGGACTGGACTTCCTCGGGGGGCCTCGTCCCGAATCGCCGGGGGCTCGGGCGACGACTGCACTTCAATCTCAGGTTCGATTACTTTCGTGGCAGCCGCGGGCGCTGGAGCCTCGGCGGCATCGTAGTAGGCGGGCTGAAGGGGAGCCTGGGCAGGTCCGCTCTTACTGGCTTCCGCGTTTTTTTTGGGGCGCTTGAGACGATCGCGCATCCACTTGCGCATGTCTGGTTTGTAACACAGCTACATATCTCAGGCAATCCAGGTTGGCAGAGGCGTACCAAAGCAGCCAGCCGTTTGTTAGTGTGGCGCGGGCGCCCTCGCCCGCGTGACCGCATGCAGCAGCACTGCCTTATGGTTCAAGAAAACAAGCGGGCGAGGGCGCCCGCGCCACACCGGCCGGGTCACCCCTGCAGCACCCGCACTCCGTACCTACTCACGTCGATTGTTCCCGTGTGCTTTTCCCCACTGAGCAGATCGCTGAACGCTCCCGTCAGACTTACGCTCTGCGTAGCCGCGGTATGGTTCAGAATAAATATCCATTGCTTGTCTCCCGCCTTGCGCACTGTCAGTTCGACGCCTGGCGGGACTTCCAGAGGTGGTTTCACTCCAGCCATCCCGGAAAGGGTTCGCAACACTCTGGCCAGGCTGGCCCCATCGAGGTCGGCACCGATATACACGGCTTTACCTTTGCCGAAGGTGTTCATGGTGATCGCTGCCTGTCCCGCATGTGAGCCTGCCGTGTACGTCGCCAGCACTTCAGCTCCCGCAGGTTGAAGGATGTCGGTCCACAGAACGCACTCGCCATCGGCCCCGGCCAGGGCAGCGGCAAATTTCACCCCAGGCTTCGCGCCGTAAATCGGCACATAGTCCTCGACCGTTACCCCCATCACATCCCGCAGCAACCCGGGAAGCGGCGTGCGAACGATCTGGCTGCTCTCGGTTTTCACACCCAGCCGGAAGTTGGTGACAAACATCCCGCCCGCTTGCACAAAGCCCCTGATCTTGGCGGCTTGCTTCTCTGACACCACATAAGCCAGCGGCGCAAACACAATCTTGTAGGGGGACAGGTCAACTTCGGGAGCGATCATGTCGATTCCCGAATGACTTGCCGAAATGGCGCCATACCACGCCGTGATCTGCGCCATATAGGTGAGGGCGTAATGACCGGGCTGGATTTTGAGTGCCCAACCGCAATCGTAGTCAAATACCAGAGCCGCGTCCGCAGCGTACTGCGAATACAAAACCTCCGGTCCCAGCGCCTTGAGCTCCTTTACCGTCTGCGTGATTTCATCGTATCCCGGACTCCGGGAGCGATCGTGGTTCAAGACGCCGTGCCAATACTCTTCCGCTCCGAATGTCGCCGTGTCCCAGCGGAAGTAGTTGACACCCATCGCCCCGTGCGCGATCCCCTGATAAGTCCAGAGCCTGACCTGCCCCTTCTCAGGCTGGGGGGAGAAAGTGCGCTGCCCTGCCTTTCCCGATTGCTCTTCCATGATCATGAAGGGCTCGCCTCCCTTCACGCTGCGCGCGAAATCATGCCCGAGAGAGATCGTTGCGACGGAGTCGAAAGAGGCAGCTTTCCCTTCCTGGGTCATCAGCATTTCGAAAAAGCCGGGATAGTTGTCGAACGCCGCGAAATCAAGTTTCTGGTAGAGATTGCGCATATCGATCGTGTCCACCAGCCCGACGTTATTGGTGGTCACGAAATGCGTGCGACACATCTGGCGCAGCATGGTCAGCTGTTCTTCCGCGAAAGAGACGTTGGCGTAGGACTGGTAGCGGTCGTAGTCCAGCGCCAGCCCGGGATTGGGGTCGCCGCCCGACAATAGCGGCACCGGAATCTGGGAAAAATCCGTATAGGTCTGACTCCAGAAAACCGTCCCCCAACTCTGATTCAGGTTATCGAGGGTGCCGTACCGGGTGCGAAGCCAGTTTTGAAATCCCGTCTGACAGTAATTGCAGTAGCAGCGCGGCGCTGAACCCAGGGTCAGCTCGTTGTCAATTTGCCATCCGATCACGCCCTCGGCGTCACCGAACTTCTTGGCCATTTCGCTGGCAATGGCCAACGAAAGCTTGCGATAGACCGGGTTGGTGGGACAGGTGAAGCGGCGTCCACCCGGATGCAGGCGTTCGCCCTCAGCGTTTACTTCGACAATGTCGGGATATTTCAGCGAGAGCCAGGGAGGGGGCGCCGCCGAGGGCGTGCCCAGAATGACGGCAATCTTGTGCTTGCGCAGAATCTCGATGGCGCGATGCAGCCAGCCAAACTCGAACTTGCCTTCTGCCGGTTCCATCAAGGCCCAGGCAAATTCGGCAATGCGCACATTGGTGAAGCCCGCTTCGGCCATCATCCGCGCGTCTTCTTCCCAAAGAGCCTCTGGCGTCTGGTCCGGATAGTAGTCGACACCCAGCAAGATCTGTGCCCCGGGCGTGCTGCCGCCCGGATTCGGCATGGTCCGCGCCCAGAGCGGAAGGCGAAGGCTCGCGGCGCTAATCAGCGCAACCGTGCCACCAAGAAAATCACGCCGGGTCTGAAAGTTCAAAGTAGGCCTCCTTGTTGCCGCGCACATTCTCGGCGGAAGGCTGGGAGGTGTCAAGGAAACAGTCAGGTGTGGCGCGGGCGTGTGGCGCGGGCGCCCCGCCCGCGCAATGCCGCCAGCGTAATTTCAGGCGGGCAACGGAGAATCGCTCTCTTATACCCCGGTGGTTTCCTTGAGTTCGGCGGCGCGTCACGCGTTCACGCGGGCGGGGGCGCCCGCGCCACATGTCACACATTCAAACCGTTTCGCGCCGTACAATAGATCGATGCCGATTCCGCCCGAAATCAAAGGCCAGAAATACATCGCCCTGGCGAGCTTCCGCAAGAACGGCACACCTGTCTACACCCCGGTCTGGTTCGGCGACAAAGATGACAAGCTTTACGTCATGACCCGCAGCGATTCCGGCAAATACAAACGGATCAAGAACAATCCCGAGATCAGCATCGCCCCATGCACCATGCGTGGAACCATCATCGGCCCCGAGTTCGCGGCAACCGCCCGGATTCTTCCGCCGGATGCCTGGCCTTGGGCCCGCAAAACCATCGAACACAAGTATTGGCTGGCCCGCATCCCGTTCTTCTGGAGTAAGACGAACGTCTATGTGGAAATTGAGCCCTCGGCGTAGCCACTGGGGGGACGAGCTTTTCTTTGCGTCCTTTGCGTCCTTTGCGGTTTAAGACCTTGCTGCCATTCTCAACTACCGTAAAACCTCTTAACCGCAAAGAACGCAAAGGACGCAAAAGGGGCGAACAGATCCAAGCGAAAAAATTAGTACACTGCTCAGCCCTTTGTAATTTGCGGCATTCTTCGTTTCCCTGTTAACATTTTCTTTCCACTTACAGGTCGGGCAAAAGTTCCACCAGGGTCTTAAGTCAAATCTTCGGAGGCGAGATGGCAATTAAAGTAGGCATTAACGGATTCGGCCGCATCGGGCGGAACGTGTTCCGAGCTTCGCTCAATGACAGCAATATCGAATTCGTGGCGGTCAACGATCTCACCGACCCCAAAACCCTGGCTCACCTGCTGAAATACGATTCCATTCTGGGCAACCTGCCGCATAAGATCACCGCCGGCGCCGACAGCATCACCATCGACAACAAGACCATCAAAGTGTTCAAGGAAAGAGACCCCGCAAAGCTTCCCTGGGAGTCGGTGGGCGCACAAATCGTGCTCGAATCGACCGGCCACTTCACCGACGCCAACGACGCGAAGAAGCACATGCGCGGGCCGGTCAAGAAAGTGATCATTTCGGCCCCCGCCAAGAACGAAGATGTCACCGTGGTCCTGGGCGTGAACGAAGGGGTCTACGATCCCGCCAAGCATCACATTATTTCCAACGCTTCCTGCACCACGAACTGCCTGGCGCCGATCGCGAAGGTGGTGAATGACAATTTCAAAGTGGTCAGTGGCACCATGACCACCATCCACTCCTACACCAATGACCAGGTAATCCTGGATTTCCCGCACAAGGACCTGCGCCGGGCCCGCGCCGCCGCCATCAACATGATTCCCACTTCGACCGGCGCGGCCAAGGCCCTGAAGCTCGTGATTCCCGACCTGGCCGGCAAGCTCGACGGTTTCGCCATGCGGGTGCCTACCCCCAACGTTTCGGTCGTCGACCTGGTAGTGTTCGTGGAAAAGAAGACCACGAAAGAAGAAGTGAACGCCGCGCTCAAGAAGGCGTCCGAGAGCGGACCGCTGAAGGGCTATCTGGGCTATGAAGAACAGGAACTGGTCTCGGCCGACTTCAAGGGGGACGGACGTTCTTCCATCGTCGATGCTCCCATGACCCTGGTGGTCGGCGGCAATTGCGTAAAAGTGATCTCGTGGTACGACAACGAATGGGGATATTCTTCCCGCGTTCGCGACCTGATCAACTACATCGGAAGTAAGGGCCTGTAAGCTCGTGTGCTCATGCGGTCGCGGGCGGCTTGTCCGCGACTGCCACTCCGGAGAAAGCGTGCCGGCAGGCCTGCAATGCAATCGGCCTCGACACTGATATCCAAGTTGCCCGAAGTGATCCATATGTCGAAGCTTTCCATCCGCGATCTGTCCCTCAATAATCATCGCGTCCTGATGCGGGTGGATTTCAACGTCCCGCTGGAAGATGGCCGCGTCATCGACGACACCCGCATCCGCGAAACCCTGCCCACGATTGAGTACGCCCTCCGTCACCGGGCCCGGCTGGTTCTGGTCTCCCACCTCGGCCGGCCCAAGGGGAAACCGAACTCGGCGTTGAGCCTCAAGCCCGCTGCAGAACGCCTGCGCATGCTGCTGGACAAGGAATTGGCCCGCGGAGAAAACGTAGGCTTCTGCCCCGAATGTGTCGGCCCGGAAGCGGAGGAGATGGCGGGAAAGCTGGAACAAGGCCAGACCCTGCTGCTGGAAAATCTGCGCTTCCATCCGGAAGAGGAAGCCAACGACCCCAAGTTCGCCAAGCAGCTGGCCGGCCTGGCCGACTACTACGTAAACGATGCTTTCGGGACGGCGCATCGCGCCCACGCCTCCACGGTTGGGGTGACTCGCTTTGTGCAAAAGTCCGCAGCTGGGTTGCTGATGGAAAAAGAGCTGCAGTACCTGGGCAAGGTGCTGCGCCACCCCGAGCGGCCGTTCATCGCAATCCTCGGTGGCGCGAAAGTAAGCGACAAGATCGGTGTCATCCGCAACCTTTTGGATAAAGTTGACACTCTCATTATCGGTGGCGGTATGGCCTACACCTTCCTCAAGGCCCAGGGCGAGCCGGTCGGAAAATCCCTGGTGGAGGAAGATAAGATCGACTTGGCGCGCCAGCTCTTGAAAGAGGTAAAAAGCCACAAGCTGAGGTTCCTGCTGCCGACCGACCACGTGGTGGCGGAAAAGATTGACCCCAACGCAATCGCGCAAATCTTGGGCAGCGGGCATATTCCCGCGAACATGATGGCCCTGGATATTGGACCGAAGACCATCGAGGCCTTTACCGAAGAGATCGCCCGCGCCCTGACCATCGTCTGGAACGGCCCCATGGGCGTCTTCGAAGTCGCGCCTTTCGCCAAAGGCACTTTCAAAGTTGCCCAAGCGGTGGCCGAGAATGTCGGCGCGACTTCAATCGTAGGCGGAGGCGATTCGGTGTCCGCGGTCAACCAAGCCGGCGTGGCCGACAAAATCACTCACATCTCTACCGGCGGCGGAGCTTCGCTGGAATTCCTGGAAGGCAAGAAGCTCCCGGGAGTCGAAGCGCTCACGGACAAGAAATGAAGTAGTCCTCCGGCAAGACGTCAGTCGCCGGTTCAAACTGCCATCCAGGGCGAAAGGAAACGCCTGGTTCTGGAGTACTTTCAAATGGCCTTGCCGAGAGACAAGAGTTACGAGGTAAATCTTCGAGTTGGTGACCTGCGCGAGGTTCGCGTGGAGCTTGGAGATATCACGCAATGTTCGTGCGACGCGATCGTGAACGCTGCCAACTCCGACTTGCTCCCCGGGGGCGGCGTGTGTGGAGCGATCCATCATGCGGGTGGCCCCGCGATCGCAGAGGAGTGTCGGCGCATTCGGAGTGAACGAGGGCCGCTTCCGCCAGGTCAGGCGGTAGCAACCACGGCAGGCAGTCTGAATGCGAAATACGTGATCCACACCGTCGGCCCGATTTGGCGCGGAGGCAACCACGGAGAAGCCGAAGTGCTTTCCGCATGCTACCGGGAGTCAATCCGCATCGCCGATGAATTGAAATTACACAATATCGCGTTCCCCGCAATTTCCACCGGCATCTTTGGCTATCCTGCGGAACAGGCAGCCTGGGTGGCCATCCGCAGCGTAATTGAACAGCTCACGATGGCGAAGTGGGTGGCGTTTATATCAATGGTGATGTTCGACCGGACAACGCTCGGTGCGTTCACCGCTGCCGCGATGGCGCAGCGTGATCCCTTGTCGGACACTCCTTATGAGATCGGAGTCCGGACAGTCAAATGACGAGAAAAAAAATGATGGCTGCCAACTGGAAGATGTACAAGGGGCCCGCTCAGACCCGCGCCTTCTTTCATGACTTTCTGCCCATGGTGGCCGGGCATACCCGGGACGAAATCGTAGTCTGTCCGCCGTACATCGATCTTTACGTTGCCATCGAAGACACCAAAGGTTCAAACGTCGCCATCGGCGCCCAGGACCTGTACTGGGAAAAAGAGGGCGCCTACACCGGCGAAATCTGTCCCAGCATGCTGCTCGATATGGGCTGCACCCACGTGATTATCGGCCACTCCGAGCGCCGCCAGTATTTCGGAGAAACTGACGATATGGTGAACTTCAAACTGAAAGCAGCCCTCGAGGCCGGTCTTACTCCTATCGTCTGCGTGGGAGAGGTTCTCGAAGAACGCGAGGCCAACCTCACCGAGGACGTATTGCGCCGCCAGTGCCTCAGCGCCTTCCATGCCATCTCGGGGAAGAAGGCCGCCAAGCTGGCGGTGGCTTACGAACCCGTGTGGGCCATCGGGACCGGAAAAACTGCCACACCGCAACTTGCTTCCGCCGCGCACCTGCTGATTCGAGGGGAGGCCGCCAAGGCCTTCGGCGAGGACTTCGCCGGCAATCTCCGCATTTTGTACGGCGGTTCGGTCAAACCGGAAAACGTGAAGGCCCTGATGTCGGAAGAAGAAATCGACGGCGCACTGGTCGGAGGCGCCAGCCTGGACCCGAAATCCTTCGCGGCCATCGTAAAGTACTGAAACACCCTTTGCTATAATCGACCTTGCCTCCGTGCGGAAGTGGTGGAACTGGCAGACACACCATCTTGAGGGGGTGGCGCCGAAAGGCGTGGGGGTTCAAATCCCCCCTTCCGCACCAGATTTGTTTTGGCTTGGAATTTTTCCTCAGCGAGGTAGGGGTTGTATGGTTATTTTCATTACGATTATTCACATATTGGTCTGTTTCTTTCTGATCATCGTGGTGTTGCTGCAGAGCGGCAAGAGCGGGGACATTGCGGCTGCGTTTGGCGGGATGGGAAGCCAGACGGCCTTTGGTCCGCGGGGCGCTGCCACGGCGCTGTCCAAGGCGACCACCTGGTCAACCGTCATCTTTATGTTGACCTCGATCACACTCTCCATTATGGCCTCGCGTGGAGGCGCCACGAACTCGGTCCTGCAGGGGATCACTCCGTCACAGACCAAGACGCAGCCGGCGGCACCCGCGCCAACACCGGCGCCACCTCAGAAGTAGTCTTTGGTCGTTGGCCATTGGTCGTTGGTCATTGGCCACCTCAGGCGGCTCTACGTTGACAACCGCGGGTCAAGGAATATAGGCCAACGACCATCCATGATTCACGAAATCCTTCCCGTCGGACCACTGCAGTGCAACTGCTCCGTCATTGGCGACGAAGCCACCCGCGATGCCATAGTGATCGATCCCGGCGATGACATCGATGATGTTCTGGCGCTCATCCGGAAGCACAATCTACAGGTCAGGCAGATCGTTGTCACTCATGCGCACATCGATCATGTGGGCGGAGCGATGAAGCTCCGGGCCGCCACCAGCGCGCCCATCCTGCTCAACCAGAACGACTATGCCCTGCTGAAAATGCTGGACGTGCAGGCGGCGTGGATCGGAGTTGAAAATCCCGGCAAGGTAGAAATTGATCGCAGTATCGGACAAGGCGACATCGTCGAAGCCGGGCCCCTGACCGCGAACGTGATTCACACTCCGGGACATACCGAGGGCAGCGTTTGCCTGTATTTTCCGGCGGAGCAAAAGCTGATTGCTGGGGACACATTGTTCGCTGGAAGCATTGGCCGCACCGATCTGCCGGGTGGCTCGATGAAGAAAATCGTCAATTCGCTGCAGGAGAAAGTATTGGCCCTGCCCGATGAAACCCTGGTTTTTCCCGGCCATGGCCCGCTCACCACGATCGGGGAAGAGCGCGAGAGTAATCCGTTTCTGACGAAACGTTAGAGTGCGAGGATTTCTTGCGAGGTCTTCGGGGCAAGATTTGGCACTTGGCCCCACCTCCTGGCTCCGGCATGCGGTTTCCGGCCAACAAACAGTTCGCAGATCTCAGTTCACCGTTCTCAGTTGCGACCGAACGGCTACTTCTTGTCCGGACCCTGCCCCTCACTCTTGCTTTGGATCGAGAGCAATTCAACTTCGAAGATCAGTGTGGAACCGGGACCAATTTCTGGATCGGGAGAGCGCTCGCCGTAGGCCAGGTCGGCGGGAACGAAGAGTTGCCATTTTGATCCCACGGGCATGAGTTGCAGGGCCTCGGTCCATCCCTTGATAACGCCGCTCACCGGAAAGGTCGCAGGTTCTCCTCGTTTGTACGAGCTGTCAAATTCTGCGCCGTTGATCAGGGTCCCCCGATAATTACACACAACCGAATCGGCAGCGGTCGGTTTCGGCCCCGTGCCTTGGGTCAGAACCTTGTATTGCAGACCGCTGGGCAGGGCGACGACGCCGTCCTTGATTTTGTTAGCGGCCAGAAACGCTTCACCCTCTGTCTTGTTTGCCACCCCGGCCTGTTGCATCTGCTCCTGTTGCTTCTGGCGCAGTTCGTTCTGCACTTCCGTTAGAGCAGCCCGCGCTTGGTCTTCCGTCAGCGCAGTCTTGCCGCCAGTCAGGGCGTCTTTCAGGCCCCGCAGCACGATGTTCGGGTCCACAGCTACGGACTGCTTATGCAGGTTGGTCCCCAGGTTCATTCCAAGGGCGTAGCTGAACTTGTCTTTTTGCGTGGCGAGGGGCGGAACGATCGGCCTTCTTGAGGCAGGCGCTCGCCGGGTCCCGGCTTTGGGAGTCGTTTGAGGTTTTGCCGCTGGAGTCTGCTGGCTCTGGGTAATCCCAGACAACAACATCCCAACCGCCAATAGATTGGCTACCAAAACAAGAGGCTTGTGCATGGGCTATTGTCACATCGCTGGGAAGAATTCGGCAAACTGACTGGTGCGCGGGAAAGAGCGCGACTGTGGCTAGGCATCTGGACTACCCTCTTTTCTGGCTTGAGTGACCACGTTGTTGGCTAAAAGACAGTTCCCGGATCCCAGTTCTCAGCTTCTTGCTACTCTCGATTCAGAGAGTTGAGGATTCGTTTTGCGCCTTCGCGGAATTCGGTGGGTCGGCTCAACAGACTGAGTATCAGGTACCCGTCACCGGGAAAATCGTAGAAGTGGCCGGGATGGACCAGCACTGAGGCTTGGCGCAGAAGGTCAATCGCCAGGTCTTCGTCGGACTGAATCACTGGTACGCGCAACACGCCATACCAGCCTCCTTCAACCTGCAGACGCTGACAGGTTTTCTGCTGCGCCAATTGGCGATCAAGCTCCGCGAGATTGGCGCGCAGGCGGTCGAGGAGCAGCGGTTGGACATTTTTTCGCTGACCCAGAAGCGCCGCCGCTGCCAGCTGGATGGGAGCATTTAGTGACAGGTACGTGTCGGCAATCACCTCCAGGCGCTCCATGGCTGCAGTGACCACTGAACCTGGGCCGCTGATCGCCAGCCAGGCCAGTTTCATCTGCGGCAGGCCGGAGATTTTCGAGAGGCCGCTCAGAGTGAAGGTCAACACAGCCGGGTTGACCGCGAAGCTCGGTCTCGGCACTCCGTCGAGGGCATAGTCCAGAAATACTTCATCCACGATCAGGGCCAGACCATGCTCCTGGCAGAACGAATTCAATTGAGTCCGTTCGTCGGCGCTCACAAAAGAGCCAGTTGGATTGTTGGGATGCACCACAACCACCGCGTGGGTGCGAGAGTTCACTGCCTGGGACAGCGACGGAAAATCGATCTGCCAACCATGATCGTAGATCAGCGGGTAAGGCGCCAGCTTCACATCCTGCAAGTCGGCGAGAAACTCGAACAGCGGATAGCTGGGCTTGGGCACCAGAATTTCATCGCCGGGGTTGCAGAGCAGGCGGAAAACAAAGGAGTAGCCCTCACTGGTGCTGGTCGTCAGTACCAGCGCCTCGGGATCGAAAGCCGGCTCGCCGTGCTGCTCGTGATAGTAGTCTGCGACCGCCGCGCGCGCGCTGCGCAGGCCTTTGGGCTGAGGGTCGTAGTCCATCGCCTTTGGATTGGTCAGTGAGTTCAGGATGGCTTCTGCGTCGTAATGCAAACCGGCGCGGGCCGGATTGGAAACAGTCAGGTCAAGCACTTCCCGGCCCGCGGCCTCGACCCCACGCTGGGCTTCAGTCAAGCGGTTGGGAGTGAGTTTCCAATCGGTGCGGCGCGAAAACATAAGCGACAATCATACGCGGAGCGCGAGCGTGTCGGCTCGGGACGCCGGGTTGATGGCCGCGAATCTCGCGAGCGGAGATTGGCCGCGCCTCGTGGGTCGGCGCCCTGCTAAAATCGGGCCATGGCGATAAGAGATTCGCGACTCACCACACCGATGGTCCGGGAGAACGGCCAGCTGCGTCCTGCTACCTGGGACGAGGCTCTGGAACGTGCCGCCCGGAGTTTTCGCGAGGTTGTGCGGAAGGACGGCCCGCAGCGCTTTGGGCTATTCAGTTGCTCGAAGGCGACCAACGAGATGAACTTTCTGGCGCAGAAATTCGCGCGGGTGGTGGTCGGCAGTAACAATATCGATAGCTGCAACCGTACTTGACACGCCCCCAGCGTCGTCGGTCTGGCGACGGTATTCGGGATGGGCGGCGGCACCAGCTCGTATCGCGAGATGGAAGAGACGGACCTGGTCGTCCTCTGGGGATCGAATGCCCGGGAGACGCATCCCATCTTCTTCCATCATCTGCTCAAGGGATTGCGCAATGGAGCCAAGCTTTTCGTGGTGGATCCGCGCCGGACCAGTTCCGCGCAGTGGGCTGAGCACTGGCTGGGACTGCAGGTGGGAACGGACATCGCCTTAGCCAACGCTGTGGCGCGCGAAATTCTGGCTGCGGGCCTGGAAAATCAGGACTTTATTGAAAACGCGACCAGCGGCTTTGAGGAATATCGGCGGCAGGTGCAGAAGTACACCCTCGAGTATGCCGAGCATATCTGCGGCCTTCCCTCGGGGGTCATTCGGGAACTGGCGCACGCCTACGCGCGGGCCGGGCGCGCTCAGATTTGCTGGACTCTGGGCATCACCGAGCACCACAACGCTACAGACAACGTGCTGGCGCTGATCAACCTCGCCCTGCTCACTGGTCACGTGGGGCGTTACGGTTCCGGATTGAATCCGCTGCGCGGACAAAACAACGTCCAGGGCGGTGGCGACATGGGTGCTCTGCCCGACCGCTTGCCCGGGTTCCAGCACGTGGAGAACGATGAGCTGCGAGCCAAATTCGAGCAAGCCTGGGGAATGAAGATCCCGCCCCAACGGGGTTGGCATCTGAGCGGAATGTTTGATGCCATGGAACGCGGGGAGCTTAAGGCGCTGTACGTGATCGGTGAGAACCCGGCCAATTCGGAAGCTGATGCCCTCCGCACCAACGGGTTGCTGCAGGGTCTCGACATCCTGGTGGTGCAGGACATGTTGATGACGAAGACGGCGGAAATAGCGGATGTGGTTTTCCCGGCCGCTGCCGGTTGGTGCGAATCCGAAGGCACCGTGACCAACAGCGAACGCCGCGTGCAGCGGGTGCGGCGGGCGCTGGCACCTCCGGCGGGCGTGCGCGACGACATTGAAATTCTTTGCGATCTGGCGCGCCGCATGGGCCGCGACCTGGGTCAGCCGACTTCCGAAGAAATCTGGAACGAACTGCGAAGCTTGAGCCCGATTCATGCCGGAATGAGCTATGCGCGTTTGGAAGCGATGCATGGCTTGCAGTGGCCCTGTTACGACGAGAGTCATCCGGGCGAGCAGTACCTGCATGGACGCTTGTGGGCGCGGCCGGTGATCGGGCCTCGGGCGCCATTTAGCTGCGTGGAACAGGAGCCGCCGGTGGACGCGTTGGATAGCGACTTCCCGATTCGTCTGACTACAGGACGGCGGCTTGATTCCTACAACACTGGGGTGCAGTCTTCACGATATGCGTCCCCTATGCGCCGCAGGGAGACGCTTGACCTCTCTCCTGAAGACGGCCGGAAGTACGGCTTCGAGGAAGGGGAAATGGCACGCGTGGTATCGCGTCGTGGCACAGTCGTGGCGCCGGTACGCTTTGACCCTGGTTTGCGTCCTGGCCTCGCCTTTATGACGCTACACTTCCCAGATCAGGTCGCGACTAACGAATTGACCATTGATGCTGTGGATCCCAAGTCTGGAACCTCGGAGTTCAAAGCCACCGCGGTTCGCATCGAGAAGGCTGGGAAAACGCAGCCGGTCCCGGCAATAATCTAGAGGATCGAGCTCGAATCATCGAGTTTCAATCGCCGAGTTCGAATCATAGAATTCCAATGATGGATCTTCATTTCACCGGAGCCACGGCCACAACCGAAGAAATGGCTGCAGTGGACAGCGTGGCGGTTGCTGCCCACGGATCGAAACGCACTTCCCTGCTGCCGGTTCTTCATGCCATCCAGGACCGTGTCGGCTGGATCAGCCCGGGGGCTTTGAACTACGCCAGTCGGACGCTGGAGGTCCCGCCGGCTGAGGCTTTCGGGGTCGCCGATTTCTATGGACTTTTCTCCACCCAGCACCAGCCCCCGGCTGTGGCCCACGTCTGTGATGACATTGCGTGCAAGGCGCGAGGTGCAGACAAACTTTGTGCCGAGTTGGAGAAGGCGCATGGTCCCGAGGGATCGAGCGCGGACGGAAAAAGTACATGGCGCCGCAGCCCCTGCCTGGGACTCTGCGAGCGCGCGCCGGCTGCCCTGGTGCTGGCTGCTGGAGAAGGCGAATGGCACTCCGAGCAGGCTCTGGCGCCGGCCAACGCTGACGAAATCAGGACTGCCTTGCAGCGCACGCGGGTTCCCCAGCCTGGTTTGATTGCTTCCGTCCCGCAGATGGGCCAGCCCGGACTGACTTTGCTGCGCCGCGTGGGACAGATCAACCCGGAGAGCCTCGACGAATATATTGCCTCCGGTGGTTTTCTGGCTTTGCGCCGGGCCTTTGAGATGGGGTCCGCTGCGGTGGTGCGCGAGATGATCGAGTCCAAGCTGGTCGGGCGGGGCGGAGCCGCTTTCCCCTGCGGCCAGAAGTGGCAATCGATTCTCAGCGCCGCTTTGCCGCGATATCTGATCTGCAACGCGGATGAATCGGAGCCCGGCACCTTCAAAGATCGCGTGTTGATGGAAGGCGATCCGTATGCCCTGGTCGAGTCCATGATCATTGCCGGTTTCGCCACCGGATGCGAGCAGGGTTACCTCTACATTCGCGGCGAGTATCCGCTGGCTCGACGCCGTCTCGAACAAGCCATTCGCGATTACCGGGCGCGATCTTTCCTGGGTAATGACATTCTGGGCGCTGGAGCGCGCTTTGACATCGAACTGCGAGTTGGGGCCGGGGCCTACATCTGCGGTGAAGAGACGGCCCTGATGAACTCGATCGAGGGCAAACGCGGGGAGCCGCGGAACAAGCCTCCGTTTCCCACTCAGGTCGGGCTGTTCGGCAAGCCCACGATTATCCAGAATGTAGAGACATTGCTGAACATCCTGCCCATTATCATGCAGGGTGGAAAGGCCTTTGCCGCGGTGGGCACGGAGCGCTCCACTGGAAGCAAACTCTTCTGCCTCTCCGGCCATGCGGCCAAGCCTGGCGTCTACGAAGTGCCTTTCGGCGCCACGCTGCGACAGTTGCTGGACCTGGCCGGTGGCATTGCAGGCGGTGGAAAGTTGCAGGCAGTTCTGATTGGCGGGGCCGCCGGGGCATTTCTAGGTCCGAACAATCTCGACACCCAGATGACTTTTGAGGGTACCCGGGCGGCTGGCGCGGCGCTGGGATCGGCGGTGGTGATGCCATTCGACGACACTATCGATCTGCGCGAGATCCTGCTTCGCATCGCATCGTTTTTTCGCGACGAATCGTGCGGACAATGTGTTCCTTGCCGGGTTGGCACGGTTCGCCAGGAGGAGATTCTGCAGCGCCTGACCGCGGGCCAGCCCCTGGCGTCACCTGCAACTGAACTGGTGATGCTGAAGGAGGTTGGCCAGGCCATGCGCGACGCGTCCATCTGCGGACTTGGACAGACGGCATCGAGTGCGATTGAATCGGCGCTGGCCCGCCTTTCGATTTTTGCGGCCAAAGAATTCCGAGACGGAGATTTCCAAACTGCACCAGGAGAGGCCGAGCGATGAACCCGCAAAACGCGCCCGACCTGAAGACTCCGGTGCCCCGTGGTCCACTGCCCATCCTGCCGCCGCCGCGTCCGGCCCGCACGGTTGAGGCTACGATCGACGGCAAATCCGTCCTGGTTCCGGAGGGCTCTACTCTTTTGGAAGCCGCGCGCAGCATCGGCATCGATACGCCTACGCTCTGCTTCCTGGAAAATCTTACCCCGGTGAACGCCTGCCGCATCTGCCTGGTGGAGGTTGAAGGGTCGCGAACCCTGGTTCCGGCTTGCTCACGGGAGGCCGAGCCGGGCATGGTGGTCAAGACCGACTCAGAACGGGTACGTCTGAGCAGGAGGCTGGTGTTGGAGCTGCTGGCTTCGTCGGTGGACGTCTCGACCGCGCCCCAGCTTCAGGAATATATGCGGCGCTATGGCGCCAGGCCCGAACGATTCGGGGAAGCGGCCACCCCCGCGGCCGGGGAGCGCGATGCCGTGCAACCCGGCCATCACCACCCGACGCAGAGCGGGGCTGCAACCGTCGCACAGCCGGTCAAGGTCGATAACGACCTCTACGTGCGCGACTATGGCAAATGCATCCTGTGCTACAAGTGCGTGGAAGCCTGCGGAGTGGACGCACAAAACACATTTGCCATCGCGGTGGCTGGACGGGGCTTCGGGGCTCGCATCTCGACCGAATTCAACACACCGTTGACCGATTCAGCGTGCGTTTACTGCGGTAATTGCATCGGCGTGTGTCCCACGGGCGCGCTCATGTTCCGCAGCGAGTACGAGATGCGCCGGGCCGGCGCCTGGGATGAGTCCAGGCAGACGCGCACCGATACCATCTGCCCCTACTGCGGCGTGGGTTGCACCCTCACCGTGCAAGTGCAGGACGAGAAGATCGTGAAGGTGACCTCACCTCTCGATCAGGAAATTACTGCAGGCCATCTTTGCATCAAGGGCCAATTCGGCTGGGAGTGGGTTAATCAGAAAAAATAGCGGATGTTTTGTTCCAGTCTCTTAGCGTCCTTTGCGGTCTTTCTTTGCGTCCTTTGCGGTTTAAGATTTTTGAACGCTTCAGGCCAGCTAAAGGCTTTACCGCAAAGAGCGCAAAGAAAGGACGCAAAGCACACCGCCAACCTCGGCGGGATATAATATGCCGTTTTGCCTCACTATGGAAAAAGCTACGCAGTACCAACTCCGATTGGCCGAGCGCATGTCGCGGCTTGGCACTGAGACTGCCTTTGAAGTTCTGAGCAAGGCGCGGGCCCTGGAACGCCTGGGCCGGAAGATCATTCATCTGGAAATTGGCGAGCCTGACTTCGACACTCCAGCCAATGTGGTGGAGGCTGGAATCGATGCTCTGCGCGAGGGCTGGACGCATTACGGGCCCTCGGCCGGCCTTCCCGAGTTGCGCCAGGCCATTGCCGAGGACGTAAGCCGCTCGCGAGGCGTCAAGGTCACGAGCGATGAAGTCGTGGTCGTCCCCGGAGGCAAGCCCGTTATTTTCTTCAGCCTGCTGGCTTTGGCCGATGCGGGGGACGAGGTCATATTCCCCGATCCCGGCTTCCCGATTTACGAGTCGATGATTCATTATGCTGGAGCGCGCCCAGTACCCATCCGTTTGCGGGAGGAGAAAGACTTCAGTTTCGACGTTGACGAGCTGGCATCGTTGATCAGCGATAGCACCCGGCTCATCATTCTGAATTCCCCGCAGAACCCCACGGGGGGGATTTTGAGCAAGCGCGATATTCGTGATATTGCGGAGGCCATTGGCGACCGCAATATCATGGTGCTGTCGGACGAGATCTACAGCCGGCTGGTTTTCGAGGGCGAGCACTATTCGATCATGTCGGAGCTGGGTTTTCAGGAACGTACGATTCTGCTCGACGGGTTTTCGAAAACCTACGCCATGACGGGGTGGCGATTGGGCTACGGAGTGATGCGGGCAGACCTGGCCAACCACGTCGCGCGGCTGATGACCAATTCGAACTCCTGTACCGCAAGCTTTACCCAGATCGCTGGAGTTGAAGCCGTGCGCGGAGATCAGACTTCGGTGGAGCGGATGCGGGAGGAATTTCGGCGACGGCGGGACGTTTTCGTGGCCGGGCTGAACCGGATCAAAGGCTTCTCCTGCCGCATGCCGAAGGGCGCGTTCTACGCGTTTCCCAACATCACGAAGACGGGTTGGGAATCGAAGAAGCTGGCGGAAGCTCTCCTGGAACAGGCCGGAGTGGCCTGCCTGTCGGGAGCCTCGTTCGGGGAGTTTGGAGAAGGCTATTTGCGTTTCAGCGTGGCCAATTCGCTGGAGAACCTGAACCTGGCGCTCCTGCAGATTGACGAGTGGACGAAAAGAAACCTGTAGCCTTCCGCCGTCTTTACCCTTACTTCTTGAACAGATTCTCAAAAGCCTGGCGGGCGTCATTGGGACGCAGGGCGGCGGGAGTGGAAGTTTCTTTCTCCACCATCACGCGCATGGAGTAAAAGGTGCAATCGTTGCGCTGGTCCTTGCGCGGGATGCGTTCCGGAATGGGCTGGGTACACTCAAACCGGCTCGAGGGATCGAAGTAGGTGCACTGTTTGCAGGAGTGCAACTCGAAGCCGCACTTGGGGCACTGGCCGACGGGATCGCTCAGCGACTGCAAAAGCGAACCGCATTGCGAGCAACGGGACACAGCCCGCGTGCCCGGCATCTGGATCGGCCGCGGACCGAAAGTGTCTTTCTTGACCGGCCTCTCGCTTGACTCCTTCTTCCGGGTTTCCTGGCCGCGGTCCTGATAACCGTGTTGCCGGTACTTCAAGGCGCTCCCTCCTTCGCTGCTGCCGCAACATTGTCTCGCTTCGGCGCATCGGCGACAAGTGGGCGGGAGGGCGAATTGTAATTCCCCACAGCGGATGCTACGATCTGGTAAGGGTGCAACTGCTTGCACGTTGCACGGAGGTTTGATCATGGCAGACGATAGCAACAGCATTCTGTGGTTCCTCGCGGGACTTGGTGTGGGTGCGGCGGTTGGAGTACTGTATGCGCCGCGTCCCGGCAGCGAAATGCGCGAGACCCTGCGTTCCAAGGCGGATGAAGGCCGCGAGTTTGTGTCCCAGCGCGCCCGCAAGGCTCGTGAACAAGCTTCCGACATGGTAGACAAGGGGCGCGAAGTTGCCAAGCAGCAAAAAGAGCAGTTCAAGTCGGCTTACGAAGCCGGGCGTCAGGCTTATCACGAAGCCACGGCAGCCGATGGCGGCACATCCAAGAACCTGTAATTCCGCGCCTTTCCGCAGCGCTGAAAAGAGTGGCGCGGTAGAGCAGAAAACTTTATGGACTATCTACCGATTTTCGTCGGTGTAACGGCAGCGGCGGTTGTAATTCAGGCTGGCATCCTGGTGGCGCTTTTTGTCGCCGTGCGCAAAAGCGCTTCTCGCATGGAAGCTCTCGCCACTGAGGTAAAGACCAAGGTCATGCCCACGGTCGACACCGCACAGTCCATGTTGGTGGAGTGGCGGCCGCGGATCGACACTATCGCGAGTAACGTCAGCGAGACCACTACCGTGGTCCGCGGCCAGGTCGAACGACTCGATGCCACCGTCACCGATATCGTGGACCGCACCCGGCTGCAGGTCATTCGCGCCGACGAGTTGCTCAATCGCACCATGGATCGAATCGAGGAGACCAGCGACGTCGTTCACCGGACCGTGATTTCGCCGGTTCGGCAGCTTTCCGGACTGGTCCAGGGCCTGACGGCGGGTTTGGAATTCCTGCTAGGCGGAAGCCGCCGCCGGGGGCGCGATGTTTCCGTGCCGCAGGACGAGATGTTTATCTAGAAGGCTTTTCGGCGGCCCGGTTGTGGGTCAAAAACCGGTTCTTCAGATTTCAGTTCCCAGTTCTCAGCTTTACGCGATCCAGCCCCCACCTACAACCAGATCATCATCGTAGAAGACCGCGGCCTGCCCGGGTGTAATGGCTCGCTGAGGGTGATCGAATGTCACCAGAATCTCGTCGTCGCCGGTCTTTTCGATCAGCGCGGAAGCCCCCTCGTGGCGATGGCGGATCTTGGCCGTGACTCGCATCGACTCGCGCAAATCTTCGACCGCGATGAGGTTCGTCCGGCGCACGCGCAGGTTTTGCGTATAGAGTTCTTCCTGGTTGCCGACCACCACCTGGCGAGTGTCTCCCTTGATCTGGATCACGTAGAGCGGCGAACCTGTGGCCACGCCCAGTCCCTTGCGCTGGCCCACGGTGAAGTTGTGGATGCCTCCATGCTCGCCTACGATTTCGCCATCGGTCGTAACCAGTTCGCCGGCAGTGTCGGGTAACGACTCGCCCTGCTCCGCCAGATAAGCATCAAGGAATTTCTTGTAGTCGCCGCCGGGAACGAAGCAGATTTCCTGGGAGTCGGGCTTCTGCGCCAGGGCCAATCCGTGCCCTTCGGCCAGCTGACGGACCTCGGGCTTCATCATTCCGCCCAGGGGAAACAGGGTGCGGCTAAGCTGGGCCTGGGTCAATCCAAACAGGAAATAGGTCTGGTCCTTGGAGCGGTCGGTGGGGCGCTTGAGCAGCCAGCGGCCGAGCTTCTGATCGAACTCCACCCGCGCATAGTGGCCGGTGGCAAGCGCGTCCGCCCCAATCTGCTGGGCCACAATGAGTAACTGGTCAAACTTCAAGTGATTGTTGCACAAACTGCAGGGTATGGGGGTGCGTCCGGAAAGGTACTGCTCGACGAAGGGGCGTACCACATCGCGCTCAAAGCGCTCCTCGTGATTGACCACGTAGTAAGGAATGCCAATGGTCTCGGCGACGCGGCGTGCGTCGTAGACATCGTCCAGGGAGCAGCAGCGTCCCTGCACCGATTCGGGCATGCCCTCGTGGCCGGCCAGACGCCGCTGATTCCATAGCTGCATGGTCAGGCCCACGACATTGTGGCCCTCAGCGCGCAACATGGCGGCGACAGTGGACGAATCAACTCCACCCGACATGGCGACGGCGATGGTCCTGGTTGTCATGATGAAGAAACGCTTCTGGCTCCTGGCTGCTAGCTTCTGGCTTACGGCCAACGGCTTCGGCGCTTGGCTAGCAGCTAGGAGCCAGAAGCTTCTTCTTATTGTAAATGGGAGATAGCTCACGCAGCCTGGTTATCGTCTGCGGCAACAGGCCCAGAGCGAATTCGACGTCCTCGGGGGTATTCTGCTTGCCCAGGCTGAAGCGCAGGCTGCCACGCGCCCGCTCCGGCGATAACCCCATCGCGGTCAGCACATGCGACGGCTCAATCGCGCCGGAAGAACATGCAGCCCCGGTCGAGACTGCCAGGCCCTTGAGGTCGAGGGCAATCACGAGAGCTTCTCCCTCGGTGCAATCGAAGTAGATGCTGCTGGTATTGGGTACGCGCGGTGCGCCTCGGCCATTCACGCCCGCGGACTCGACTTCACGCAGGATGGTTTGCTCCAGCCGATCGCGCAGGTGGGACATCTGCTCCAGGTCGCCTCGGGCAAACGCCTCGCGCGCGAGTTCCGCGGCCTTGCCTAAAGCGACAATGCCGGGAACGTTCTCCGTGCCCGCCCGCCGCGAACGCTCGTGGCTTCCCCCGAAGAGCATGGGACGCAGACTGGTTCCCTTGCGCACGTACAGCGCTCCCACGCCTTGCGGAGCGTTCATCTTGTGGCCGGAGATGGAAAGCAGATCGCAGCCCAGGCGCTTTACATCAATCGCGACCTTCCCCGCTGCCTGCACCGCGTCAGTGTGGAAGTAAACGTCAGCCTCGGCGGCGATTTTGCCGATTTCTTCGACCGGTTGAAGCACACCGGTTTCATTGTTGGCCATCATAATGGTGATGAGCCGGGTATTCGGCCGCAACGCGCGGCGGACATCGTCGGGATCGACCTGGCCGAGGCTGTCGACCGGAACATAGCTGACCTCGCAGCCTGACGCTTCCAGATGCTTGCATGAATTCAGGACGGCATGATGCTCGATGGTTGAGCTGATGACATGGTGTCCGGGCTTGGTCAGGCCGAGAATGGCCAGGTTGTCGGCTTCGGTGCCCCCGCTGGTGAAGACAATTTCCGAGGCACGGCATCCCACCAGGGCCGCGACCGACTCGCGGGCGCGCTCCACGGCGGCTCGCGTCTCCTGGCCATGGTGATGGATGGAAGACGCGTTTCCGAAGTGCTCCCCGAAGTAGGCCTGCATGGCCTCAAAGACCGCGGGCAGCACCGGGGTGGTGGCGTTGTTGTCGAGATATACGCGGCGCATGGCTACTCCGCCATTTTACGCTGTATGGCAGAGCGGGGACAGGAGCAAGGCGGGCGCAGTTCCTACCGCTGCCCGATGGGGACGTAGTGTTGAGGATAGACAGGTCCTACGTAGTCGGCGCGGGGACGGATCAGGCGGTTGTCGTCGAGTTGCTCGATGACATGAGCGGCCCAGCCGCTGATTCGCGAAACGGCAAAGACCGGAGTAAACAGATCCACATCAATGCCCAGGATGTGGTAGGTGGATGCGGAGTAGAAGTCCACGTTGGCGTTCAGCTTTTTCTCCGCTTTCACAAAGTCTTCGATCTGGTGCGACATCTCGAACCATTTAGTCTGGCCGCTGCTTTTGCCCAGATCGTTGGACATTTTGCGCAAGTGCGTGGCCCGCGGGTCTTCGGTGTGATACACACGATGGCCGAAGCCTGGAACTTTCTTTTTCTGTGCCAGCATGGCCTTTACATAATCGACCGGGTCGGCTTTCGCCTTGTCGATAGCCTGCAGGATGTGGAACACGGCCTCGTTCGCGCCGCCATGCAGCGGGCCCTTTAAGGCTCCAATGGCTGCGGTCACCGCCGAATGCATGTCGGAAAGCGTGGCCGCTACGACCCGGGCGGCGAAAGTGGAAGCATTCAGTTCGTGGTCGGCGTGCAGGATCAGTGCGATGTCCAGGGCCCGCTCTGCTGTCTCCGAGGGCTTGGCGCCATTCAGCAGCAGCAGAAAATTGGCGGCATGCGAAAGAGACCGGTCGGGCTCGACCACGCTGTTCCCTTTGCGCACCCGGTCGTAAGCCGCCACAATCATCGCAATCTGCGAAGTCAGCCGGAAGGCTTTGTGCAGGTTGGCCGCGTGGTCATTCTGCTTGTCCTCGGCATCGTAGAAAGATAGCGCCGAAACTGCGGTGCGCAGCACATCCATGGGTTGCGTTTGCTTGGGGGCGCTGCGCAAAAGATCGATGATCGCGGGATCCAGCTTGCGCTCTTCCGCCAACTGCCCGCGGAATTCCTTCAATTCTTTCTGCGTGGGTAACTTGCCATACCACAGCAGATAGCAGGTTTCCTCGAAGTTGGAGTGGTCGGCAAGGAGGTGAATGTCGATGCCGCGGTAGGCGAGGATGCCCCGCTCTCCGTCGATATAACAGATGCCAGAATTGGTAGCGACTATTCCTTCCAGGCCCTTGGGGGCGTGCGTGGCGGTCAGGCTGGACATGTTCCCTCGCTCGAGATTTTGCACCCTGGTTGAGGCCGCACGGGGAAGGAAAATGGCGCGTGCTGTCGCAACTAACTTTTATACGCCAAAAGGTTTAACTTTCCAAGATGACCAA
>JBOGLD010000230.1:0-31963 GCA_050745885.1 Terriglobales bacterium
TCCCCGCTCGTGCTGCGGCGTCCCGGACGACTCCGCACGAGCGGGACGCTCGCGCCTACATCAATCTCTGATCACGGACGGGGTCAGATCCAACTGCTGCGAAGTCAGGCGGTGGCGGCGCACGGCCAGCAGTCCCACGACCATGGCCACCGCCGACCATAACAGAGCCGCCGGAACTCCTGCCCGAGTCGCCAAAGCTCCCCATGCCGCACTGCCCACGGCCATGCCTCCCTGCAGGACCAGCAGGTACATCGACAGCGCCCGCGCCCGCAGAAACGAAGGACACATGGTCTGCGCCGCAACGTTCAGGCAGGCCAAAATTCCGATCCATGCGGTACCGCAGGCAAACAATACCAGACACAGCCAGGAGAAGGTGTGCACCCTTCCGGCGGCAAAAGTCATGGCGGCGAACAGGAAGATGTCAAAGGCGACCAAACCGTCCACCGAGAGGCGGGTGCGCACCCGGGGCAAGACAGCGGCGCCAGCCAGGGCGCCCAACCCGAAGAATCCCAGCAGCAAGCCATATCCCGTGGCGCCGTGGGGACGAGCCAGAATGGGCAGCAGCGCGGGCAGGGAACTCGCGGCCAGGCTGAAAGCACCCGTCCGGATCAGGATGGACCGTACCTGGGGTGCGCCGCGAACGTAGCGCAGACCGGCGACCAAAGCATCGCGCACCCGGCCGGTCTCGACGTGCTCGAAGTGGGGACGCTTCCAGCGATACAGAAAAAAGATCACACCGAAGAATGAAGCGGCGTTGAGCAGGAACGCGACTCCGGAGCCCGCCGCCGCAATCACCAGACCGCCGAGCGCAGGGCCAAAGGCGCGGGCCACATTAAAGCCGACAGAATTCAGGGCGACTGCCGGCGCATGATTTTCCGGGCGGACAACTTCCGGGGTGATGGCCTGCCAGGCCGGGTCGTTCATGACCGCGCCGAGTCCAAGGATGAACGTAAACAGCAACAGCATCCATGGCGTGACCCGGTGGTAGAGCGTGAGCACGCCAAGGGCTCCGGCGGCCACGACCATCCAGCTCTGGGTCATAAGCAGGAATCGGCGCCGGTCGACCATATCCGCCAGAGCGCCCGCGGGCAGGATCACCAGAAATACTGGAAGTGTTGTAGCGGCGGTCACCAGGCTGACCATCAGCGGTGACAAGGTGAGCTGAGTCATCAGCCAGCCCTCGCCCACGTTCTGCATCCAGGTCCCGGTGTAGGAGATCACTGCGGCAATCCAAAGCGAGCGGAACAGCGGCTCGGACAGCGGAGCCCAGGCCGAATTCGTCAGCTTCGGAGGGAGGCTCTCGGGCGGCGAAACTTTGATCGCGTCCGGCATGATCAGTGGATCACAGCCCCATTCGCAGCGGGACCTCCTGCAAACGGCCATTCCCGATTTCGCCACGCCCGCGCCAGGTAGATGGCAGTGCCGGTGATCAGGATGACCAAAGCGTAGCGCACCTGCTTCAGCGAGTTGGTGCGGGAGACCAACACAAAAATAAATCCGATTGAGGCCAATAAAGCGGGCAGCGGATAGAGCCACATACGAAATGGTCGAGGCAAGTCGGGCCGCCGGATGCGCAACACGATAACCCCGACGGCCTGCACCAGGAACTGCAGCGTAATCCGAATCACCACCAGCGCGGCGATCACATCGGCCAGCGAAAGGAAACAAAACAATACCGCCATCCCGCCCAAGGCCAGCAACGAAACGTAGGGGAAGCGATATTCCGGATGCACCCGGGCGAAGGCCGCGAAATAGTTGCCGTCCAGCGCCGCCGCGTAGGGCACGCGGGAGTAGCCGAGCAGCAGCGAGAACACCGAGGCAAATGCCGTCCACATCACCAGGGCAGTGACCAGATTCGCCGCCCAGGTCCCGTAAATTCTTTGCATGAAAATGGAAACCACATACAAACCGCGATTGGATTGGCCGGTCCGGGTGATTTCCTGCCAGGGCACCACACCCAGAATGCTGATGTTCATCAACACGTATAGACAACCTACCAGCAGAATGGATAGCAGCAGCCCGCGCGGGATCGTCTTGCCTGGATCTTTTACTTCGTCACCCAGAAAACAAACATTGTAGTAGCCCCAATAGTCATAGGTGGCGATGAGCATGGCCGAGCCCAGGCCTAGAAAGAAATTATGCGACAAAGTGAAAGCGCCCGGAGGAAAGCTGAAGGCGCGCGACGCATCGAAGTGGCTGAATCCCGCGATGATGATCCAGCCCATGGTGACCAGAACTCCGGCCAGCAGCAGTTTCGACATCCACCCGATGCTGGTGATCTTCCGGTAAAGCAGGATCACGGCCAGCAGGACGATCCCGATGGCAACAAAGGTGGCTCCGGAGATCAGCCAGCGCAGTTGCAATGTGCCCAGCAAGGGGAGATGCAATTCCCAGAGATGAGCAGCGTATTGGCGTTCGAGTCCGGGCCAGAAGTACGACGCGTAACCGGCCAACCCGATCGCTCCCGACGCCACCGACAAGGGAGCGCTGAAAGAAAGCTGCCAGACAAAAAGAAACGAAACCAGCCGCCCCAGACGACGCGAGCCGTAAATCTCGCGCAAATAGTTGTACGATCCGCCCGAGCCGGGCAGGGCCGCGCCCAGTTCCGCCCACACCAGACCGTCACACATGGCAAAGACCGCACCCAGGATCCAGCCCAGCATGGCCTGCGGTCCGCCCATCGCGCCCACGATCAGGGGAATGGTGATGAAGGGCCCTACGCCGATCATGTCAATCATGTTCAGCGCGGTGGCGCTGCCCACGCCGATTCCGCGAATCAGGGGCGGGGTAGGAGAAGAGTCGGTGGGAGAAGCGTCGAGGCGAGAAGCGCGATTGGTCGTTGGTCGTTGGTCGTTGGCCTGAGCCATAAGCTGTATCTGCAAGAAGCGAGTTTCATTTATCTCGGAGGCCGTCGGCATCTGGCTTCCATCACGTTGCTAATCGATAATGCCTAACGGCCAAATGCCAACGACCAACGGCCAAGGGCCAACGGCCAACGACTAGCGACTCTTCTCGTGTCCCGCGCTCAGCAGATTCACATACAGTCGAATGGCTCCCGGAACGCCCGCCGGCAGTTGGCGGAAGAAGGCGTATCCCGTGTAGATATACGTGCCTTTGCCGTATTGCGCCCGCAGCAGCCCGCCTTTGAGTGGGGCCTCGCCCGGATCATGGGATGAAAGTAGAGGCCGGAACTCAGGGTCCCACGATTCCATGAAATACAAACCCCGTTCCTGCACCCAGCCCTTGAAGTCGCGCTGCGCGATCAGGTTGGGATAGTGGAACACACTGTCTTCCGGAGCGAGAATCTCAACCGGCGCTTCCTCAACCGAAACTCGGCCCCGGCTCAACTGCGTGGGGAACGGAGTGAAGTGGCCGCTATTGAAGTCGCCGACGCCGGCGTTATATTGAACGATCAGGGTACCGCCCGCCGAAACATAGTCCAGCAGTTTCTTGTTGTTGCTGGCGACATCTTTCTGCGTGTCGTACGCGCGGATGCCGAGAACAACCGTTCCGTAGCGAGCCAAATCTTCGCTGGCCAGCTTTTCGGCCGGAAGCACTGTTAAGTCAACTCCGATCTGCTGGAGAACGGTGGGAATTTCGTCGCCCGCGCCGGGGATGTACGCCACCTTGAGATCTTTCGGGACTTTTACATCCACGATGCTGACGCGTTGCAGCGCCGGTTGATAATAGTAGGCGCTGGCCAGGTCTTCCCGCGTCACCAGGGTGTAACCTTCGTCGTAATTCTTGCCGCCCGCGGCGAGCACGGCGCGAATCTGGACGTGCCCTTCTTGCAGGCTGCCCGGAAGAATTTTGAATTCAAAATCTTTCTTGTCTCCTCGCCGGCGCAACTCCACGGGAATTTCCTTAGGCTCGACACGCCAGCCCGTGGGGGCCTCCAGGCGCAGAGTGCCGTTGGGTGCCCCGGTCAGGTTGGAACTGACGCCCACTTTTACCCCCCGTTCGGAACCATTCGGGATCGGAATCACCTGCTCGCCCGGCTCCAGTTCGACGGAGAACTCCGGCACCACGGCTAATTGACGTTTCTGCTCCGTTCCCTTTTCATCCATGAACCCTACCAGCACTGGCGCTGAAATTTCAGGCAGGGCCTTGGGGCCCTTGGGGGCGGAACCACGGGTTCGCGAGCCGAGGTCGGGGACATCGTAACGGACACTGACGCGAAACGGCGGCGGGGGGAATGGCAGGGTCTGGTATTTGGGCTCATCCACGACATAGACGCCGTCCCGCTCCGGGTCGTTGCGGTGTGAAGCGGGTCGCGTGGAAGGGGTGTCCGCCGGCAACATCAGTTGGAAATCCGTCTGGTAGTCCTGCCCGGGCTGCAGAGGTGGGATGTGCTCTCTCGCTTGGCTGTCTGTCACCTGGCCTTCAAGAAACAGGGAGCGGAGCTGCAAACGGTGGTTCGAGCCGTTGTGGAGTTTCATCCTGACGGTGAGCTTCTGTCCGGGAGAAACCGCGGCCAGTGGATCCTGACCCGGCGGCGGTGGCGCGCTGGAGTCCTGCGGCGAAACCAGCGAGGCTTGAAGCGAAACATTCAGCGCCAGGTTCAGCGCGCTCCGTGCCTGCGACGCCTTCTCTCGCAGACGGGCCAGCAGGTCCTGCTTCTGGCCGCCGTCTCGAACCTGATTTTCAAGACGGCTGAGGGAGTCGATTACTGAAAGCAGCGGCCCAGCCGCGCTGCCCGGGTCCTTTTCTGCGTCTTTCGCCGCCTCTGCGATGCTGTTCTCAATGTTGGCCAGCTCTTTTGCTCCAGCCGCGTCGAATCCGGAACTCCAGCCCGACAGACTGGTATTTATTCCGTCAAAGAAGTCCTTTTCGTGGCCATCTTTATCCGTGGTCGGCGGCAACACTGAATCCACGAGTTTGTAGTAGGTGTAGCGATCACCGGGCTCCACCGACCAGCCACCCGCACCCTGGGAAAGCTGATGCCTCAATCCCTCCATAGCAAACTGGATGTAGGACATGCCCAATAATGAATCCACGTGCCCCGTATTCAACCTGACGGTGTAATTTTCCGCCGGGCAGGTCGTGGCCCCGAACCCGCACACGTTGCCGATGTAGAGCTTCTTCGCCTGCCAGGATTGCAACCCTTCCTTGATCTGTTCGGGAAAGCGCTTCGGATCTGCCGCCGCGCGAAACGCTTCCCTGGTAAGAATGGCGGAAGCTTGATGGTGGCCGTGCCCGTCGCGTCCTGTTCCGGAGAAGCGCGCCACCAGAACATCCGGACGAAAGGTGCGGATCACTCGCACCATGTCAGCCAGCGGGATGTCATGCCCTCCCCATTTCTGGAAGGTCTCTTCCGGGCTCTTCGAGTAGCCGAAATCGGCCACCCGGCTGAAGCGCTGCTCCACTCCGTAATAGCGATCCGAAGCCGTAAGTTCCAGCGTGCGCAGCACTCCCAGCACGTCGAATAGGTTGCTTCCGACTTTGTTCTGGCCACCCTCGCCGCGCGTGAGCGTCATCAGCAGCGTGGTCACGCCTTTGCCGCGCGACTCGAGGGTCAGCATGCCTCCATCTTCGTCATCCGGATGCGCCGTAGTCTGCATCAGGCGAGCGGTAGTTTGCAGGCGAAGCAGCATCTGTTTCAGACCGGCGGCGCCTGTGTCCGGGGGCAGAGGATCGACCGGACTGGGCCGGCCCGCGGGAGCCTGGGCCAGAGTCGGCGCTGCCAGGGCCCCGAAAACCGCAAGCAGGGCCAGACTGAGCGTTCGAACCAGATGTTTTCGCAGACGAATGCGGCGGGTGCGCAGAAATCGCGGGCTCAGAAATGCACGACCACCATTTTTCATACGTATGGGATTGCAGGTATCGGGGATCAGAGGCAAGATTTTTCCTGGTGTTCCTCTTTATTTATATGGACTGCGCGGGAAACGAAGAGTTAGCCGCCAACGCTCCATCCTACCTCAGTCATTGGCTGGGCGCGGCGCTGGATGTCTGAACCGCCTGCTGACAAGCGTGCGCCGCGGTCAGTAGGTCGTCAAACCTCCGATCGCTGTGCAGGCCCCGCATCAGGGGGTCGGAGAGCAGGTCGGAGTAGGCGCAGTAGTTCAGCTCAATCGCAGTCTTGAGCAGGTGGAAGGCAGCCTCTTTTTTTCCAGCGTAGGCAAAAACGGCGCCCTGCTGATACGAAGTCTCGGGATCAGGATCTGAAGGCTGGCTGGTTTCAGCCTCGTGCGCCATGCGATCCAGTTCTGACGGAGGCCGCAGTCCGACGATAGCTTCCAGGAGCTCACGGTGGTAGTGGGGAGCATTCGACATGCGCTTCACGGCCTCGCGAGCCTCCTCCAACTTTCCTTCGCGCAGCAGAAGATAGGGGGTAGCGTAGTTGGCCCACTCGGAGCCCGCATCCAGCTGGATAAAATTGCGCGCCCGTTCGAACTGCCCCAGAAACATGAAGACCCAGGCGCAGGAACGGAATTGATAGTTGCCCGGAGCCAGAGTGAGAGCGGTGTCGCATTGACGCGCCGATTCCTCCAGCATGCCGGCATAGCGCTGCACGTAACCGAGAGTGAAATGAACCTGGGCGTTCTCCGGACGGCGTTTAGCCAGGGCCGTGGCCTCCTGGTAAGCCTTTCCTAATTCGCCCCGGTCCACCCGGTTGACAATGAGTTGTGACGCGGCGGCGATCAAGTTGGGATCAAGAGCCAGGGCGCGTTCCAAGGCGGCATTGGAGTGCTGGAACATCTGTTCTCCACCATTCGAGTACGTGGAGTCGTAGTAGTAGCGTTGACCGACTTCCGCCCAGGCTGGGGCGTAGTTGGGGTCAAGTTCGACCACGCGTTCCAGCGACTTGATCGCATCTCGATTGGGAGCGGCATCGTGGGAGGCGGCCACGCTGCGCAAATAAAGATCGTAGGCCTCCTGATTATTGGGTCGCGTGCTGGTCTCCAAAAAGCCACCGGCTGCACCCAGCAGGGGCAGCAAACCTTGGCGGACCTGCTTAGCCAGTTGCTCCTGCATGCCAATCAGGTCCTGAGTGGAGCCGGTAAGATTGGTTTGCCACAACAACCGTTCACTCCCAGTCTCAATCGCTTCCAGAGTGACCATCAGATGGTTTCCCTGCTTCTGAAAGTGCCCGGTCAGGACGGTGCCCACATGCAGGTCCTTGCCCACTTGCTGGGGGTCGAGGTCGGCACCCACGTACTTTCTGGTGACGGCGGAAGGGCGAACGTCGAGGGAGCGCGAATAGGTAAGCACGTTGGCGATTTCGTCGGCCAGCGCGAAGCGGAGATAGTCCACGCTGAAATCGCCATTCAGATTCTGCAGGGGCAATACCGCAATCGCATTTTTGGCTTCTTCGATGCTTCCGGCGCGATGTTTGATAAACCAGGTTCCCACTGCCGCTAACACCGTGATCAACAACGCCGTAACCGCCAGCAGCAGGTAACTCTGATGTTTGCCCGGGGTCTGGAAGGTCTTGGTGACCACGCGCATGGGCGACGTTTCGCGCGCGCCCGTCCGGGTCAGTCCCGATTCGGTTTCTTTCTTCAGATGCTGCAGGTCGGCTTTCATCTCCACCGCGCTGGCGTAACGTTTGTCGCGGTCTTTCTCCATCGCCTTCCCGATAATGCCTTCCAGTTCCTTGGGAAGCCGGGGATTGAGAGTAAGCGGCGACGGCGGTTTGGTATGCAGCACGGCGTCCAGGGTCATGACCACGTTATTGCCGGTAAAGGGCTTCTTCCCGGTGGCCATTTCATAGAGCACAACCCCGAAAGAAAACAGATCGGTTCGCGGGTCCAACTCCTCGCTGCGCGCCTGTTCCGGAGACATGTAAACCGCGGTTCCGGGAATCACGCCCACCGCAGTCAACGAATCTTCGATCGGCGTCTCCTCGCTGGTCGCCATGCGTTCATTCCGCAGCAATTTGGCCAGACCAAAATCGAGGACCTTGGTCTGTCCGGTGGACGTAATAAAGATGTTGGCTGGCTTGATATCGCGATGAATGATGCCCTTTTCGTGAGAAGCGGCAAGGGCATCCGCCACCTGCAGGGCCACCTCGAGGATGTCTTCGATATCCATCGCGTTGCCGCGGATGCGCTGCTTCAGGCTCACTCCCTCCAACTTCTCCATGACGATGAAAGGATGGCCGTTGTGATCCTCGACTTCGTGAATGGTGCAGATGCTGGGGTGATTCAGCAGGGACGCGGCGCGAGCCTCGCGCTCGAAACGCTCCATAGCCTTGGTGTCGCCAGCGAGGTTGTCGGGGAGAAATTTAATGGCGACGTGGCGGCCAAGCCGGGTGTCTTCCGCCTCGTAGACCACGCCCATGCCGCCGCCGCCGAGCTTGCCCAGAATTTTGTAGTGGGAGACCGTCTGACCGACCATGGTCGCACTACTCGAACTTTGGCCAGACGTTTGGCGGTCCATGGCTAAGCTCAGCCCCTGTAGGCGGTTAATGTTAGGCCGGGAGGCGTATCAGGTCAACTGAGGACTGACCAGCAAGCTTGGACGCGGCACCCAGGAGAGTGTCTACGCATAGAAACCGGCCGACGATCCCACCCATTCCATATTGCGATTGTGGTCGACGCCCATCATCAGCCCGCGGCCCATGCGGATGATGGTCATCACCGGCAGCAACTCATCCAGCCAGATATACATGATCCGTACTTCCGCTTTATTGGCGCCGAAGGGCGTTTCCACCACCGGCTCAAAATTCATGCGTTCCTGCAGAACATACTGGGAACGCTGGTCCCTGGGAATGGCTGCGATGTCCCCAGGTTTGAGATTGATGATCACGCCCAGGCCGGCAAAAGAGAATAGCGGTTTCACCACATAGTTATCGAGGTCCTTTGGGATCTGGTCGACGCGGTCCAGGAACCAGGTCTTGGGCACGCACTCGTGGTGCAGATAGGGCAGCGAGAACTTGCTCATGCGAAAGAACCAGTTGGGATGCCCCGCCCATTCCACTTCAACATCGTCGGTAAGATGGAACGCAGTCTTGAGGCCTTTGCGTACCATTTCGTCCACGATGGCGCGGTTATAAATGCGCATGATCGGGACCCGTTTGCCCCGGTCGTCGTAGAACAGGAACTTGCCCACCTTCTTGACGTCCGAAATCGCGACCGTCTTTATGCCGAGCAGCTTTTCGGTCAATAGAAAATCGGGCAGGGTTTTCTGATGCAGCGGGTCGATTTCCATCAGAATGACCTGGCTGGGATCACGGTCCGCGACAATGGCCCGGCGCAACAATTTTTTGTAGCTTTCCCAATCGAGTTCGCCCAGCAGATATCGCAGGTTCTGGTCCAGACCAAAAACCTCTGCGTAGGATTGCGAGAGCATGGCCTGGTAGGCGTAGAGAGAAGGGAAGCCTTGCAGCTCAACCAGCTTGGGCTGGAGGTTGCCTGACGGGTCGCGCACCAGTCCAAAATCCACCTGCACGAATAGAGGATGCGCCGGCTCGCGCGGGACTCGGAACTGATCTGGGATGGCTGCGGAGGAAGCTTTGCGGTATTCGATGCCGTTGAGTTGCCGGACCAGTTCCTTGCCGTACTCCGACATCTGATCCAGCAGCGCCTTGGGCAAGAAGACGGGTGTCTCGCAGACCCGAAACTTCACCAACACCCCGCAGCGCTGTTCCAAAAGCTTGAGTAAACGCTGATATTTTTCCGGGGTGTAGTTCGCGTTGAACTGCTGTCGAAGGGCGGGAATCATAAGCTTCTACAGCATTGTCATCCTGAGCGGAGTGGTTGTTTCGCTTCGCCAAGCAGCCACGAAGTCGAAGGACCCCTATACCCGGCAGGAGGCATCCCCGAGGCAACTACGCTTCCAGCAAAAACTGCCCGTTGCGCATAATCTGCGCCTCGTCCACCCAGATGTCGAAATTCCTGCCCACCACATCAATGTGGGTGGAAGAGTACCATTGCGCCCCGGTGTGCGCGCCATAAGGATTGCCAAAGGCGATGTGCACGCCGGGGTATTTCTCATCCTGCAGGATCTGTCCGATCACATCCTTCAACTCGATGTTGGTGCCGATGGCGAACTCGCCCACGCGATCGCTGTTCTCGTCGGTATGGGTGTATCGCCAGAAGGCGTCCTCCAGTTCGTGGTTGGTGGAATGGGCGTCGGCCAGGCGATTGCCTTTGACGTGGATGGTCAGAGGATTCTCCCGCAGGCTGCCAAACTTCGCGCACAGCCAGTCGCCCACAACGCCATCGATCACAAACGTTCCGTTGACCTCGCCTGGAGTGGTAAACACTTCTCCGCCCGGTAAGTTGCCCCATTTGTCAGGACTGATGATGCCACTGGTCTTGAGCCAGCGGTAATCCGGACTCAGGTCGGCGGTCAAATCCGTTCCGGCGGGCGTCTTGGCCCGCACCTGCCTGGCGTGCCGCACTGTTTCCACCACTTTGGCGCTGATGCGGTCCACCTTGAGGAAGTCGGCCCGCATGCCTTCCAGCATGATCTGCGGGTTAATGTTCACCATGTGGGCGTGCCGGATCTTGCGCCGGTTGACCACGTCGGTCATCTGCATCCGGGAGCGCAGCTCGTTGGCCTGGGCCTGCACCGCGAAGATGCTGACCTGGCTGGTTTCAAGATCGTCCACGATCTCAGCTGGCAGATCGGTCAGCGGCCGGGGTGAGAGATCTTCCAGAATCCAGGCGCGGTAGGGGGCGCCCACAACCTCCAGTTCGCGGACCAGACTGGCGGCGATTTCCCGGGTGGCTTCGTCGGTGATGACGGTGACCTTCTCGCTGGGCTGGATGCGCAGGCACACCTTGACCGCGTTGCGCGCGCCGGGAGTGAGTTCAGGATCGAACGAAAGCGTGCTGAGCTGGCGGTTGGCTTCACTGACAGGAACGTTCATTACCCTACTTTTCTGGCGGGAGCTTGCGCTGCCGTTTCGGCCAGCCCCACTTCCGTTTCTTCGATGATGTAGTCTACGACTTTTTTCAGATCGCCGGTCTCCCGAAAAACCCGCAACTGGCGGTCTGCTCCGGTGCCGTTGTCCAGGATCTCGTGGATGTAGTCCAGCTCCTCGCGGGAATCGAGCTCGTCCACTACATCGTCGATGAACTCCAGATATTCCAGCACCAGCTCGCGGGCGGGAACCTCCGTCTGCTTACCAAAATCGATCAGCTTGCCTTCCAGGCCATAGCGCGAAGCCCGCCACTTGTTCTCCATGATCAAGGCGCGACGGTAGAGGCGGAATCCCTGGTTCGCGGTGTAAAGCTTGTACAGCTTGGCAATGGTGGCCTGGATCAACGCCGCCAGTGCAATGGTTTCGTCTACCCGCATGGGGATGTCACATACCCGAAATTCCAGAGTGTTGAAGAATGGATGCGGGCGAATGTCCCACCAGATCTTCTTGGCATTGTCGATGCAGTTGGTTTTTATCAGCAGCTTGATGAAATTCTCGTACTCGCCCCAGCTGGGGAAATAGTCCGGAATATTGGTGCGCGGGAACTTGTCGAAGACTTTGCAGCGATAGGATTTCAATCCCGTGTCCATGCCCAGCCAGAAGGGAGAATTGGTCGAAAGCGCCAGGATGTGGGGCAGAAAATAGCGGGCGTGGTTCATCAACTGGATTGCGGTCTCTCGATCTTCCACCCCAATGTGGACGTGCAACCCAAAAATAAGATTTGCACGTGCCACCAGCTGCAGATCTTCGACGATGTTCTTGTAGCGGATGTCCTCGGTGATCTCCTGTGCTCGCCAGTCGGCAAAAGGATGGGTAGCTGCGGACGCCAGCCGCAGACCGTTCTCCTTGGCCAAAGCAACCATGTCGCGCCGGAGCTGCTTCACTTCTTCCTTGGCGTCCTTAATATTGCGGCAGACCGAGGTCCCGACCTCGACCACCGACTGGTGCATCTCGGCCTTCACGCGTTCCTGTAACAGCAGCTTGCCCTTCTCGATAATCTCGGCGTGGATGTGGGAGCGCAGGTCGCGCGTGACCGGATCAACGGTTTGATATTCCTCTTCGATCCCGATGGTAAAAGTCGGAAGCATGGGGTCCTTCCGGGGGAAAAGCTCGCTACCACCCTGGTTGTGGCAGCCGTACTGAAGCGGGCATTAGTATAGCAATCGGCCGCGAAAAGCCGAAGCATTGCCGGAGGTCAGATCGGCTTTTCTTTGCGCTCTTTGCGAGCTCCTTTGCGACCTTTGCGGTAGGGTTTTTAACCGCAAAGATCTCAAAGAAAGGCCGGAAAGAGCGCCAAGAAAGGCCGGCAGCTACGCCTTTGCTTTCTTCCTGGCGGGGGCTTTCGGCTTGGGAAAGTCCGTCGCTTTGTTACCCGTCAGAAATGACGCCCAGCGCAGCTCGCTGGCTGGATTCTCATCGCTAAGCGCTTTCTTTACAGCCATTTCTGCAACGGCATTCACGATCCAATCAAAATTTGCCCGACCCACGGAATGTATGTCTGCATCAGGCGCAGGGTTGAGGAAGTCAATGGCGTAGGGAATACCATCTTCGACGGCAAATTCAACCGTGTTCAGGTCATAGCCCAGCGCCCGGCACAGCGTTTGCGAATCCTTGACCACGCGGTCCAGCAACTTGGGATCGGCCGGCGCAGGGTTCTTCACATAGCGTTCGTGAAAGGGCGCTTTCGGATCGTAGTGCATGATGTGGACGTTTTCCTGTCCGACTACGTAGCAACGGAAATATTCCTTGAACTCCACACCATGCTGCAGGGTCATGCACAGATCGCCGGTCTGGTTATAATGATGGAAAAATTCCTCCGGCGAATGCACCTTGTACACGTGCTTCCATCCTCCCCCCGAATACGGCTTGAGGAAAGCAGGGAAGCCCACATAAGCAAAAATTTCTTCCCAATTGAGCGGGTAGATCAGGTTGCGCATGGACTGATCGGTGGTGCCTTCAGGATGCTTCTGGTGGGGCAGAATCACCGTGGGCGGAATGGCGACGCCCAGCCTGGAGGCCAGGGCATAGTTGAAGAACTTGTCATCGGCCGACCACCAGAACGGGTTGTTGACCACGATGGTCCCGCTGAGCGCGGCGTTCTTCAGATACGCGCGATAGAAAGGGATGTCCTGTGAAATGCGATCGATGATGACGCGGTAGCCGCTGGGCTCGGCCATCTTCACTCCTCCCAGCTTGACGAATTCCGCAGTCACGCCCTCGACCTTCATGGCGTTGATCTTTTCCACCAGCGCCGGCGGAAAAGTATTTTCCATGCCAAACAGGACGCCTATTTTCTTCACGATCACCCTCCCCAATTGTCATCCCGAGCGGAGCGGCCGCTTCCCTTCGCGAAGCAGGCGCGCAGTCGAAGGACCCCTATAGCTCCCGCGCCGCGTTTTGTACCGGAAAGCCAGCATCTCGCCGCGGTGCGGCAAAATTCCCCAAGTTTCCTCACACCATCTATGCTGCCAGGGGTCCTTCGACTCCGCTTGCTCATTCGCAAGCGAATGACCAAGCTGCGCTCAGGATGACAGCTCTACTTTCGCTCAAGAGGTTCAGGAAAAATATTTTACCGCCATCCTCTGCCACAACGGCCAATCGTGCTTGGAGTTGTCTCCCCATACATCGAGCCAGTGCGGAATTCCCCTGGCATTCAGGATCGCTGAAAACTTGATGTTCTGGTCCAGACAAATATCCCAGTCGGCCGATCCCAGCACCAGGTTCATCTTCCGGTAGAGGTTCAGAAACCAATCGTCGCTCATGTTGGGCACAAAATCAGTCGGACAATTGAAGTAGCAGTCGTCATCGTAGTATCCGTCCAGGAATTGGTGAATGTCGAACGCGCCGCTCATGCTGACACAGTAGGTCACGACGTCGGGATGTTTGAGCGCAAAATTGACTGCGTGGTAGCCGCCGAAACTGCAACCGGTAACCGCCAGCCGGGGCGTGTTGTTTTTCCAACGTAAAAAGGGAAGCATTTCGTGCAGGATGTAGCGTTCGTATTGCAGGTGACGCAGCACTCGCACCCGGGGATGGACGCCCTTGTTGTACCAGCTTTCGCTGTCCACTGCGTACGCGCAGAAGACCTGGAGTTCGCCAGCCTCGATCTTCGGCGCCAGAACGCCGATCATGTTCCGGTCTTCGTACTCGAAAAACCTGCCCTGGGAAGTGGGGAATACGAGCAGCGGTGTGCCCCCGTGCCCGAAGATCAGCAGTTCCATATCGCGGTGCAGTTCGGAACTGTATCCCTTGTGATATTCACGGTTCATGATGGGCGACCCGGTTTCCTGCGGAACGGCGCGAGGTATCTTACCTGATTCGCGCCGCGGCAGGCCACGCGGGTGCCCGGATGCGGCAATGCGCTTGGCCGGCGATTCGCGCCATTGAGTCCGCGCTCGCGTTCGCCTGTCTCTCCATCAGGCTGCTCTTTGCGCGAGCCCTCCGCGCGGTCGCGTCCGAATTTCAATTTCTCACGCTGGGAGATTGGCATGAATCGTGCTTCCTGATCCGCTCGCCAGGCGCACACATTAGGGCACTACCCTTCGCGCTGGTCGTTATTCATTTCGGGCTTCGATATGATTTAGAATAAATATTGCCTTCTCTGATGATCCACCCAGTCACATCATGAACGTCGCGAGTGTGAAGCTCCTCACGCGCCGTCCCCCGGTGATTTTCGCGGGTCTGTTGCTGGTGGCGGTGTTGGCGTTTCTTGGCGTCAATCGACTGGTCAACCGTTTTCGCGAACAGGAGAAGGCGGTGGCCCGCCATCTGTACGAACACGGAATGCAGGCGCAGAACGCGGGGCAACCGGAACTGGCAATCACTGACTTTCGTGCGGCGCTCAGCTATGCTCGTGACAACTTCGACTACCAGCTCAGCCTGGCGCGCGCGCTGCGGGACACAGGGCGCACCGCCGAAGCCGAAACCTATCTCATCAGCCTCTGGGAACGGACGCCACAAGAAGGTCCGATCAATCTGGCTCTCGGACGCCTGTTCGCGCGGGAGAAGATGTTCGACAAGACCATCCAGTACTACCACAACGCGATCTATGGCCTTTGGCCCGGTGATGCGGATACAAAACGGCGGGAAACACAATTCGAATTGATCGAGTTTCTGTTGCAGCGTAAAGCTTATCCTCAGGCCCAGGCGGAGCTCATTCCCATGGCTTCCGCCTTGCCCCGCAACTCCCCGGTGCGGATACGGGTGGCCCAGCTGTTCGCCCAGGCCCAGGACTACGAGCATGCTCTGGCCCAATTCCAGGAAGTCCTGCGGACCGATCGCGACAGCCAGGCTGCCCGGTCTGGAGCGGGACAGGCCGCTTTCCAGTTAGGCCGGTATCGGACCGCGCAGCGCTATCTGCAGAGTGTGGTTCGCGCCGACCCGCAAGACACACAGGCCGCCCAGGACCTGAAAACCGCGACCCTGATCTTACAGGCTGACCCATTCGCCCCCAGCATTTCCGATGCGGAGCGCAATCGGCGTGTGCACTCGGCTTTTCAGACCGCGGGAGAACGCCTGGACAAATGCGCCGGGAGTAAAGGGATTGACCTGAGCCCCACGTCGCCTTCCGTCGGCTTGCCGGCGTTGAAGGAGCAGTGGCTGGACATGGCGGCGAAGTTAACCAAGTCACGACGGCTACGCGACGGCGCCGCCATGGGCGAAACGATGGACCTGGTTTTCGAAATCGAACAACAGGCCCAGGTCGTCTGTGGCACGCCGGAGGCGCTGGACCTCGCCCTCCTTCTTCTTTCCCAGGACCATGGTGGAGTGGAGCGATGAGCAGCCCAGGCGCTTCCACCAACCCGGACGTGGGTCTCCCCGCCGACTTGCCGCTTGATGGCTCCGCCCTCAAGCGGGGAAATCGAACCTGGTTCACTCTCAGTACCTCCAGCGAAGAGCGCTTCTTCCTGCTGTTGGCGGTGTTCATTGGCCTGTTCTCAGGACTCGCAGTGGTGTGTTTCCGGCTGGCGATTGACTGGACCAAGATCTGGTTGATCGGTCCCGCGCCGGAAGCTCATAGCTGGCGCGTTATCGCTACACCCACGGTGGTTGGCCTGATCGTGGCCGTCCTGGTGGTTCATCTTTTCCCCCTGGTGCGTGGCAGCGGAGTCAACCAGACCAAGGCGGCGCTCTACATCTATAACGGCTATATCCCGTTCCGCACCGCCGTCGGAAAATTCATTACCGCCGCACTGGCCATCGGCTCGGGACAATCTCTGGGGCCGGAAGACCCATCGCTGCAAATTGGAGCTAGTTTGGCTTCCGCGCTGGGACGGCGGCTCGATCTCTCCCGTGAACGTTTGCGTCTGCTGGCCCCGGTGGGCGCTGCGGCGGGATTGGCAGCCGCCTTTAACGCGCCGATTTCCGCCGTGCTGTTCGTGATCGAGGAAGTGATCGGGCGCTGGAGCGCGGGCATTCTGGGATCCGTGGTCCTGTCGGCGGTTTCCAGCGTCGTGGTGGTGCGCTGGTTTCTGGGATCGGAGCCTCTTTTTCGCATCCCGGCGGTCGGCCTGGTGCGGCCCACGGAGTTGCTGGCTTACGCCGTGTTGGGAATTGTTGGCGGCCTGGCCGCGGTGATCTTTGCCAAGGCGATCGGCTACTTCCGCCCACGCCTGCGAGCCTGGCCGCGCTGGACCCAATATCTGCAACCTGCCGCGGCCGGACTGATCATTGGTGTGATCGGCTATCTGGGCGCTCCTCAAGTCCTGGGCGCGGGCTATGAATACATGGACCAGGCCATGCATGACCAGTTCACCTGGAAAATGCTGGCCGTACTGGCGCTGCTGAAAATTGTCACCACAACCTTGTCGTTTGTCAGCGGCGCCCCCGGTGGCATGTTTGCTCCGGCGCTGTTTGTTGGGGCCATGCTGGGAGGAGCGGTGGGCGGTGTGGAACGCGCCTTGTATCCGGGCCTCACCGGTTCCACGGCCACTTACGCCCTGGTCGGCATGGGCGTACTGTTCGCGGCCTTCTTGCGCGTGCCCATGACTTCGGTCTTCATGGTGCTCGAAGTCAGCGGCAACTATTCCATCATTGTTCCGGTAATTGTGGCCAACACGCTGGCGTACGTCATCTCCCGTGGTCTGGAGCCCACGCCGATCTTCGACCTGCTCACTCGCCAGGACGGGCTCGACTTGCCCTCCCTTGAAGAACAGAGGGAGCAAACCGTGCTGCGCGTGGAAGATGCGATGAGACCGGCCCCCACTCCAGTATTGGACGCGCAGAATTCCGTCGAGCAGGCCTTGCGCCGGGTGCAGGACCTGACCGGGACTTTTCTGGTCCGCATGAGTCCCAGCGGATGGAGCAGTGTGACCTCCGATACGCTCAAACGGCTGGCCGGGGAAGGCAAGGGAGAAATGTCGCTAGGTTCAAATCTGCCCATCCGCAATCTGCCCTATCTCCATCCCGACCTGACCTTGGAAGCGGCCCTCCGCCATGTCTACCAGGTACCGCTGGTGCCGGTGGTGCATCGCGCCGATTTCCGGCGGCTGGAAGGCGTGATTTCCCGCGACGATGTTCTCGAAAAGTACAAGACGATGAAAAGCGATTGAGTGCGCGATTTTTGCGCGGCTTGCGGATCCTCTGGCCCCTTGAGGATAAAAATCTTGACCGCAGAGTTCGCATAGACACGGCAAAAGACGAAAAGAAAATCCCTTCAGACCCCTGGAGGCGACGCTGGCAAACGCCTGAACGCCTATTTCTTTCAATCACTTAGGCACCATCCGATGCGCTATTCCCCCGCTAAACCCCTGTTTTTCCCCTTTCGTTGTCATATGCTCGTGCTTCTTCCGTGTCTTCAATAACATAAGGCTGAGTTAATCCATAAGGCGGAAGACGCTAACCGGCGTTCCCCGGGTGAAGATCGGACCAGAACCGGGTAATTTTCGGTTCGGACAGAGTTCAAATCGGGAATCTGCGGCAAAGCCGGAGTTTGCCGCGGCAGACCAGCACAGGAAAGCGAGAACGCATGCACAAGCCAGTGAAGTACGTGGAAAAAGCAGTTACCGTCGCCGCCAAAGGCGCGTGGGTGGTGTTCAATGGACTGAACCGCATCAGGCAGAACCCCTCGCCAACGCCCAAATGGTCGGAGAAGCCGCTGCTGAAGTCCTACGAGAAGACCAAGCCGCCTCTCGGCTGGCCCCGCTCCACTGACTCTCTCTGCCCCAAGTGCGTGCCTGAAATCCGCCAACAGATTCTCGACGGCAAACTGCCTTACGAAGTGCTGATGAACGAAAAGGTGGGCGAGATCAAAGCCGAAATCGTCGAGCGCGACGGCAAAATCCTGATGGTGAAGGACTGCGCCATTCACGGCCACTTCGAAGACGTGATGTCGATCGACACCGAATTCTCGAAACACCTGGAAGATGTGTTTCCCGGCCGCGATATCCGCGCCCACAATGATGAGAAGCTGCACCACCACGGGTCGTCCACGGTGAAATATGGACGCGGCTCGGTGCTCACCATCGATCTGACCAACCGCTGCAACATGATGTGCGATCCCTGTTTCATGGACGCCAACCAGGTTGGCTTCGTCCACGAGTTGAGCTGGGAAGACATCAAGACCATGCTGGACAACGCTATCACCATCAAGCCGCGCCGCCAGATGTCGGTGCAGTTCTCCGGGGGCGAGCCCACGTTGTCGCCGTACTTCCTGGACGCCGTCCGCTACGCCCGCAAAGTTGGATACAACTCAGTGCAGGCCGCAACCAACGGAATTGAATTCGCCAAGAGTTTCGAGTTCGCGCAACAGGCGGCCGAAGCCGGCATGCGTTATGCCTATCTCCAGTTCGACGGAATCGGCAATGCCGCCAACGCGCACCGCAAAGTCGGCAACCTGTTCGACGTGAAGTTGAAGGCGATCGAGAACATGCACAAGGCCGGTATCGAGATCGTTCCGGTCGTGACCATCGTCAACGGCATCAACAACGAGCAGGTAGGACGCATCATCAAATTCGCGCTGGACAATCCCAAGACCATCGGATTCCTGTCCTTCCAGCCGGTGTCGTTTACCGGAAGGGATGAAGCTGTCACCGATGATCGTCGCGAAGCGCAGCGCTATACGCTGTCCCATCTGGCGCACGACGTGAAAAACCAGACCGGTCTGGGCGAGCCTTCCCGCGATTGGTTCCCGATTTCGTTCATGGGAACCTTCTCCGACTGGGCCGACCTGATGCACGTCAATGACTCCAACAACGACTGGGGCCAATTAAGCTGTGGCTGCCATCCTAATTGCGGCACTGGCATGGCGCTCATGATCGACAAGGAAACCAAGGAAGCAGTCCCGGTCACGGCGTTCCTGAAGGGCGATCAGCTGGCCAAGGACATCGCCAAGGTCAACGACGCCGCTCGCGGCAAGTTCCTCACCGTCGTCGGCATGGCGCTTTGCCTGATGAAAAACTACGATCCCTTCCAGTCGCCGACGCACTTCAAGTTGATGGACCTGTTGAAGAAGTTCGATAAGAACTTCAACGCCACTGGAAAGAATTACGGAAAAGTTGGCCCGGACCGTACCCTTGATGACGTCATGAAGCGCCGTCAGGATCGCTGGAACTTCCTGTTCATCGCGGGAATGTGGTTCCAGGACCTGTTCAACTACGATTTCCGTCGAACCGAACAGTGCATCATTCCTTACGCCACCCAGGAAGGCGAAATTTCCTTCTGCGCCTACAACACCGGCGTGGGCTGGCGCAACATCATCGAGAAGATGCACATGACGGCCACGCTCACCAAGTGGTACGACGAGCATGGACGCCACGAAATCTTCGCGGGCGGCAAAAACGTGAAGAGGGAATCGGTGGAGCACGGACTGGTCCTGAAGGAAGAACTGGTCACCAACGAAGAGCAGCACGATCTGGATAAGCTGGGCATTGCCAAGAACTCGCGTGAAGAAAAGATGCGGGCTCGCGACGCCAAGCAGAAGCAGAATGATCATAACAACGATCCGGCCTACAACGCCCGCATGGCTGCGCTTTATCGCGAAGTCGTGCTGAAGGAGAAGCCGGTGGTGGCAGAGAACGGTTTCATCCCGCTGGGCGCGCTGGTAACCCCGAAGAGCAACGGCAACGGGCACGCACCGGCGAAGTCCGAAGCCGAACCGGTGCTGGGAGACTAGTAGAATCTCCAGTTTCAGGTTTCTGAAGGCCGCCGAAAAGGCGGCCTTTTTTATTCTCCCGCGTCCTTTGCGGCTGTTTCTTTGGGAACTTTGCGGCTTAAGATCTGGTGCGGTTTCGCAGTAAAGCTTTTAACCGCCAAGGCGCTAAGGTAACCGCAAAGTTCGCAAACGCCAGGCCCTTGCTTGACTTCATGGCAGCTTCGGAATAGTCTCCGCCCGACTGCGGGTTGCCGTTTTTGGTTGCTTGGGGTCAGGCCCTTCTGAAGTTCAATCCAAATCACTCGCGACCGAGGAGGTCGGCATCCATGAAAAAGATTACAGGGTTGCTGTTGGGTTCGTGTCTGCTGTTCGGCGGACTGGGCATCGCGGCGGCGCAGGAGACCACACCGCCACCCAAGGTGCTCTCAGTCATCCGTGAGTTTGTTAAACCAGGCAAAGGCGGCGCGATCCATGAGAAGACGGAAAGCGCTTTCGTGCAGGCCATGACCCGGGCCAAATGGCCCACTCATTATCTGGCGGTGAGTTCGATGAGCGGCAAGCCCCGAGTATTGTTCTTGACCGGCTACGATTCATTCGAAGCCTGGGAGAAAGACGTTCTGGCGACACAGAAGGACGCGACGCTTTCCGCCGCACTCGACCGCGCCTCGGTCGCCGATGGTGAGCTGCTGAGCGATTACGACACCAGCGCGTTGGTCTATAGCGACGAATACAGTCTGCGCTCCGCGGTCGACATCGCCCACATGCGCTATTTCGAGATCTCCCTCTACCGCGTGCGCCCAGGACACGATGCCGACTGGGACACCATCGTCAAGATGGTCAAAGCCGCCTACGAGAAGATTCCTGACGTCCGTTTTGCCACCTACTTCGCCCAATACGGTCAGGAGGGCGGTACCTATGTCGTATTCACGCCCATGAAATCCGCGTCTGAGATCGACAAGGGATTTGCCGAGGACAAGCAGTTCATGGCGAATATGGGTGAAGATGGCATGAAAAAATTCAGCGAGTTGCTGGCGGGAGCGATTGAGTACAGCCAGCACAACCTGTTTTCCTTCACGCCGTCCATGAGCTATGTGTCGGATGAATGGATCAAGGCCGACCCTGATTTCTGGAAGCCCAAGACCCATGCCGCCGCCCCCAAGAAAGCGGAGGAAAAGCCCCCGACTGGCCAGTAGCCCTGATCCTTCCTGCCTGACGCCGGATTACGGCCGCAGAAGTATCGAAGCTGACCCGGCTTGACCACGGCCGCCAACCACTGGCGGCCTTTTCTTTTGTTGGGGGGGAACCGGATTGAACAATTCCGTGACAAATCAGTATGGTCGATTGCGCTATAGTCTGAGTGCGGGGTCCCGTTGCTTGGCTTGGAGTGTGCGTCCGGGGAGCTGGGTGTGACCTTTGATCCGCTGAACGGCACGCAAGCGGTCCCGCGAAACGAGAAGGAGATAAAACAGTGGCCAATGTAAAAGTAGCTCTGCTGGTCCGGCTGGAGGCGAAGCCTGGCAAAGAGCAGGAAGTGGCCAGCTTCCTGCGCAGCGGTCTGGCGATCGTGCAAGAAGAACCGGCGACCACGGCCTGGTTCGCAATCCAGATGGGACCCTCAACTTTTGGTATTTTCGACGCCTTTCCGGACGACTCCGGCCGGCAGGCGCATCTTTCCGGGCGCGTGGCCGCAGCGCTGATGGCCAAGGCCCCAGAACTTTTGGCGAAACCGCCGGTGATCGAGAAAGTCGACGTGCTGGCCGCCAAACTTCCCGGGTAGAAGTCGGCTAAGTGAATCTTAAGAATGAAGTTAGTTGGCGCGGCCGATGGTTGATAGAGGACGTGGATTCTTGTTCCCTGATCGACGATTTTCGCATCTAAAACCCTTATGGACAACAATGCGATATTCGAAGAAAGATATAGAGTTATCGCCATTGACGAGCAAAACCTCATTCTCCGTGGAATCCGCAGCGGAGACGTCCTGACGATAGTCAACGCGGACCCCGAAAATCCTCTGACTGAAGAGGACTACCCGCCGGGGAAACTGATCGCGCTGAACGATCCGGCCAGCGGCACCCAGAGCTAATTTCGAGCAGACTCTCATCGTAGGTAGGACAGGCGCGGCGCCTGTCCTACAGGTTCTTCCAGAACCAGCGCTGGAGTTACCTCGTGCGCCGCCTTACAATGGCCCGGCTACGTGATTTAGCAAGCTCGGCTCCGGAACATGTGAGGCAATATGGCTCGTCACGGAATCAACCTGATTCTGGCCTTTTCCGCATTGTGCGGCCTGGCGCCCTTCGCCCGAGCGCAAGGTTCCAACCCGGGGCGGGAAGTCACTTACAACCGGGATGTGGCCCCGATTCTGTACAAGAACTGCGTGATTTGTCATCGCCCCAACGACATCGCGCCCATGTCCCTGATGACCTACAAGGAGACCCGGCTCTGGGCACGCCCGATTCGCGAAGCCGTAGTTCAACGCAAAATGCCGCCCTGGCACGCCGATCCCAAGGTGGGCGATTTCATCAATGATCCCCAGCTCAGCGACGCCGACATCGCCGCCATTGACTCCTGGGTGCGAACTGGCACGAAGGAGGGCGATCCCAAGGACCTGCCGCCGGCTCCCTCATTTGCGGAAGGCTGGCACATCAAGCCCGACGTGATCCTGACCATTCCCGAGTTTCTGGTGACGGCCGCCAGTCAGGACGACTACGAATACATCTATGTTCCGACCAACTTCACCGAAGATAAATGGATCCAGGCCGCCGAAGTGCTTCCCGGCGACCGGCGCGTGGTGCATCACGCCACTGTTTCCGTGATCGCGGCTGACCAAGTGGCAAAGAAAGAGGAAGAAAGCGCCAAGTCCAACGCGGGAGAAGACAAGTACCACTACCGTACGGGCAAGGTGTTGCACATCAGGCCGGATGCGCCGGTGATTGACGATGGCTGCTCGTCGCCGGATGGCGGTGGGTTTCCGGGTAAGTCATCCGGGTATTTGAATATTGTTCCAGGGATTTACCTGCCGGGGCATTTAGCCGAAACCCGCCCTCCCGGTTATGCCTTGAGGATTCCAGCCGGCTCCTACCTGCAGTTTCAGGTGCACTACAGCAACCACAGCGGCGAGGACGTAAAAGATCGCACCAGCATCGGCCTGGTGTTTGCCCGGGAACCGGTGAAGCACGAGATTGCGCAATACGAAATCTGGAACAACCTGTTCCTGATTCCGCCGAATGACGACAATCACCGCGTCACCTCATGTTTCACGTTGCCCAAAGACGTGACTGTAGTGGCGTACACCGCCCACATGCATTTTCGCGGGAAGAGCATGAAGACCGAAGCCATTTATCCCGACGGCCGGCACGAGGTGATCCTCAACGTGCCGAATTATGACTTCCGCTGGCAGGAAACGTACTTCCTGAAGCACCAGTTCCTGATGCCCAAAGGGACCAAGCTGGTGACCACGGCCTACTTTGACAATTCGTTCAACAATCCGCAGAACCCCGATCCTTCGAAGGCAATTCGCTGGGGCGAGCCCAGCGATGAAGAGATGATGGGCTTCTGGCTGCAATTTGCCGATCCCAATCCGGTAAAAGAGAAACCGCAGCTGGCGGTGAAGTGATCGGCGTTGCCAAAAAAACCCTTTAGTCCGCAGGAGCGTCCTGCCATGCAATTCACACGGCGAAGTTTTCTCCTGACCACGGGGGCCGCTGCTGTCGCCCCTCTCTTCCTGGGCGCCACCGACAAGGCCGGCAACACGCCCCCCATCCTTGGGGAAGGGGCGCACCAGTACGAAGCACTGCACGACTGGGGAGAACTGCCGCGCACCATTCGCTACGGCAATACTCACGGAGTCTGCGAGGATTCGCAGGGTCACATCTATGTTCATCACACTGTCAATGCGACCAGCCAGAGCCAGGACACCATGGTGGTCTTCGATCAGAAGGGAAAATTCGTCCGCTCCTGGGGGCGTCAGTTTAAGGGCGGAGCGCACGGCCTGATGCTGCGCAGGGAAGGGAATGAGGAGTTTCTCTACCTCTGCGACTACCAGCACGGCATCGTGACCAAACGGACTCTGAAGGGCGAAGAGGTATTCACGCTCGGGTATCCGGCGGAATCGGCAGCCTACAAACAGAAAAGCGATGGATCCGCCGTCCTCTATCGGCCAACCAACGTGGCCATCGCCCCCAATGGCGACATTTATGTCGGGGATGGTTACGGATCGAGCTACATCAATCAGTACAGCCAGAAGGCCGAGTTCGTTCGCACCTTTGCCGGGCTGGGGAAGGGTGACGACCAGGTCGATTGTCCGCACGGTCTTTGGGTTGACACGCGTTCCCAGACCCCGCTGCTGGTCGTGACCGACCGCGGCAATAGCCGCCTGCAGCGCTTCACCCTCGAGGGCAAGCACGTCGATTCCATTCTCGGTACATCGAAGATGCCCTGTTACTTGCACGAGCGGAATGGCGAAGTGGTGATTGCAGACCTGTTGAGCAAGGTGACGATTCTCGACCGGCAAAACCATGTGGTGGTAAGCCTGGGCCAAGGAGAATATTCGAACCAGGACTGGAGCACGCTCCGAAATCAGGCGCCGGGGACGTTTGTTCCGGGCCGCTTCGTTTGTCCTCACGGCGCTTGCTTCGATCACGAAGGCAACATATTCGTGGTGGAATGGGTTGAGGCCGGCAGAGTGACGAAGCTGCGCAAAGTGGCCTAGGGTGTTGTCCCGAGCGCAGCTTGAGCAGCGCGATTCCTGCCACATGCTTCCCACAGATCTCCCGATCAGTGATAAAAGATCTAAACATGTATGATCTCCTCGACTTCGCGGGCACGCTTCCGTGATCCTGGTGGTGATGGGCGTAACCGGCTCGGGAAAGACCACCGTCGGCGTCCTGCTGGCCCGGCGGCTCGGCTGGGAATTTGTGGATGCCGACAGTTTCCACTCATCGGCCAATGTTGAAAAAATAAGGCTGGGAATCCCGTTGGATGATGCCGACCGCGCGCCCTGGCTCAAGTCCCTGCGCCAGGCCATGGAACGCTGGGTCGCGGAACCCAGGAATGTGGTGCTGGCTTGCTCTGCGTTGAAAGGGAGTTATCGTACTCAGCTTTACACTGGCAGCGAGACGAAGTTTGTCTACCTGAAGGGAAGCTACGACCTGATTTACCAGCGCCTGCGGGTGCGGCGCGGTCATTTTGCTTCGGAAACAATACTGGCCAGCCAATTCGCCGCGCTGGAGGAACCGGAAGATGCGATTACTGTCAGCATTGATCACTCTCAAGAGGAGATTGTAGAGGAGATCGTGCGAGAACTGGTGTTGGATCGCGGCCGCTCGGGTCATGATCCGGTCAATCGATAAAGCGGATATGCCATCGCGGAGAGATCGTTCCCTATGCAGGCAATAACCCAAATTGACCTCGGCACCAAGGTCGTTGCCAAGCTGAGCCGGCGGCTGCTACCGTTCCTTTTTTTGCTCTACATCGTTGCCTACCTGGATCGAATCAACGTCGGATTTGCCGTCCTCCAGATGAAAGGGCAGCTGGGATTCAGCGACGAAGTCTATGGCCTGGGCGCTGGAATCTTCTTTGCTGGATATTTCTTTTTTCAGGTTCCGAGCAACCTGGCGCTGGCGCGGGTGGGCGCACGGAAGTGGATTGCAGTGATCATGGTGTTGTGGGGCGCGATTTCTGCTTCGATGATTTTCGTCGGCACCCCACGAGGCTTTTATCTGCTGCGTTTTCTGCTGGGCGCCGCCGAAGCTGGATTTTTCCCCGGAATGATCCTCTATTTGAGGCGTTGGTTTCCCTCGGGAGCACGGGCGAGCGCAGTCGCGTTGTTCATGACGGCGGCGCCGCTGGCGGGAGTCATTGGCGGTCCGCTTTCCGGCTTGCTTCTGGGAGTGCGGATTGCCCATCTCAGGGGATGGCAGTGGCTATTCTTGATGGAGGGCCTGCCCGCCATACTGCTGGCTGGGGTGGTGCTGGCATATCTTACCGACAAGCCAGAGATCGCGTCCTGGCTCACGGATCAAGAACGCGGCTGGCTGGTGGAACAACTGGCCCAGGAGGAGCAGCCGAATCCTCGGGCCTCCCGCAATGTTTTCGCGGCGTTTGCCAGCGTCAGAGTCTGGATCCTGGTGGTGGTGTATCTGGGAGAGACTACGGCCGCCTATGGAGTGGGCCTTTGGCTCCCCAGTCTGCTGCGCAACGTGTCAACCACCAGCAACCTTGGCATCGGGCTGCTCTCCGCCATTCCTTATCTCGCCACGATGGTCGCCATGGTTCTGGTGGCGACCCACTCCGATCGCACGCGCGAGCGAAAGTGGCATCTGGCGGGGTCGGCGTTTGCGTGCGCGATTGGTCTGGGGTGCGCCGCCTACTCCACCTCGACCACCGCCGACGTCGTCTTTTTGAGCCTGACCTTGATGGCCGCGTTCTCCATGAATGGGCCGTTTTGGGCCACCACGACTGAAATGCTGAGCGCAACCTCGGCCGCCGCCGGCATTGCCCTGATCAATTCGTTCGGCAATTTAGGGGGATTTCTTGGACCCTACACCATCGGGCTGGTGCGCACCTGGACGGGAAGCTTTCGCGGCGGCCTGCTGGCGGTGGGGGGGCTGCTGGTACTGAGCGGAGTGCTGGCGGTCCTGGCGTACGGCAGGGATCCACGTCAGGCCCCCCTCCCCACACCGTAACCACACGGGATATGCCGGCGCTACCTTCTTCGCCCTTTTGACTCGATTGTTTACAATAGGTCTCGACCCTCAATCGGGGACGGCCCCTAAGTATGGGGACGAAAACGATTTGGAATCGCCCAACCACAATCCAAACTCCACCGCCCCGGTGTACTGGCGGGTGGAGGGCAGCCTCGCAGACCTGACCACGGTCCGCCCCGTCGCCTTTTTTACCTGGAACGCGCAGACATTTTTGGAGCGCTGGGTACGGCGCGGAATGGTGCTGTTGATGGCGATCTTGCGGCCATTTCTTTATGCCGCCAACCGTATCTTTGCCACCCGGGTCGTGCACACCGTGCTGCGCGGAATCAGCCGCGACCGGCTGGACCTGCTGGGCGAGGAATACTTCAAGTACAAGTTGCAGCCCTACCTGAAAATTGATGGTATGGAATTGCTTAAATCCCGCATCGAGGCGGGCGACAAGATCGTGCTGGTGAGTCAGGGACTGGAGCACGTGATGCGCCCTCTGGCGCACCACCTGGGAGTGAAGTGGCTGATTGCCAATCGCCTCGAATTCCGCGACGGAATCGCTACCGGCAGACTGCTCGAGCCTGTGATCCGTCCGCGCGGGCTGTTTGCCGGGATCAACGGCTCCGGGCCCGATGGGCGGCGTGCCGCGGAGCGGCTGGCGCGCGATCTCGGATTGTCGAGTGTCGGAGCCTTGGAGACTGCAGTAATTCCGGCCGCGCGTCAAATCCCGGTGATGGATCGTCCCATCATTTATTTTGATTGCATCCGCCATTCCGGTCCGCTCTCGGTTCGGCGGGCACTTGCCGGGAAGCACATCATGCTGATTGGCGTTACCGGCTTCATCGGCAAGGTTTGGCTGGTCAACACCCTGATGGAGCTGCCCGAGATCGGCCGTATTTATCTGCTGATCCGGAGACAGAAATCGAATCCTGCCATGCGGCGCTTCGAAAAACTGGTGGAGGAGTCTCCGGTCTTCGATCCCTTGTACACGCGTTACGGCGCGGAGCTTTCAGGTTTTCTGCGGGCGCGGATAGAAGTGATCGAAGGCGACGTTTGTCAGCCGGGCCTGGGTCTTGCGCCCGAGGTCTGCCAGTCCCTGCAAAAAACTCTCGACCTCATCATCAACAGTTCAGGGCTGACCGACTTTAACCCCGACCTGCGGGATGCGCTGGCCACCAACGTCGACGCGGCGGTGAACGTTACGGAATTCGTGCGCCAGTCGGACCACGCCGGACTTCTGCATCTTTCCACCTGCTACGTGGCGGGGGCACGGGACGGCCGGGTGGGCGAAACCATGCGCCCCAATTACACGCCGGCGGGAGTTGCCGACTTCGATGCGGAAAGCGAATGGCATGCGCTGCATGAGCTTGTGCACAAGGCCGAACAACTGTCAGAGAGCGCGCCGATCACCGCAGAGCTGCGTCAGCAGGCTCTAAGCAAGGAACACGCGGCCAAGGATCTGGCCGGGGCCGCCCTTGAAAACCAGATCCGTAAGAATCGTTTTCGCTGGCTGCGCGAGTATTTGACCGAGTCGGGGATGAAGCGCGCGGCCGAACTGGGATGGCCCAACACTTATACCTTGACCAAGAGTCTGGCCGAGTCACTGATTGCCAAACGCGGGGTGGGTTTGCCCATCGCGGTAGTGCGTCCCTCAATTGTGGAAACCTCACTGCAAGAGCCGTTTGTTGGGTGGAATGAGGGCATCAATACTTCCGCTTCGCTCTCCTACCTGCTGGGGACCTCGTTCCGCCAGCTTCCGACGAACGAAAAGAAGCGGCTGGATATTATCCCGGTGGATTCGGTCTGCCGCGGCATGACGCTCATCGGCGCGGCCATCGTCGAAAGGCGTCACCAGCCGCTTTATCAGCTGGCCACATCGGTGGCCAATCCCTGCGACATGCGGCGGTCCATTGAACTGACCTCCCTGGCCCATCGCAAGCACTACCGTGCGCAAGAAGGCCTGGAGTATTGGCTGCGGCTGCGTCTGGACGCCATTCCAGTATCCAAGGAGCGATACAACCGCATGTCGGCGCCGGCGCAGAAAGCGATCGTGAAATCCATTCAGCGCATCATGTCGCCGCTGCCGCTGAAGAAAACGCCTCTGGTTCGCGCCGAACGCAACCTGGAAAAGGTGGAGAAACTCATCAAGCTGTTTGAGCCGTTTATTCTGCACAATGAACACGATTTCGCCGCCGACAACGTGGAACGGCTGTCGCACGCGTTACCGGAGGATGAGAAGCCGGTCTTCGGATACCGCACACAATCGATTGACTGGTGGGATTACTGGATCAATATCCACATCCCCGCTTTGCGTAAGTGGACTTATCCTCTGATCGAAGGCCGCCCGCTGGAGGCGCGGCCCTCGCGCAGCTTGCAGCCTGAGCCGGTCCCGGAAAACGGAGAAGTGGTCAAAACCGGCACCAACGGAGCAACGTGGCGATATTCCTGACTGGGTCCACCGGATACATCGGCGCGCACGTCGCCGCCAATCTGCTGGAGCAACACGGCGCTTCGCTGAACCTGCTGGTCCGCGCCCGCGATCCGCAGGAAGCAGCTGGCCGTCTGTGGCAGGCCCTGCAGTTGCATCTGGATTTTCCGCGATTCTACGAATACTTCCAGACCCGTATGCGGGTCTTTTGTGGCGACCTCACCGCGCCGCACTTCGGTCTTTCCGACGACGATTACGATCGCCTGATTCACACCACGGACTCGGTGATCCACTGTGCCGCCTCGCTCAACCGCAAGTCGGAGAAAACCTGCCTCAACGTGAACCTGCGGGGCACGCTCGAAGTGCTGCTGCTGGCACAAAAGTCAAACTACTATCACGGCCTGCGCCGCTTCAGCCAGGTGAGCACGGTGGCGGTGGCAGGCAAGCGGCAGGACGAAGTGGTCACGGAGGACCGGTCCATCGATTGGGAGCGCTCGGATTATGATCCCTACGCCCGCACCAAGAAATTTACCGAGCATATGATGCGGCAACTCCTGCCCGAGGTGGCCATCACAATTTTTCGGCCCAGCATCGTTCTGGGCGACAGTCGTTATCCCGAGACTACGCAGTTCGACATGGTAAAGGCTTTCGTCTTCCTGGCCGGCCTGCCGGCGCTGCCCTTCCGCGCCAAGGACAAAATCGACATCGTGAATGTGGACTTTGTCGCCGATGCGATTGCCACCCTGCATCAGAAAGAAAAGCCGCTGCACGACACCTATCATCTTTCATCCGGCGTAGACTCGCAGACCTTCCGCCAGTTGACCAGCACCCTGGCCGCGGTGCAGAACAAGCGCGGACCTTTCTTCTTGCCTTTTCTGCAGCGGCCATTCGATTCGAGCGTAAACTTTCTTTCGCGCCGCAACGGATCGCTGGGCCACGGCGCCTCCCTGATGAAAGTGTTCATGCCTTACCTGGTCTGGAATACGGTATTCGACAACGCTCGCGTGACCCAGGAGCTCGGACGCAAGCCCGTACCCTTCTCGCAGTACAGCTATCCGTTGCTGAAATTCAGCCGCGAGAGCAACTTCACGTATCCCTACCGGGCCTGGCCTACCACGAAGGCGGGAGGGTCCGCCGCATGATGGATCTGGTCCTCGAAGCCTGGGTCAGCAGCAGCATCGAAGCCGCCAAATTGGGCTGGATGATGGGCAAAGGCAAATCCTGGCAGCCGGGCGAAAAATTGAAGCTGTTGTTCGCGGGATATAACGGTACCCGCAACATGGGCTCCGACGTCCGGGTTTCAGAAATGTTGCGTCAGACCCGGCATATTTTGGGCGCTGAAAACACCGCCTTCAGCGTGATGACGCAAAATTTCAAATTCACCGAGGGTTATTTCGACGGCACGCGGCAAGTACATCTGCCGGATATCTTCCCTCCGTTTCTGTCCGGCGAAGTGCCCCGGCATCACGGCGTAGTAGCGTGCGAGGGCTCGATGTTCAAGAGCAAGTTCGCCAACGCCCTCACCACCATGATGATCGGTTCCCTGGGCATTGCCGCCGCCCAGAACAAGCTTTCCGTCGGCTACGGCGCGGAAGCGGGGCATATGGATCCGCTGATTGCCAAAATGTGCGCCCGCTATTGCCAGAATTCACTGGTGATCACGCGCAACGAAGAATCGCGCACTCTTCTGCGTGAACTGGGGGTGCCCACTGAGTTGGGCACCGACACGGCCTGGACCTTCGAACCTGCTCCGCCTGAGTATGGTCGGGCAGTGTTGCGGAAAGTCGGCTGGGACGGCAGCACGCCCGTTCTGGTGGTCTGTCCGATCAATCCTTTCGAGTGGCCAGTCAAGGCGTCGGTGGCCAAGTTTGCCGCGCGCACGCTGACCGGCGCTTACAAAGACAGTCACTACCGTTCGGTCTACTTCCACAATTCCGGCCCAACCGCCGATCGCGCGCTGGAGCACTACCTCAGGGCAATCGCAAATGCGGTCGCCGCGTTCCGCAAGCAGCGCAAAGTGTTCGTAGTCCTCGCGGCAACCGAGCGCCTGGATGCTCGACCGGCCGGCCGCATCTCGGAAAAGCTCGGAGGCGTGCCCGTGCTCAGTTCCGACCACTACAACATGCACGAGTTGGTGAGCATCCTGCGCGCCTGCCACATGATGGCTTCGTCGCGCTATCACGGCATCGTGACTTCGATGCCGGGCCTGGTGCCGTCCGCAGGAATCACCATGGACGAACGTATCCGTAATCTGATGCGTGAGCGCGGACATCAGGACCTGCTGATGAACGTTGACGATCCTGACCTCGAGCCGAAACTGCTGGCAGCCCTGGAAAAGCTGGCCACCCAGGGCGAAGCGATCTCAGTCGGAATCGGACAGACCGTGGTGAAGAATTTAAAAGTGATGGCCCGCATGGGGGTCTACTTCGAGGAAGAAGTGCATCGCCGCTACCCCGAGTTCCCCACGCGCAGGGGAGAATGGAGCTGGGAAGACTATTTGCCGCCCATCAGCCAGGAGTTAAAGCAGCTGGTGGAAGCATTTGGCTAACAAAAACCAAGTAGGCCCGGACGCCCTCGTCCGGGCGGGCGAGCGCAGCCCGCCAGCGCTGCCGAGCTTGGCTCGGCTGGGCGGGTGAGGACACTTGGCCCTAGGCAAGCATGAACTTTCTGGAAAACATTTTCGCCCAGCTCGAAGTCGCCGCGGATACCACGGTCGTCTGGGAGCTCCATGATCCGCAAGCGCCGGAGGAATCCAGGTTCGAGGCGACCGGCCCCGGGCTCTCGAAGCGGGTGGCACAGGCCCGTGCCTTCCTGCTCTCCAAGGGTCTGAAGAAGGGTGATCGCTGCGCCCTGCTGGCGCACAATGCCATCGACTGGGT
>JBOGLD010000231.1:0-7929 GCA_050745885.1 Terriglobales bacterium
ATCACTTGCAGCGGTTATCGCCGACCCACCCTTTCGTAAAAAGCAGGGTGGGAGCGCGACGATTCCGCTGTCTGTGACATGGAAGACGCGGTCTCCGGCGCCCGGAGCGAGGGTGTCGGCACCCACCCTTTCGCACAGAACGCGAAAGGGTAGGGCACCCTCGAACTTCCCATTCGACCAAAGTCTTCTATGGTTAGACTTTTCCTGAAAAGGTGTGCCACCCGCCAAAATCAATTACACTCATTGGCCCGGTTCTGAGTGTGATCGCGATGTTACAACAGTTATGGTTGAACAACCGCAACGGTGGATAGATGGCTTTCGTCGGCCAGCGCCAAAGCTCCAGACAACGATCACGGCAGAGCGTTTACCAGCAGAATGCGTTTCATGGAACACTCCGTCGCGAGCGAGTCTAGACCGGCGATGATGGAGGGCTAATCGGATTGTGCGACGAAAACACGACGGGGGCAGATGCATCGCCATGGTCCGGGCGCGCGGGCTGCGATAGTCAATGCGAGGCGTCTACTCAGCGGAGAGCGAACTGATGCGATTCAAATAGCATACGTAGATGGTATCGCCATTATGGTCGAGTCCACAGGGCGGCGCACTGGACACGTTAAGATCGAAGTTTCCCAGTTCAATTCCGTTGGAGCCCAATACCTTTACTTGATTGTTCCCAGCCAAGAACATGTTTCCTTTGCTGTCCGCGGTCGCCCAAGACGGTATGAAATCAGAGGTCAAGTAGGTGACGCTGAAGAGCTCGGTCCCATCAGTTGCGAGCTTTTTCACGATGCGCTGGCCGCTCAGCCATACAGTGAGCATCAGGGTTCCATCCCCCGCAATCCTCAGGGTTCCGGATGCGCTAGGTGTGCTCAGGTTCAGATTCGTTGAAAGTTGATCGGAGGCATTCAGAACGTGAATCGAATTTGTTGAAAAATCAAGGATGTACTTATTGTTGCTGGAGTCTATCGTAATAGAAGCAGGAACTCCGATCTGCGGTCCCTGGATCGTACGCAACTCATTTCCGCCTAAATCCAGAACATGAATGCTGTTCGAATGAGAATCCGCTACGTATAACTCCCTCGCGCTCCCAATCGCCACGTCATCGGCGAACTCGCTCAGGGGCAGGGTTAATCTTCCCGAAAATTGCTGGTTCGAGAATCGGGCCAGCGAAGAATCCCATGGAGATAGATCTCGAATTGTCCGAAACATAAAGGTCGGACGTTACCGGATCGACAACCATCGCTGTCGGGCTGGCGAGTTGGTTGATGTACGAGGGCGTCGGACATCCGGGGCACAGAGCTTGAAAGGGCCAGGCCGTGACTGCAAGAAGACTCCCGTTCTGGGCATATTTCAGCAAGCCGCTGCTAGAGTTTGATGAAACGTAGAAATTGCCCGAAGCGTCCGTTCCTGCGAGAACGCCTTGTCCTGAACCGAAACCAGGAGGGTTTGTAAAGGTCGCAGTTGATACCAAGTTGTAACTTTGGTCGAACTTGTACAGCGATCCGCTATCCAGTACGAGATAGTTTCCGGCAGGATCCTGAGCAAAACTTGAGAGAGCTGCAAATGACTGGGTGGAAGGGCTATTCACGAGGTCGCCTGCCATTGAGTACTCCCGGAACACGAACCCTTTAGTCAAATCGCTCATAAAAGCGACCAGGTTGCCAGATCTGTTTACCGCAATGCCAGCTAGAGCTGTCTGAGGGAGAATCGAAATCTGATTGGTCTTTTTCCCGGAAGAGTCGAAGACTAGGACTGCTTTCGAATTCGCTTGTGCGATATAAATGTTTCCGGTCCCGTCGACAGTCATAGGACCATTCAGGGTCAAATCATCTACATCTTTCGACCGTCCCAAATCCGAGAAGCGAACAAGGTTTAGGTTGCCGTCGACTTGCGCGATGTAAGCGGAATTGCCCGACAAAGGAAGTACGCTTCGGAAGTAAAGGTTCTGGTTTGGAGTCGAAACTACGGACCACAGGTTGCCGTAAAGGCCGGGAACGCCCAGTTTTCCTTGCAGAGGTCCTAGGCGCGAGACCGTCGCGCCATCGGATGCGAACAAGTCATACCCAAGACCTGGCAAGAAGTCATTCGATTGGGGGATACCGATATAAGTGCCGTCAGGTCGCGCTGTGCCATGAGCCGCAGAGACATTCCCGAACGTGGACAGCAAGCGCGGCCCGGTTGTCGCCGTCAGGTTAGCTCTTACTGTTGAGGCGGATGCTGTGATGTTGATCTTCGTGAACACAGTAGCAGGCAGGTGTAACAGCATGCGAGCGTGTCCCTCTTCTGTAGTGACCGAGGATTGCGGAAAAACCTGGCCTCCTCCGCTCACGGAGAACGTTACGGGTATGTTGGGGACGCCGAAACCCCCGCCGTCGTGCACAACCACGTCTAGCGGGATTGAAAGTATTTCGTCCGGGAGGCCGTTCTGTTGATCGCCAGCGGTTACGACAATACTGGAAGGTATCCCTCCGGTGGGCGTGGGAGCGGGCGTACCTGATCCGGTTGAACCTCCACAACCTGCTGCAATTATCGCGAGAGTAGCAATTGTCAATGACAGTGTGAATCGCACAGCTGCTTTCATCGCGCTCCATCTCACCGCGGCGTAACTAGTCCGGCATCCTGGGGCAAAGCCGCAGGAAACCCGGGGACAGACGGGACGTTCACCCGTTTTCTTGCCGGAATGGGAATTTGCCTTGCACAAACGGACCCGAAACCCGCAGGGTTGCTTCGTCCACGGGCTTCTTCCTGATATTTTTCTGGAATGGCCCGTTTGCCTCGCGTCGTCGTGGTTGACGTTCCGCATTATGTTACCCAGCGCGGCAACGCTCGACAAGTCATTCTCGCTAGCGACTCGGATCGGGTGACCTATCTGGGGTTGCTGCGTGAGCACTCCGAACGGCACCGGCTTTCCGCAACGACCGACAACAGATTTGCGGCAGCCTGGCCTCACCTTCGTTGCTTAATCTCCCAATCTAGTACTGGAAAACTGGTGAACGTCCCGTCTGTCCCCAGGTTTCCCTGTCCAAATCTAGAGATCTAGCCCCGATTCATCCTCTCGCTTAGCTGCCAGTTTGACGGCCTTCACCAGTCGAGACGCCGCCCCCGAGTTGGTGGAATTCACCCATCCCAGCCTTCCACGCGCTTTTGGGTCTAACGGCACCCCTGCCTTCAGACTCTGGACCGTGTCGCGAAGGATTTCCTGACGTTTGCGGCGAGGGACGTTTAACTTGAAATTGAGGCCCAGACCCGTAGTGCTTTGACTCTCATGTTGTAACATGAGCTTTCCCTTCGGACCCTGTTTCACAGCAAACCCTTCTTCTTCGATAATCCGGCCCGCGAGCCTGCGGAACTTGGTGAGCCTTTTCGAGCCGGAAAGTGTCATGTCGTCCACAAACCTGCTGTGGTCGAACCCTTGAGCCCTAGCTAGGCCATTTAGCCTTGCATCGGCACGCGGAATACAAAGGTTAGATATTGCTGGGCTCGTCGGGGGACCTTGAGGAAGCTGGTGCTTATAGGTTGTAAGCCTTGTCAAGATTCTTGCAGCCTCATCCACGTATCCGAGACGCTCAAAGACACCCGTTACTCTGTCAGGCCTAACGTTCGGAAAAAATCCCTTCACATCAAGAACTAAGACCGCCGGTTTCCGGATGTGCTTTCGGACATTGGTATAAGTCGACTTTTTCTTTATCCCCCCATGCAAGTATTCGGGGAAATCGGCACACTTCAGCACGCGTTCCAAAATCTTATCCTGAACTTGCCGGAGTCTGCCCTGTGGAACGTAGAATGTTCTGAACCCGCCGCTACGTTTTGGCTCGGACTTGACCCGGTAGAACTTGTCCAGCCTTCCAATTAGGTTGTCAATCTCGCCGGACTTGACTTCGAGAATCCCCGCAAGCTCAGCCTTTGTGGAAATCAATGCCATCACCCAGCGCTCTGGTTTTCGGAGGTCGTGTCTTCGAGATAAATTGCCTGAATTCGGACAAGCAGTTCTCGCACCTGCTCTGCCTGCTTCTTCCGAAGGCTTGACCTACCTGTTTCCGTCCATAGAAGGAATAATCCTGCTGGAACCTGAAGTTTCGCGGCAAGCTCTAAAAAAATGCGTCAGACGCGTCACGTTTTGACGCTCGTTCAACATCAGCCCAGCTCCACTTCGAGGCCAGTCAACACCAACTCCAACTCAACTCAAAGCGCGAGCGAAGCGAGCGCGCCCCCGCTCTCAACGGCAACAGCAACGGCAACAGCGACAGCAGTTTGAAGTGTGTACACGTAAGCATCGTATACACACTAACCCCCGCGTAGTTTGACCCTTGTTTTCCCCCGCCTGTAATATCGAAGTTCAGCCTTTAGCAATTGGTAATTAGCTGCTTGGCGACTGCGTCCTGGGCCTGCGAATGAGTGCAACCCGAGGAAGTACCAGGCGCTAATTGCCAAGCGCTGGTTTACCGGGTCTTAAAACTCCATGCCGCACGAATTATCCAAAGCGTACGAGCCGGGCGCGATTGAAGCGCGTTGGGCCGAGTACTGGGTGAAGGAAAGGCTTTTTTCGACGCCCACGCCGCCGCCGGGAGAGACGCGTCCGGTGTTTACGCTGCTGCTTCCGCCGCCCAACGTCACCGGGCGCCTGCACATGGGCCACATGCTCAACCAGACGCAGATGGACATTATCGTGCGCTGGCATCGCATGCGGGGATTTCTGACGCTGTGGCTGCCGGGCACCGACCACGCCGGCATCGCTACCCAGATGATGGTGGAGCGCCAGCTTGCGAGCGAAGGCAAGAAGCGGCGCGACCTGGGACGCGAGGCTTTTATCGAACGCGTCTGGGAATGGAAGCGGCACTATGGCGGCGCGATCCTCGACCAGATGAAACGGCTGGGCGCGTCGGTCGACTGGGACCGCGAATACTTCACCATGGATGAAGGGCTTTCGCGCGCCGTACGCGAGGTGTTCGTCCGCCTGTATGAAGAAGGGTTGATTTATCGCGGCAAGTACATCGTCAACTGGTGTCCGCGCTGCGAGACCGCGATTTCCGATCTTGAGGTCAAGCACGAGGAAGTGCAGGGCAAGCTGTATGAGATTCGCTATCCCGTGATTGGGACGGATGAGTTCATTACCGTGGCCACCACCCGTCCCGAGACCATGCTCGGCGATACTGCCGTTGCCGTGAATGAGAAAGACGAACGCTACAAGCATCTGCACGGCAAGAAAGTTTTGCTGCCGTTGATGAATCGCGAGATTCCCATCATCACCGACGAACTGGCGAATCCTGAGTTCGGCACGGGCGCAGTGAAAGTGACTCCGGCGCACGATCCCAACGACTTTCAGGCCGGCCTGCGGCACAACCTGCCCCAGATCGACATTATGGACGAGCACGCGCACATGAATGAGAATGCCGGTCCGTACGCCGGGTTGAGCCGTTATGCCGCGCGGGAACGTGTGCTCGAAGATTTACGCCAGCAGAATTTTCTGGTGGGAGAAAAGGATTACACCATCGCAATCGGCAAATGCGACCGCTGCGGAACCGTAGTCGAGCCGCGGCTATCGACCCAGTGGTTTATCAGGATCAAGCCGCTGGCCGAGCGTGCGATCGAAGTGGTGGAGAACGGCGAGATCACGATTGTCCCGGAAAACTACAAGCAGATTTACCTGAACTGGATGCGCAACATCCACGACTGGTGCATTTCACGGCAGTTGTGGTGGGGGCATCGCATTCCAGCCTGGCACTGCAAATGTGGCGAAATTATTGTGGCCCGCGAGACGCCGGCAAAATGTTCGAAGTGCGGCGATTCGAAGCTCAAGCAGGACACCGATGTGCTCGATACCTGGTTTTCATCCGGGCTGCTGCCCTTCACCACCCTGGGCTGGCCGGAGAAGACGCGCGATCAGGAGGTTTTCTATCCCACTACGCTGCTGATTACCGCGTACGAGATCCTGTTTTTCTGGGTGGCGCGCATGATCATGTTCGGTTGCCACTTCATGCCCGGTCATCGGCAGGACCCGGCGTTGAAAGCGGCCAGCGGCTGGGCGGACAAGAAGGATGACAGCGTACCCTTCCGCCAGGTTTACATCCATGCCCTGGTGCGCGATGCCGACCGGCAGAAGATGTCGAAGACCAAAGGGAATGTCATTGATCCGCTGGACATTATTCAGCGCTTCGGCACCGACGCGACCCGCTTTACCCTGGCCGCGATGGCGGCGCCGGGCACCGACATCGCCTTCAGCGAGAGCCGCACAGACGGTTATCGCGCATTTGCCAACAAAATATGGAACGCGGCGCGCTTCATGTTCATGAATGTAGATCGAGCCGAGCAGGCCGGCGTGTGGAAGCAGCGAGAGTTCCTGGCCAGCCTGGAGGCTGGCCTGCGATCCGCCCCGGCCGGCCCCCACATGGGTATTGCCGGGTTCCAGGCCGTCACGCTCGAAGACCACTGGATTCTTTCGCGCTTCCAGCGCGTGACTAAAGACGTTAACGAAGCCTGGCAAACCTATCGCTTCCACGAGGCCGCGAACCGGATTTACGATTTCTTCTGGGGCGATTTTTGCGATTGGTATATCGAACTGATCAAGCCGCGCCTCGCGTTCGAGAATGGCGCGGACAAGCCATCTGCCAGCATCGCGTGCGGGAACCTGGTCAGCCTGTTCGAAGCATCGTTGCGGCTCTTGCATCCGGTCATGCCGTTTATCACGGAAGAAATCTGGCATGCGATCTACGAAGGGAAGCCGCCGCTGAAATCGGTGGCGCTGGCGGCTTACCCGCAAGCCGACGAAAAGCAGGTCGATCTGGCGGCGGAGACGAACATGGCGATCGTGCAGGACCTGATCGTCAGCGTGCGTAATTTGCGGGCTGAATTAAAGGTCGAACAGAAACAGAAGGTGCCGATCCAGATCTATACCCAAGATGCCGAAATTCGCGCCCTGCTGGAACAGAATCGCGGCCCCATCGAGCGATTGGCCGGCGTGGAGAGTGTCAGCTTCGCCGGGGACTCGCTGGCGAACCTGCCGGGCGCCAGGTCCACGGCCCGATTCGATGTCCACGTACTGTACGAAAAGAAGATCGACGTCGCCGTGGAACGCGAGCGCCTGGAAAAAGAACTGGCGCAGATTGAAAAGGAAATCAGCAACGGCCAGCGCCAGCTATCGAACCAGCAGTTTCTGGCGAAGGCCCCGGCCAAAGTGGTCGACGGCATGAAAAAGCGGGCGCAGGAATTGGCCGTGATGCGGGAGAAGACACGGGGTAAGCTGGAGGAACTGAAACAGACAACGTAGCGACCGCCGGGCGTCGCCCGGCCGGGCAGGTGAGGATACCTGCTCCTACACGACCATGGACTGGAACGGACGGCGGATTACCGCGATTGTAGAAAATGCGCTGCTGGAGGACCGCGCGACCCGCGACGCCACCAGCTATGCCTGCATCGACGCCAGCCAGCGCGCCGCCGGGACCATCATCGCAAAACAGGATTGCATTCTCGCCGGCGTGGGCTGCGTGTCGCGCATTCTGGACGTTTACGCGCTGCTGGATGGAGCCGTGACTTCGCACTACGAGGTCACCAGCCATCCCGAAATTTTCGACGGAGTACGGCTGCACGATCGTCAGACCATCGCAGTCGTCCGGCACAACGCGCGGGTCGTTCTTTCCTGTGAGCGCGTGATTTTGAACTTTCTGCAGCGGTTGAGCGGCATCGCCACCCTGACCCGTAAGTTTGTGGACGCGGTTTCGGGTACCAAGGCAAGAATTCTTGACACCCGGAAGACAGCCCCCGGCCTGCGTATCCTCGATAAGTACGCGGTGCGGTGCGGCGGCGGGCAGAACCACCGTCTGGACCTCTCCGACGGAGTGCTGATCAAGAACAATCACATTGCGCTGTCCGGAGGCATCGCTCCCGCCATGGAACGGGCGCATCGCAACCGGCGCGGCTCGCAGCCCATCGAGG
>JBOGLD010000232.1:0-3074 GCA_050745885.1 Terriglobales bacterium
AGCAGCATGTAGGTGAAATAATCGAGCCGGCGTTCGGCAGTGATGCTGGGCTCAAGCTGGCGAACGGTCCCGGCGGTGGCGTTGCGCGGATTGGCGAAAGTGGACAGGCCTTTCTGTTCGCGCTCCTCGTTCATCCTTTTGAAGGCGGCGATGGGCATGAGCATTTCGCCGCGGACTTCAAAATCGGCGGGAATCCCGGCTTTCTTCAGCTTCGCCAAAGGGATGGAGAGCGGGATGGAACGGACCGTGCGTACGTTCAGGGTGACGTCTTCGCCGATGGTTCCGTCGCCGCGGGTAATGCCACGGACCAGCTTGCCGTCTTCGTAATGCAGGGCCAGAGACATGCCGTCGAGCTTCAGTTCGCAGACATAATCGAGCTCCTCGCGGCCGGTGAGTTCGTGAACGCGGCGTTCCCAGTCGCGCAGTTCATCCTCGCTGTAGGTGTTATCGAGCGACAGCATGGGCGAGGAGTGCGGTGCCTTGACAAATCCTTCGCGAGGCTTGCCGCCGACACGCTGAGTGGGAGAATCGGGAGTCACCAGCTCCGGGTGCTCGGCCTCCAGCTTCTTCAGGCCGATCATCAACTGATCGAATTCGGCGTCTGTAATCTTCGGGTTGTCGAGAACGTAGTAGAGATATTCGTGGTGGCGGATCTCGTCCCGCAGTCCCTCGATTTTCTTTTCCGTCCCTTTGGTCGCGGTGGCCATGACTGAGAGATTATATTCGGGAACCCGGTTAGGCCTGTGTGGAGAGATTATGGTTGTGCTTGAAACTGAGCGGTTGCTGCTGCGGGAATTCGTTGCTGGCGACGTGGATGCGCTGGCGGCTGTCATTTGCGATCCGGAGACCATGCGCTTTTATCCGGAGCCGCCAGATCGAGCCGGAGTGGAATCGTGGATTGAACGCAACCGCCGGCGCTACCACGATGACGGTCATGGGCTGTGGGCCATGGTATTAAAATCCAGCGGAGAAATCATCGGAGACTGCGGGTTGGCCCGCCAGACGGTGGATGGATGGGATGAGATCGAAATCGGTTACCATGTGCGCCGCGATCTGTGGGGCCGAGGATTTGCTCCGGAGGCCGCTGGAGCTTGCCGGGATCATGGATTCGCGCGGCTGGGCGTGGAGCGTTTGATCTCCCTGATCCGACCCGAAAATCTGCCCTCGCGACGCGTGGCCGAGAAGATTCGGTCTGAGTCTGTGGAAGCAAGTTGTGTGGAAGGACCTCCCGCATTGCGTCTATGCGATTCACAGGGCGTGAGAAACCACGCGCCGCCTAGACCAGGTCTTCCACCTTTAACGGCAGGCTGCCCTTCCAGGCTTCCTGGAGCTGTTTTTGCACGTAGCCGGCGTCGTAGTCTCGTTTCTGCATTTTCAGGGCCTGGGCCAGGCCGAACAGCGAACGCGGGTTGCGCGGGTGACGGTCCAGGTCTTCACGGAAGACTTTCTCCGCGCCCACGGCATCGCCATTCATCAACATCACCGCACCCAGAGACTCGCGGACCGGGAAAAACCAGTCTTCCGGCTCGTTGTATTTGAGCGAGTCCTGAAGCGCGACGGCACTCTGCAGCAGAGCGATAGCAGCGGCGTTGTCCTTTTTCGCCAGCGCAATCTTTGCTCCCAGGATATCTCGGGCGATCTTCAGGATGTCTTGGGTCTTATTGGTGACCGGCGGGGCGAAGATGGCGTCTTCGGGAGTATTTTTTTCCGCCTCGGCCACGGCCTGGTAATCGGCCCTGGCTTCATCCGGCTTGCCTTTTCCGGCCAGCGCCATGCCGTGGGCGAAGTGCCAGAACACGGTCTCGGTCTGCAAGGCCGCATCGGGCTTGGGCATTCGTAGAAGTTCGTCCCACTTGTGGAAGCGGACATCCACCGCGATGGGGATGGTCAGGAAACCTTCGAGGGGCGGCATGTCCTTTACGTGGGGCCTTACGTGATCGGCCAGCATCCGGGCTCCCTGGATGGCCTCCGCATAGTCGCCGTCCATAGCGGCGCAGATGGCGATGAAATGGAGGTTGTGGCTGTAGTACATCATGGGGTAGAGGCCCTGCTCGCCGCTGGCCTTGATGTAGGCGCGATCGGCAGCCGCCGCCAAATAATTGGTTTTGACCGCGGCTGCGTAGTCGCCGGTGCGAATGTAAACATGGGCCGGCATGTGGACCAGGTGCCCGGCCGCGGGGGCCATGGCGGCCAGGCGGTTCGCGGCAGCCAGCGCCCGTTCCGGAGATGCCGAGGCTTCGACCGTATGAATGTAGTAGTGGATGGCGCCCATGTGGTTGGGATAGCGTTTGATCACCGACTCCAGGGTGGCCACGATTTCTTCAGTGCCGGCCGCCGGGGTCCCGTCCAGGTGCCACAGGCCCCAGGGATTCAGGGTCATGCCGGACTCCGCGAACAGGGTGGCAGCATCCGGGTCATCGGGAAAGTTTTTTGTCAGCTCGCGCATGGCGTCGTGGTAGGCCTCGGCCGCTTGCCGGCGGTCAGCCGCGGGGTCGGCGGGGAAACGCAACGCCATGGCGTGAATGTAGGCCCGTTCGGCGGGCAAGGCATGGGACGAGAGGTCAACTGCTTTCTGGATCGCCTGGTGAGCGGCGGCGAAGCGCTCGTCGCCGGCGGGATCGTTGTAGTTCGGTCCTACGGCCTCAGCCACACCCCAGTAGGCTATGGCAAGATTGGGGTCGAGATCGGCGGCGCGTTGAAACGAGCGCGCTGCCTCTTCGTGGTTGAAGGCGTAGATCAGGCGCAATCCCTGATCAAAGAAGCGCTGCGCCATCTGATTGCTGGTGGAAACGGGATGATGCAAGTCTCCCAGTCCCGACATCAGGGTGGTGGGCTTCGACTGGGCGTGGGCGGAATGATTCTGAGCCGCGACCATGGTGGATAACACCAGGGCGAGTAAAATCAACAGCCGGGTTCTCATGGCAGTGCTCCTTGCAAAGCTCGAGTAAAAAAGTTCGACTGAAAAAAGACCGACTGAAAGATGCAGCGCGTGAAGGCCCCAAGTAGGCATAGCTTAGTAAAAAAGGAATCCGAGGCGCAACCGAGATGCCCGGAACCGGCACTCCCTTCCAGTA
>JBOGLD010000233.1:0-17095 GCA_050745885.1 Terriglobales bacterium
CATGCTGTTGAGCAGGGTTTCGAGCTGGCGCTGGCTGGTCTGCAGCTCGGCAAAGCTTTCTTGCAGATGGCGGGCGGTCTTGTCGAGTGCGCTGGCACCCTGCCCGATTTCGTCTCCCGACGGTTCCTCGATGCGGGCGGCCAGGTCTACGGCAGCAACCCGGTCGGCAAACAGCACGATGCGCTGCAGACGGTGCGCTGTGGACCGGGCAGCGAGGGCAGAGACCACGAGCGCCACCACGAACGCCAGTAAGGCGCTTTTCCACGCGTGATGGACCGAAAAGTCGAAGGTCAACGTGGCCGCCCCAATTACCAGGGCAAACCCAGCCAACAATTTGAGGAATATCCGATTCCTCACTTCGGGGCCTCGAACCGGTAACCCGCCCCCCGCACGGTCTTGAGATAGCGCGGGCTCTCAGGATCGGGTTCGATTTTTTCGCGAATGCGGCGCACGTACACATCCACTGAGCGAGGGGTAACGTACGCGGTGTCGCGCCAGACAGAATCGAGCAGTTGGTCGCGGGTAAATACCCGGCCGATGTGACGCGCGAAATAATCGAGCAGCCGGAACTCGGTGGCGGTCGTGGTCACCAGATTGCCGCGCACGGCAAGGGTCATCGCGCCAGGATCGATTTCGATGTCGCCGATCTTCACTGGCGCCTGGGACAAGGGCCGTTCGAAACGGCGCAGCACTGCCTTGACCCGCGCCACCAGTTCACGCGGACTGAACGGTTTGGGAATGTAATCATCGGCGCCCAGTTCCAGGCCGAGAATGCGGTCGGCTTCGCCGCTCTTCGCGGTCAGGAAAATCACCGGAGTTGGCGCCAGTGCCGGGATTTGTCTGATCTGGCGGCATAGTTCCAGACCATCTTTGCCCGGAACCATGATGTCGAGAATGAAAAGCGCCGGCCGCTGCCGTTCGGATTCGGCGATGACCGTGTTTCCGGCGGAGAACACTTTCACCGCGAATCCGTCCGCCTCCAGATGATGCCGTACCAGGCGGGAAATATCCGGATCGTCTTCGACCACAAAGATGCTGGATTTCATGGGGGTATTGTAGCGGGCTGACCTGTGGGACACCTAGTCTTGCGGAATCGGCCCATTTTCCTCTACACGGGCGTCATCCTGAGACACTTCAGTCTCGAAGGATCTGGCGCGCGGGGCTACCGGCCTGAGAATTTCCGGAGGATCTGCCGATCTCGATGATCAGATTTCTCGAGCGATCTCTCCGGAAAGTCATGCCCGAAGGGACCATCGTGGTCGCGCTGTACTCCGTGATTATGGCTGGACCGGAGTACTTCTTGCCGGGCGGCAATGCGTCACGGGACACGACTTTCACTGCGAACTTCTTTCCGGAGAAGAACACCGCGGCCCGGTCTGGCAACACTTTGCCGGGCCTCGTCCGGCCTGGACGGGCGTGGGCGCCCGTCCCCACGTAGCCTGTGGTTCCGACCTTGACCATGTTTGCGTGCTGCGACCTGATGGTGGCGCGCAGACGCAGCGTCACCAGTTCCAGTTCACGCGCGGGGTAGTCGTATCCATAACGGCGCTGGTGCTGGTTGCGGAAATCCTGGATCACCTTTCGCGTGTAGGGAACGTTCAGTTCGTAGCCCTGACCGCGATAACGAACATCGATGCTCGGCTGATGCCGGATCGTACCTATCCATTTCTCATCCCGGAAATCTGCTTCGGCACGGCGGCGCAATACGGCGAAGTCGCGTTCCAGCCGCTCGATAGGAAGTTTGTCGGCAGCGCGCCAAAGCACGGTGCGCGAATAGTCCTTGACCACGTCGCTGACCAGGATGCCGAAAGCAGAAAGGGCGCCGGGCAGCGCGGGAACGATCACTCGCGGGATGCTGAGCGCTTCGGCCAGTTCGCAGGCATGGAGACCGCCCGCGCCGCCAAAAGCCACCAGCGCGAACTCTCGCGGATCGTACCCGCGCTCAATCGAGACCACGCGTATGGCCTTCTCCATGGTGGAGTTGATCACCCGGATGATTCCAGCGGCAAATTGTTCCGGCGTAAGCTTCGGCCCATGCCGCCTGAGCCATTCGGCGACCAGGCGGCGCGTGCGTTCGAGATCCAGCGTGAACTCTCCCCCCAGAAAGTGGCGCGGTTGCAAACGGCCAAGAAGCAGATTGGCGTCGGTCACCGTCGGCTGAGTGCCGCGACCGTAGCAGATGGGGCCGGGATCAGCTCCGGCGGATTCGGGACCGACGCGCAGGGCCCCGCCCGCGTCGAAACGAGCGATGGAGCCTCCGCCGGCGCCTACGGTATGGATGTCGAGCATGGGCACGCCGACGGGGAAACCGGCGATCTCAGCCTGGCTGCTGGCACGGGCTTCACCGTCGACCAGGGCCACGTCGGTCGAAGTGCCGCCCATATCGAATGAGACAATTCGGTCGAAGCCGCTGCGGCGCGCCATGGCGGCTGCGCCTACGACTCCGCCGGTCGGCCCGGAGAGCACGGTGCGCACCGGCTCGCGGGCGGCGGAACTGAGAGCGGTAATCCCGCCGCTCGATTGCATGACGAAGATACGCGACCGCGCCGCGCCGGATGGCGATGAGCCTCGCGCCCGGCGATCGAGTTTCTCAAGATAATGTTGCATTACCGGCTGCAGGTAAGCGTTCACCACCACCGTGCTGGTGCGTTCGTATTCGCGAAACTCGGGAAGAATTCGGTGCGAGACGGACAGCGGCAGGCCCAGCTTTTCCAAGGTATGAGCGACCTTGTTCTCATTTTTCGGGTTGGCAAAGGAAAACAGCAACGAAACAGCGATTGCCTCGGGATGTTTCTGCTGAAGTCGGCCTGACAAAGACAGCAAGTCTTCCTTTGACGGGGCCTGGAGGATTTTGCCGTCACCGGCGGTGCGTTCGTCCAGGCCAAACCGCAGTTCCGCGGGAACGAGGGGTTCTATGCGATCAAAGAAAAAATCGTAAAGCTTGGGGCGGTTCTGACGACCGATCTCGATGGCGTCTTCAAAACCGGCGGTGGTAACCAGGGCCACCCGCGCGCCCTTATGCTGCAACAAAGTGTTCGTGCCCACGGTAGTGCCATGCAGAAGGACCACTGGGCCCGGCGGTCCGACCTTTTGCAGCGTGTCGACAATGGCCCGGGAAGGGTCGACCGGCGTGGAGAAGACCTTGAGCATGCGGACCTGTCCGCGCTCCACCCAGACGCAGTCGGTGAAGGTGCCGCCGGTGTCGATGGCGATGTGGAGCGCTGGAGTTCGGTAGGGGCGTGGCATCGAAGTCAAAGCGGAAGGGTAACATCCCGGACCGCAAGAATGCAGAATGCTGCGGGGCGCGCGGCCGGCGTCCGGCGCGGACAGCGCGATTGCGTTATCCCCGGCTGAAGTCCCCGCGCGGCCATCATCTTGCATAAAAACGGGACGATTGTCATTATGGAGGCATGCGAACTGTTTTCGAAGCGGCGGGTGGCAACGACGGCCTGCGCCGCCTTGCCGACGCCTGGCATCGTCGGGTGATGGCCGACGACGTGGTCGGCCATGCTTTCAGCCACGGCTTCCACCCTCAGCATGTCGAGCGACTCGCCGCTTACTGGGCTGAGGCACTCGGTGGCCCCAGCACGTATTCCGACTCCTATGGTGACGAGACCACCGTGGTCAAGATGCACAGCGGCAACGGAGAGCACGACGAAATGGATCGCCGCGCGATTGCGTGCTTCGACCATGCTCTGGCCGATGTCGGGCTAGCCGACAACGGTGCGCTGCGACAAGTGCTGCACGACTACTTCGCCTGGGCGACCACCACAACTATGTCCCGCTACCACCGTTCCGCTGATGATGTGCCGAACGGCCTCAGCATCCCACACTGGTCATGGGACGGACTCCAGGGGTAAGACTCCCGCGTGGTTTTGGATGCGCCAAAGTTGGCCGGTTTCCAGTTTCACGCAGATTCTCCCTGGTACGACGTCATGCCGGACGGAGAACATTTCGTGATGCTCTTTAATCCGCAGTATCCATTACCCACACACTACAACCTCGTGGTCAACTGGTTTGAAGAGCTGAAGCAATCAGTTCCACCTCGCTAGAGGGCCAGCCGGAGGTGCGGCACCACTTGCGCGACACCGCTAGATCCGGTCCTTCCGCCTCTAGGTCTTGTTGGTAAAGGCCAGCGTGAGCAAAGTCTTCTGCTCCACTTCGTGGGCCTTGGCTGACCCCGTGGCGGGGCTGGCGCTGGCGGAACGCTTTACCGACAGGACCGGACGCTCGCCGGCGATGCGCCGCAGCCGTGGCAGCACGTAGAACAGCGCGCCCATGTTGGCCGGTTCTTCCTGCACCCAGACGATTTCCCGCGCCGAAGCAAATTGACCGATCGCGGCTTCCAGTTCTTTCTCGGGGAAGGGATAGAGCTGTTCGACAGAAATAATCGCAGTTGCCGTGTCGTTCCTCTTCTTGCGTTCGGCCCGCAGCTCATGCCCGATCTTTCCGGTGCAGATCAGGATGCGAGTCGCATCGCTAACCTCCGGGTCCGGCAACACGGTGAGAAAGCGCTGATGGGTGAAGTCTTCTATGGGAGAAGCTGCGTCGGGATGGCGCAACATGCTCTTCGGCGTCAACACGACGAGCGGTTTACGCCAGTGGCGCAAAGCCTGGCGGCGCAGCAGATGGAAATATTGCACCGCGTTCGAGGGCTGGCAGATCTGGAAATTATCGCGGGCCGCGAGTTGCAGAAAGCGTTCGGGCCGGGCGCTGGAGTGTTCCGGCCCCTGCCCTTCGTGACCATGCGGCAGAAGCAGCACGACGCCCGAGAGCAGTCCCCACTTATCTTCGCCCGCACTGATGAATTGATCGATGACCGCCTGCGCCACGTTGGCGAAGTCGCCGAACTGCGCCTCCCACATGACCAAGGTCTCGGGATAGTCGCGGCTGTAACCGTATTCAAATCCCAGCACGCCCGCCTCGGACAAGGCCGAGTTATAAATCTGGCAGCGCGCCTGACCTTCGGAAATATGTTCGAGCGGAACGTACTCCTTCTCGTTTTCGATGTCGAGCAGCACCGAGTGGCGTTGGTTAAAAGTACCGCGACGAGTGTCCTGCCCCGTGAGCCGGACCGGCACTCCCGCCTTAACCAGCCCGCCCAGCGCCAGCGCCTCGGCCATGCCGTAATCCACCGGGCGCTTGCCCGCGCCCATTTCCGCCCGCTGCTCCAGCAGCTTTTTGACCTTGGGATGGATGTGGAAGTCGGCGGGGTAGGTGGTCAGCCGGGCCGTGATTTCGCCGAGTTCTTCCGCGGAAAGGCCGGTATCCACTTCGTACTCGGGCTTGTAACGGCCGCCTTTATAGTCATTCCAATATTGCGGCAGATCACGCAGCAGCGGCTTCTTGCGAATGTTTTTCGCTTTTTTCTGAGCCGCTTCCAGTTCTTCCCGGATTTTTGCGACGCGCTCCTGAACGTCCGCAGCGCCGATATCCTCGGCATAGATCTCCCACAGCGGCGGATGCTCCTTGATCGCCTTATACAGCAGCGGCTGGGTAACGGTAGGGTCATCCACTTCGCTATGACCGTGGCGGCGATAGCCGATCAGGTCCACAACCACGTCGCCGCTCCAGGTGTAGCGGTAATCAAGGGCCAGGCGGCCGATTCGCACTACCGCGTCCACATCCTCCGCGTTTACGTGAAAAATCGGGATGGACTGGCGCCGGGCCAACTGGGCCGAAAACCGAGAAGAATGTTCTTCGCTGTACAACGTCGTGAAGCCAAGCAGATTGTTAGCGATGATGTGCACTGTGCCGCCGACCGTAAAACCATTCAGGTCGGACAGATTCAGGGTCTCGGCCACCACGCCCTGACCCGCGAAAGCAGCGTCGCCGTGGACCAGCAGAGGCAAATACTTCTGCGGACCTTCCTGGCCCGCGCGGTCCTGTTTGGCGCGGGTACGGCCCACCGTCACGGGATCCACCGCCTCCAGGTGGCTGGGGTTCGAAACCAGGTGAATGTTGATTTTCGTTCCCGAGCGGGTCACATATTCGCCCGTCGCTCCCATGTGATATTTCACGTCGCCGCTGCCCAGAACACTGCGCGGGTCCACGTCTTCAAATCCCGCGAAAACCTCTTCCGCCGGACGTTTTGCCACCTGCACAATCACGTTCAGACGGCCGCGATGGCTCATGCCCATCACCAGATTCACCGCGCCCCGCTGCCCGGCCGCGTCCAGGATTTCATCCAGCAGAGGAAGCAGGGCGGTCACCCCTTCGAGAGAAAAGCGTTTGGTGCCTAGGTAGCGCTGCTGCAGCACCTGCTCGAACAAATCAGCCCGAATGAGCTGGTCGAGCACCCGCGCCTGGTCGACCGCGGGCTGGGGAGCTTCCAGGTGTTCCTGAATCCAGCGGCGCCGTTCAGGGTCGGTAATGTGCATGAACTCCGCGCCCACGGTGCCGCAGTAGACGCGACGCGCCTCCTCGGCGAGTTCGCCTTCCATGCGCAGGCTGGGATGCGTCACCGGGGGCAAGAAGCCCAGTGGATCGAGATCGGCCTCGAGATATCCCCATTGCCGGAAAAGGTCGAATACACGCTCACGTTCTCCGTTGGGAGCTTCCAGGACGCTGGTTGCGGATGATTGAGCAGCAGGTTTGGGCCGGGTCGTCATATGTCTGATACTAGAATAACGGATGCGACGGGGAGCGTGCGGGATTCCCCCTAGGAGCAGCAATCGGGACCGCGGCCTAGGCCACTGGCGTTGCTGTTTTGGGCAGCGCTTTCATCAACAGGCCATTCAGCAGGATGGTTATGACGGAACCGGCCAGAATGGCGTGATAAATATCGTCAGTCACCAACTGGGCGTCGCGGGCCACCCGGACCAGGACGTAGGAAAACTCACCGATCTGCGTAAGTCCCAGGCCCACCAGCAAGGCAGTTCGCGGAGGATAGCGAAACAGCCGGACAACTGCGGTCCAAATCACAAACTTGCCCAGCATGGTCAGAATCAAGATCGCGCCCCACAAGGAAGGTTTCGAGATCAGGATGCGCGGGTCCACCAGGGCGCCAATCGTGACAAAAAACAGGGCCACAAAAGCGTCGCGCAAGGGCAGCAACTTGTCCAGCATCCGGCGGGTCATCCCAGACTCACTGACGATCAGGCCGGCCAAAAACGCTCCCAGCGCCAGCGACAACCCAACCGCCTGTGTGACCGCAGCCGTGGCAAACCCCAAGGCCAGCACTACGAGCAGGTAGAGTTCCTCATTGCCAGCGCGGCCCACCCGTTTCATCAGGGGTGGCACCAGCTTCGCGGCCAGGAACATGACCGGGGTCAATATCAGCACGGCCTTGCCTACAGCGATCCCTAATGCAAGAAAGTGGCCTCCCGTCAGATTATTAAGGGAAGGAAGCAGAACGGTCAAAGCCACCACCGCAAGGTCTTCAACCAGAGTGATGCCGATCATGACGTGGCCCTGCGGCGAGCGCAATTCGCCGCGATCCGACAGCATCCGGGAGAGCACCATGGTGCTGGCCACAGAAACAATCGCGCCCACCGCGATTCCCTGGGTTGTGCTCCAGGCCAGCCACCACCCCGCGGAGACGCCCAGCGCGACCGACATCAAGATGCCCAGGGGCGCGCCAAATACCGCCACCCACTTCACCTGCAGCAACTCGCTGAACGAAAATTCCAGGCCGATCGAGTACATCAGGAGGATGACCCCAATTTCGGCCAGAGTTTCGAACTGGTGAACCTCCGACAGGGTTGGGCCAGGAGTAAAGGGTCCAATCAGGAATCCGCCGAGCACGTACCCCAGAATCAGAGGCTGCCGCAGCGCCCGAGCCACACCGCCGCCCACGACCGCGGCACCGAAGACATAGGCAAGATCCCTGAAGAAGGTGGTTTCCATCGTCGCTGGCAAGCTAGCCGAATATCAGTCTACCCGGGACGCGACTGGCGTGTATTCGACGGCCGGACGAACCCGGAGCTCAGCAGGTTGGCCAGTTTCGACTTAATGTCCCGAAATTGGAGGCTTCCCGATTTGATATGCCGGTTTCACCTTCTGTCCGTAACTCCTCCTCCACTTGCCATGCCCAGGCTGCCGAACTCCGATGTAACAAACGTAGTCACAACAACAGCCACGCATGGAAAGCACAAGAGAATCCGCCATCAGCGGTGCGCCGATGCAACTCTTGCTGGTGGGAAACAGCGAGGACTTCGGTTATTTACGCGACCTTCTGGGCCGCAGCGGCAATGGACACCTGGGCATGGACGTCGCGCAAACCACCGAGGAAGCGCTGACGCGCCTGAGTCAGACACCTTACGATCTGTTGCTCTGCGAATACGATTCGGACGATGGCGCAGCCTTGCGCCTGCTGCACGAGTTGCGCCGAAGCCGCCCGGGCGCGCCGGTGATTTTTCTCAGCGACCACATGAATGAGGCCGCCGTGGACACCGCACTGAAAGCTCGCGCCCGCGAGTTGGCCCAGACATCGGCCGGGGATAGAGATAAGGACGCCATTGCCGGCACCATCCGTTATGCGATCGATGTGTATTCCAAAGAACGGCAGCGCCAGAAAGCCGAGGACACGCTCCGCAAACTATGGCGCGCGGTCGAGCAATCGGCGGACCTGGTCATGATAACCGACCGCGAAGGAATCATCGAGTACGTAAACCCGGCCTTCGAGCTGCTCACCGGCTACACTCCCGCGGAATTGACGGGCCAAACCCCGCGTGTCCTGAAATCGGGCCACCAGAGCTCGGAGGTCTACAAAGAGCTGTGGCAAACTATTCTTCTGGGCAACGTTTTTCGCTGCATCATGGTCAACCGCAAGAAAAATGGAGACACCTTTGTCGCTGAGAAAACCATTACTCCTCTCCGCGACAGCGAGGGCAGGGTCACTCACTTTATCTCCAACGACCGGGACATTACGGACCGGCGTCGGCTGGAAAATCAGCTTCAGCAGGCGCAAAAGATGGACGCGATTGGAAGGCTGGCGGGAGGAGTGGCGCATGATTTCAATAATCTCCTGATGGTCATCAGTTCCTATGCCGAGCTGATGCTGGATTCGCTGGCCCCCCAGCATCCCTTGTGCCGCAACGTGAACGAGATCCAAAAGGCCTCGCGCCGCGCTGCCGAGCTGACCCGGCAATTACTGGCCTTCGGACGCAAGCAGATGCAAACCCTGCAACTCCTCGATCTGAACCTGATCATCGAGGACATCAACAAAATGTTGCCTCGTCTGTTGGGAGAAGATATCGAACTGGTGTTTGGCCCAGGACCAAACCTGGGAAAAATCAAGGCCGATCCGGTGCAGATCGAGCAGGTACTGATGAATCTTGCGGCCAACGCCCGCGATGCCATGCCCAAGGGCGGCAGGCTGCTGATCGAAAGCGCCAGCGTGCAATTGGACGACGCCTACGTCCAGGGGCATTCGATCGTCCCTCCTGGAGATTACGTTCTGCTGGCGGTTACCGACTCCGGCGAGGGAATCGCGCCGGAGCATGTGGCTCACATTTTCGAGCCCTTTTATACGACCAAGCAGGAAGGCAAGGGCACCGGGCTGGGCCTGGCCACCGTGTATGGCATCGTGAAACAAAATGGCGGGTTCATTTGGGTATACAGCGAGGTGGGTTTGGGAACGACTTTCAAAATGTACTGGCCTCGGGCGCGAGAAACCAAGACCGTGCCGCCCCCGCTCCAGCCGGTCGAAACCTTTCTCGGCGGCTGCGAAACCTTGCTGCTGGCGGAAGACGAAGCGGCGGTCCGGCAGTCCACTCGCGAGTTTCTTACCTTGAACGGCTATATTGTCCTTGAAGCCAAAAACGGGACGGAAGCCCTGACCATCGCCAGAGAATACAAAGGACCGATCCACTTGATGATCACCGATGTGGTCATGCCCCAGATGGGCGGGGCGAGGCTAGCCGGGGAGTTAGCCTCCGAGCGGCCAGACATGAAAGTGCTGTTTGTTTCTGGCTATGCCGAATCCACGGTTCAACGCCATGGCGAGATCGACGTGACCGTACGTTTCCTGCAAAAGCCTTTCTCGCTCAAAACCCTGGCGCGCAAGATCCGAGAAGTTCTCGACACGCCGGCGTCCGCTCTGGCCGCCGCCTCCACTTAACCTGCGTGCCCTCCCTAAGTCCGGTGCAATGGGGCAATCCCTGCTTTGCGATCCTTTGCCGCGAAAGATTTGACTTGTCCCGAGCGCGCTCCTCTCCTCTCGTATAATTGCTGCCGGAATCTTGCATGAACCAGCCCGCCGCACCCGTCATGGTCATTGCTGCCCGCAGAAAGCGGGCGTCGTGACCATCGCGTCTCTGTTGTGGCAGGGACTGCTGGGCATCGCGCTGCTGGGCATCTTCAGTTCCACAATTTTTTTGTTCATGGTTCTGGTAGCGGCGATCCGGTGGCGCCACGGAGCCCACGCGGCACGGCAAGCAGCCGCGGCGACCGCCCCGTCGGCGCTGCCCGTCGTCACCATTTTCAAACCGGTACATGGCATCGAAGCCCAGTTGCAAGAAAATCTGGAAAGCTTCTTCCGACAGGACTACCCGGCGTTCGAAGTTGTCCTTGGCGCCCGGGACGCCAATGACGCGGGCCTCCAGGTCGCGGAAGAAGTTCGGCAACGATATCCGGGGGTGAAGAGCCGGATCGTCGTCTCTGGCCCACCCACCTGGCCCAATGCCAAGGTCTTTTCGCTCAGCAAAATGATGGCGGGCTCGGCCAACGATTACCTCGTCATCAGCGACAGCGATGTAAGGGTTTCGTCTGACTTTCTGCGCCAGGTGATTCCAGCCCTGCTCGACCGGAAGATCGGCCTCGTGACCTGCCCCTACCGCGGGGTGACGGCGGGCGATTTCTGGTCGACCCTGGAAGCGCTGGGAATGTCCGTAGAAATGCCATCCGGAGTCATGGTCGCGGACATGCTGGAGGGCATCCGCTTCGCTTTGGGTCCGGCAGTGGCCTTGCGACGCGAGGCGTTGGAGAAGATTGGCGGCATCGCCGCGACGGCAGACTATTATTCGGACGATTTCGTTCTGGGTAACCTGGTCTGGGCGGCGGGCTATGAAGTGATTTTTTCCCATCACATTATCCAGCACGTACTCACGCCGCGATCCTTGAAGCGAACCCTGGGCGACCAGTTACGCTGGATGAAGAGCACCCGCTTTTCGCGTCCCCTCGGGCATATCGGCACCGGGTTCACCTATGCCATGCCGTTCGGAGTTCTGGGTCTGATCTCGGCGGCCGCGCTGGGCCACTGGGCTTTGGGAGTTGGGCTCTTCGCTGCGGCGTTCTTGAATCGGGTCGTGCAAGCGATAGCCGTGGGATGGGGAATTATCGGCGATCGGCGTGCGTTATATTTGTCCTGGCTCTACCCTGTCCGTGACCTGGTGGGCTTCATCACCTGGATTGCCAGCTTTGGCAGCCGCACTTTCTTTTGGCGCGGGGAAACGTATCGCTTCAGCAAGGGCGGCAGAATCATTCCGCAGAGCCGCCCGGCCGAGAGTCCGGTGGGAGCGAAACTATAGGGCCAGAAGGGCGGCGTCAGGTGCAGGCCCTAGGAGTCGATCCGGGCCAGCCTACCATTTTTTAATGTAAAGGAATGCCCCCGCCAGACTACTTTGTGCCCCACCAGACTTGCAAACCATATCAGTAAGGCAACCAAGTCCCGAAGCGGAAGCAGTACCAGCAAACCCAATACTTGGCGATCGCGCAAAACCGACCATCCCACGAACAGAGCCAAGGCCAACCGAAGGCTTATCACCCCAGCCAGCAAGGCCCACGCCCAGAGCGCACCGTAACTCAGCAACAGGGCGAGGAGGGCCCAGGGCAAGCCAAAGGTCACCACCAGGCCGAGATATCCCCAGCGCCGTGAATCGCGCACGGTACGACCCCAACGCAGCTGGTGGTCCACAAACTGGCGTAGGGTATACGCCGGAAGAAGGGTCTCGACCACCACATCCGACAGCTTCACCTTCAACCCACGCTCCGCGATACTCCTGCCGATCTCATAGTCGTCCGCCAGGTACTCCACAAACGCTTCGAAGCCGCCCACAGCCTCAAGATCGCACCGCCGGAAAGCAAGCGTGGAACCCAGCCCGAAACTGATACCCCCTTCGAGTTGTCGCGCCGCCATCACGCCGGCGGAGAAATCGGTGCTGAGGCCAAGAGACTCCAGCCGCGAACCCAGAGTGGGACTGGCGATGCCTCGATAAAGGCATGTGACCAGCCCTATCTGCCCATCGCTCAACGGAGCGGTGACCCGCCGCAAGTAATCGGGCTGAACCCGGATATCGCTGTCATTTACCAGAACGTAATCGTATTTTGCCCGGGGCAGCATTTGCGCCAGATTGCTCACCTTGGTGTTGGCACCCAGGTTCTGGGAACAAACCATCAAGTGAATCGCACACTGCGGGAACTCCAACTTCAGCCGATCGACCAGCTGGACCGCAGGATCGGCAGGATCGCTGACCCCAAAAATAATTTCGCATTGCGGATAGTCCTGCCGACAGTGGCTGCGGAAGCTCTCATACATTTCGGGATCGGTCCCCCGAAGCGGTTTGAGGATGGAAACCGGCGGGGTGGATGGTGTGGGGCGGGCGCCCGCGCCCGCCGCCTTTCGATCGGCAAGAAATCGAGCGGCGCCGTACAGGCAGACCAGGTAATAAGCCATGCTACAGACGGCGAACGCCCCAGCAGCAGTCGAAGCGACGGCAACAATACGATAAATCACCTGTGGATTTCCCTCGTGTACCTTAGCATCCTTGGTCGATTTCAGATTGAAGATTTTCAGATCTCAGGTTTCAGATCTCAGTTCTCAGATCGGTTCAGAGATGGGCGGGTATCTGCGATTTTAAATCTTCAATCTGAAATCGACCACTAGGGCACAGGAAGGAGTGCTACTCGTAGCGCAGCGACTCGATCGGATCGAGATTCGCAGCCTTCCAGGCGGGATAAATGCCGAACAGCAGACCCTCAGCGGCGGCCGCGCCCAAACCGAATGCCGCCCAGAAGAACGACATCCGCGCCGGCAGCGAGCTCCAGATGGCGGGAATCGTCCAGGTAATGATCGCCCCCAGCAAAACGCCCAGAAAACCGCCCAGAGCGGTCAGGGTGATGGCTTCCAGCGTAAATTGCAGCAGAATGTCGCGCTTGCGCGCGCCGATCGCCTTGCGCACTCCGATCTCCCGCGTCCGTTCGGTCACGGAAACCAGCATGATATTCATCACGCCGACACCGCCCACGATCAGGCCCACGCTGGAGACCGCGAACATAAAAATAAAGACCGCGCCCGTGACCTGGTTCCACACGTCCGAAAGTGAGTCTTGGGTAAATACCGCGAAATTGTCCGGCTTGTCCGGGGCCACCTTGCGCCGTCGGCGCAGCAGTTCGCGGATCTCGTCGATGGCCTTGGGCATATCGTCGTGCGAAGTGGCCTTGGCGCTGATCCAGTATTGCTTCAACTCGGGATGCAGTTTGCGGAACGTGGCCAGCGGAAAATACACGATGTTGTCATCCGGGTTTTTGCCTCCGGCAAACACGCTCTTGCGTTTCGCTGCAACCCCGATCACAGTGAATAGCTGGCCATCGATATTGATCTCCTTGCCCAGTGCGCCCTGGTTGGGGAACAGCTCTTCCGCGGTGTCCGAACCCAGAACAATGACCGGCGAGTGATGTTCTTCGTCAATCTCGTTCATCCAGCGTCCAGATGAGATGTCCAGATCGAACACATCCTTCCAGGTACCCGTGTCCCCTTCAAGAATCGTATTCTTGACTTTGCGGCCGTTGTACTTGACCTCGTAAGTGCCGGTCCCGAATTCCTGGCGGAAATAGCGCAGGCCCACGGTGGCTATCTTTACGTGAGGTAATTGCTGCACCGCCTGAAAATCGTCGAGTGTCAGTTCTTTGCGGGTGCGTATTTCCTCCGTGGGCCGGCCGAAGGTCAAAGGCTGATGGTAGGCAAAAACGATGTTGGAGCCAAGGCTGCTGATGACCTGGCTGACGTTGTCGTTGAGACCGCGCACTACGGAGGAAATGCCAATCACGACGGCAACCCCGATGACGATTCCGAGCACGGTAAGCGCCGACCGCATTTTGTTGGTGCGGATTGTGTCCAGCGCCATCCGGACCACTTCGCCGTAATCGCTTGTGCGCAGCATTGGAACGCCTATTCACCACGGAGGCACAGAGGCACGGAGTTTTCCATTCGAATTTTCTCCGTGTCTCTGTGTCTCCGTCACAATTCAAATCTCAACGCCGCGATGGGGTCCAACTTGGCCGCCCGCCGGGCCGGGTACACGCCAAAGAATACGCCCACGCTGGCAGAAACCAGCAGGCCGGCCGCCACCGCCCACAACTTGATTTCAGAAGGCATGCCGATGATCGCCGTGATGCCTTTAGCAAAAGCAATTCCAAAGAGCACTCCTAACAGACCGCCTACCAGCGCCATGGTTGCAGACTCGATCAGGAACTGGAGCAGCACATCCTGGCGGCGAGCTCCCATCGCCTTCCGTATGCCGATCTCCCGCGTGCGTTCAGTGACCGACACCAGCATGATGTTCATGATCACGATGCCGCCAACCACCAGCGAAATCGCGGCAATGGCGATCATGGCGATGAAAAAAGTGCCGCTCAGATTCGACCAGATACTTAAAAAGCTGGCGTTGGTCTCGGCGGCAAAGCTGTCCGGACGCCCGGGCAGATCATGGCGCCGGGCCCGCAGAACGGCGCGAGCCTCGTCAATCGCGGCGTCCAGTTGCGTACCCACACCGTTGGCCTTGCCCGAAATACGAATGCTGGTATGCGAACCGAACTGTTTCAGATAAGTAGTGATGGGGATGGCCACGTAATTGTCCCGGCTCTGGCCCAGCGTGGTTCCCTGCTTCTTTCCCACGCCGATCACGCGGTACAGCTGGCCCTCGACGCGAATTTCCTTACCCAGAGGATCCACCGTGGGAAAGAGGTTGTCTACCACGTCGGTACCAATCACGCCCACTTGCGAGCGGTTCTCCTCGTCGTTCTGGTTGAGCATGCGGCCAGAAGTGAGGTCGAGGTCAAGGATCGGGGCCATCGACGGCGTCAGCCCTCGAATCCAGGTGTCGGTAATCGACTGCTCCTCATACCTGACGTGGCCGGAAGTGTTGATGGTTGAGGCCCCGATCATGGCGCAATGCCTGCAGGACTCCAGCACGGCCTGGTAGTCATCCATGGTCAGGTCTTTGCGTTTTTGGCCCTCGAGCAGTTGGTCGATGTTGGTGATCACCGGAGTGACTTTGCTGATGATGAAAACATCAGCGCCCAGATTGAAAATCTTCTCCGCCACGTAGCCGTTGATCCCGTTCACGAAGGTGACCACGGCGATTACGGCAGCCACGCCAATGACCACGCCCAGCAGGGTCAGCGCAGAACGAAGTTTGTTCGCCCACAGCGACAATAGCGCTATACGGATGGCTTCAAGGGTGGTCATGGAGCAGTGGTCAGTCTTCGTTCGTCGGTCGTCACCAAAACCGCACTTGCGTTCAGTCTAGCAGAGCGAATCCAGGGAAGTGCCGATGCCCAAGGCCGGCGGCTCAAGGCGGAGGACTGAAGGCCGGCGACTGTTACAATGACACTGTTGGCAGCTGGACCGGACGGTCGCTCTCGCCGCGTCAAGTGGTGGGGGAGGAAAGTCCGAACTCCACAGAGCAGTGTGCCGGATAACGTCCGGGAGGGTGCCCCGTCCAAGCTTGCTTGGGCGGGTCCATTCGACGGAAAGTGCCACAGAAAACATACCGCCCCGGCAGCAACGCCGAGGTAAGGGTGAAAAGGTGCGGTAAGAGCGCACCGCTGTCGCAGTAATGCGGCAGGCAGGGCAAACCCCACACGGAGCAAGACCAAATAGGGAGGGAGCCTGAGGCTTCGGCTTGGGGCGCGTGCCGGCTCGGTGCGTCACAACCTCCGGGTAGGTCGCTTGAGCCGCGCAGTAATGCCCGGCCCAGAGGAATGGCCGTCCCGCCGGAGCAATCCGGTGGACAGAATTCGGCTTACAGGTCCGGCTGCCACAAAATATTGTGTTTTCTTATACTTGAAAATTCGCTGGTGCAAATTGTGACGCCGGTGTGACGAAAAGGGAAAATCGGGCAGACGAATTTTCAACCACTTGCGGGCAAAGCTTCCTGTGCTCGTTGCTCAACTTGAGAAAAGAAGCCTAGTTAAGCTTTTTGACCACGCTCTGGGGGTCTTTTGGCGGGATATTGGATAGATTTTCCAGTCCTGTGCCGGTTTCGAGAATCATCCTTACGCGTTCGCGGAGTTCGCGTACAAATGGCGTGTAGTGCTTTTCCACTGTTTCGATGGTGTCCCCGAGCATCTTTGCAACATCATAGGGACTCGCTCCCCGGCTCAGCATATCCACGGCTAGCGTGTCGCGGAATCTGTGCGGATGAGCACGGGTCACACCGGCACGCTTTCCGAGTGCAAGTATTCTTTGATACAGACGCGGCCTAGTGAGAGGCTTGCCGGTGAGAGGGTTCAGCAACACCCTGTCCGGAGGCTGAGGTTTTCTGCGCTCGTATTCCGATTCGAGCGCAAAAAGCAATTCAGTCTGGATCGGCAACACGACTTTCTTCTTTCGCTTCTGTGTTAGTCGCTCAATCTCTTTCTGGTCAAAGTGAACTTCGCGCCAAGTGACGGACACGGCGTCAGATCCGCGAAATCCGGTCCACCGTAGCAAGAGGAACGTCATCAAGTCGTCTCCGGCGTGCTCCCTTAGCCGTGAAAGGTCCTTTGCCGTAAAGGGCTCGGCTCCTCGTTCCGGGTTCTCTCCCGGCCGTCCTTCCATGCGAACTGGGTTCTTTGCGACCATTTCGTTTTCAAGAGCGAACGCGAACACGCGATGCAGAATCGCAGCGTCCAGGACTAACCCGGTCGCTCCACGCGCGAACTTTTTTTGTTTTATGCGTTCAACGCGCCACGTCTTGAAAGCTTCCACCAGAGGCTTGCCGATGTATTGCAGCTGTGTGATCCTGTGCTCGGCAAGGAAGAGGTCGAACTCGCGTAGAGTCACTTGGTATCGCTGTTCTGTGGAACTTTGTAGTTTGCCAATCGCCCTGCGCTGCTGCAGGTGGACCGCGAAGGCTTGTCGCAGGCTGAGCCAGGTCGGCACCTCCTGATC
>JBOGLD010000234.1:0-10026 GCA_050745885.1 Terriglobales bacterium
AGAACGAGAGCTTCTACCTCATCAAGTACGGCGTGCGCAGGTCCGCCATGCCGGCTTGGGGAAATATCATGGCCGATAGCGAGGTCTGGCAAGTCGTGACTTTTCTCAGTCACCTGGACAACCTGCCACCCGCAGTCGATCAGGAACTCCACAAACCCGCCGGCAGCAACCCGTGAGCCCAAAACAAGAGGTGTAAGCGTCTCGGCCCCAGAGCGACGTTTTGGATTGAAGCTATCGCAGCAGGGTTAGAGTCCGCCGCAGCTTCCCAAGTTCAAGGACAAGTGAGAGAATTGGCCCGCCGAAATCAGCAAGGACTGCCGAGGCGAAATGCCGACTCAAACGCTGGACCCGACTCTCCAGGAATTCCTGCGAGGACGCTATATTGCGACACTAGGCACCGAAAACCCGGGTGGGACCATTCACCTGACTGCGGTCTGGTACCTGTTCGAAGATGGACACCTGTTCATCGCCACTTCTTCCAAGAGTCGAAAAGCGCGCAATCTGGTAGCGCGGCCTAAGGCTTCCCTTATGGTGGACGCGCGAAAACCTGGGGCGGAGCGAGGCGTCACCGCCGCAGGGAGAGTAGAGATGGTTTCAGGCGACCCGTCCCGAGAAATCAACCGGCGCATCCATAGCCGATATATGAGCCCAGCGGCAATGTCCGATCCCCAGGTTGGGCCTGTGTTCGCATCGTTCGATGATGTGACGCTACGACTCACGCCCATTTCGTGGACCACGTGGGACATGGCCGTGCTGGATGCCCAAGCCCTTGGGGGGCGATTAGGCGGAACCCCCGGATACCTGCTGGCGCTGGATTGAGAGCAAGTGCACAGCTTCCGACGGCGCAGCGATGAACGAAGGCGTACAGCCAATTGCCCCAAAATCCGAGCGCCGTCAAACCAGCGGCTTGATATTCTGGCGTATCCACTCGAGGATCTGGGCGAAGCGGAATTCGTGCCGCTCCATCGAACCAACGATAAACGCGTGCCCGTCCGGGCCTTCGACCTCGATGTAAAAGCCGTTGCGCCGAAGGAAGACATCGGCGGCAGTGAAGGCGATCCGCTTGTTGCCGTCGAGAAAGCCGTGGTTATTGCCAAGCGACTCCATCAGGGCAGCCGCTTCTTCTGCGATGGAGTTGTAATATCCGGTTTGGGGACGAAAAACGGCGGCCTCAACAGCGCCCTTGTCGCGGACACCAGGGAGGCCCCCGAACAGCTCGATCAATCGATGCTGCATCCGGTAGACTTCGGCTACCGTGAGGTAATCCGCCATTTATTTGGCGAGACGCTGCAACAGGTCACGGTTGCGAGCCACTGACTCCTCGAAGGAATCCATGACCTGGGTGCGCACCAGATGCTGGGACGGAACTACGTTCTGCAGGTAGAAGCGGAGCGCCTGCTCCAGAACATGCCGCTTGGTCTGCCCATTCTTCTCGGCCACGGCAACGAACTCATCGTAGAGCTGGGCGTCGATCTCAGGTGTGAACTTCTTAGTCGTCGTGGTTGGCGTGGCTCCAACCTCCTTACTCTCTTCCAATTTTACCTCTTTGAAGTAATAAATCAATATAAATCTTTATTTATCCATCGTATTGAAAATAAGTTATTTAACGTATTAAAGATGCCGCTATGTCAGTCGGACGCAACCTCAACAAACTGATTACCGCAGCTCTTCCATCACCTGCTCCAGAACTTCCATGCCCGGCCGCACGGAGGATTCCGGCAGCGTAGCCAGGGGCTCTTCCGTCATGTTCAAAAGGTCGACGAACGTCGGCGTCTTGGAATTGACGTAGAACACGCCGGTCAGGACTTCGCCTTTCTCGTGAGCCTCGTTCAAGCGAGTGATGGCCTGGATCCGGTGGGTGGGATCGTACTCTTCTTCAAGCTTGCGCAGGCGGAGATGCGAGCCGTCGTGCATGGTCACGTCAATGGTGGTCCCGGGATCGTAGTCGATCGCAATGTCCTCGAACGCCGGCACGAAGCTGAGTTCCTGCAGCGGCTCTTCGTGGTCTTTCATGTACTTGTAGGACTTGGTGGAGCCTTCGTGATCGTTGAAGGTTACGCAGGGCGAGACCACGTCGAGCATGACCGTGCCGTTGTGGGCGATGGCTGCTTTCATCATGGCGTGGAGCTGCCTTTTATCGCCCGAAAACGAGCGGCCCACGAAAGTCGCGCCCAGCGTGATGGCCATGGCGCAAGTGTCAATGGGAGGCAGGTCGTTGATCACGCCGGTCTTCAAAGTCGAACCCATGTCGGCGGTGGCGGAGAACTGGCCTTTGGTCAGCCCGTAAACGCCGTTGTCTTCAATGATGTAAATGATGGGCAGATTGCGCCGCATGAGGTGGATAAACTGGCCCACGCCGATCGAGGCGGTGTCGCCGTCGCCGCTGACGCCCAGAGCGATCAGGTGGCGGTTGGCGAGCACGGCGCCCGTGGCCACCGAAGGCATGCGGCCGTGCACCGCGTTGAAGCTATGCGATCGACCCATGAAGTAGGCTGGGCTTTTGGAGGAGCAGCCAATCCCGCTGGGCTTGATCACGCGCTCGGGCGGCACTCCCATTTCGTACATGGCGTCGATGATGCGCTCGGAAATTGCATTATGGCCGCAGCCTGCGCACAAGGTGGTCTTGCCACCGCGATAATCCAGCACGGCCAGGCCGATGCGATTGGTTTTGGGCGCGGGTGCGGGCCGGTCGGGAGTTGAGGTCGCCATTTACTTACCCTCCATGGTCATGAGTTCGTCGGTGACCGAGCGCGCGTCAAGCGGCAGGCCGTGAATATGCGCGATGCTGCGCAGGCGGGTGAGCAGCGCCGGTTCCAGGTCCAGCTTGAGCAGAGTGAGCATCTGCGCGTCGCGGTTCTGTTCCACCACGTAGATCCGGTCGTGCTGCTTCACGAAATCGTGCACTTCGCGGGTGAAGGGATAAGCGCGCAGCCGGAGATAGTCAGTCTCGATGTTGTATTCCTGGCGCAACTGGTCGCGGGCTTCGGTCAGCGCCCAATGCGACGTTCCGTATCCGATGATGCCAATCTTTGATTTGCCGGTCTCCACTTCCGGCCGGGGCACGAAGGAACGGGCGGTCTCGAATTTCCGGTTGAGCCGCTCCATGTTTTGCTCAAAGTCGTCCGGACGTTCGCTGTACTGGGCTTTCTCGTTGTGCCCGCTGCCGCGGGCAAAGTAGGCGGCCGCCGGATGATCGGTGCCGGGCAGGGTGCGATAGCCGATGCCGTCTCCGTCCACATCCTGGTAGCGGGCAAAACCGCCGAGACGGTCGAGGTCGGCCTTGTGCAACACTTTGCCGCGCTGGATCGGTTTCTCCGGATACTTGAAGGGGTCGGCCATCCAGTTGTTCATGCCGAGGTCAAGATCGGACATCACGAAGACCAAGGTCTGGAACTGCTCCGCCAGGTCGAAAGCATCGCCCGCCATGGTGAAACACTCCTCCGCCGAACAGGGGATCAGCAGGATGTGCTTGGTGTCGCCATGGGAGAGAAACGCGGTGGAGAGAATATCGCCCTGGGAAGTGCGGGTGGGCAAACCGGTGGAAGGCCCAACCCGTTGGATGTCCCAGATCACCCCTGGGACCTCGGCGTAGTACGCCAGGCCGGCAAATTCCGCCATCAGCTAAATGCCCGGACCGGCAGTCGCGGTCATGGCGCGCGCCCCCGCCCAGCCCGCGCCCAATACCATGCCGACCGCGGCCAGTTCGTCTTCGGCTTGCACGACGGCAAATGTCGCTTTGCCGTCAGCGCTGATGCGAAAGCGCTTCATGTATTCGATGATGCTCTCGGGCAGCGAGGACGAAGGCGTGATGGGATACCACGCGACCATGGTCACGCCGGCGAACATGCAGCCCAAGGCAGCGGCTGAGTTTCCGTCGATGATGATCTTGCCCGCGGTCTTCTCCATGCGCTGGATAAAATACGGATCGCGCTTGACCAGGTTGGCAGCGGCGTAATCGTATCCCGCCTTGACCGCCGCCAGGTTCAGATTGGCCGCTTTTACTTTTTTGGCGAATTGTTTGCGGATGGCTTTTTCGACTTCGGCCACATCGATTTCCAGCAGCTTGGCCACCACGCCCACGTAGATCATGTTCTTGACCAGTTTGCGCAGCTTCGCCTCAGGGCAAACCGGCGCGACCAGCTTGTCGAAGGGAACGGCGTAAAAGACCAGATCAGAGCGCAAACTGCCGAGGTTCAAGGGCTCGTCGTACAGCACGGATGCACCCGCGGCCAGCGACATCACGTCTTCCTGGGCGGTCTCGGGATTCATGGCGACGACAAAATCAATTTCCTTCTTGCGCGCGATGTAGCCGTCTTTGTTGGCGCGGATGGTGTACCAGGTGGGCAGTCCGGCGATGTTCGAGGGAAACAAATTCTTGCCCGAGACCGGAACTCCCATCTGGAAGATGCTGCGCAACAGCACCGTATTCGAACTTTGCGATCCCGAACCGTTGACGGTCGCGACCTGGATACTCATGTCGTTGACGACGCGCTTCTGCCCCGCTTGGCTGCTACCTTCTCGGAGCCCTACATCCGTGGTGGCCATTTCCCGTCCTTCCCTGGTGATTGGCTTTCTTAAGCAGGTCTTTATCTACCCGCAGTAATTGATAGCGCCGAACCCTTTATTATACGGCAGAGGAACCCTGGCGAGCAGGAGCGGAAGGAGGCGCACAGGTACGGAGGTACCAGCTTAAGAACTACGCGAAGTCCGGAGTTGGACGGAACCGGACTGGCGCACGGTCATTCAGATGTGGGCTTTCCGGGGCAAACTAAAATGCGCTTCTACTCGTCGCCCGTGAAGAATTGCGCCATCTTGCGGAATTTCGCATAGCGCGCCTCGACCAGTTCCTTGACCGTACTCTTCTTCAACTCGGCGAGCTGTTGTTGCAGCGTGGCATCGAGCAGGGCGGCGGCGACTTCGTGATCGGTGTGAGCGCCGCCTTCGGGCTCGGAGACGATGCCGTCGATGCAGCCCAGGTCAGTTAGATCGGAAGCCGTGATGCGCAGCGCCTGAGCCGCCAGTTCCTTCTTGGTCGAATCGCGCCACATGATGGAGGCGCAACCTTCCGGTGAGATCACCGAATAAATCGCGTTTTCCATCATCAGCACGCGGTCGGCGATGGCGATTGCCAGGGCGCCGCCGCTGCCCCCCTCGCCGGTGATGACGGTAAGGATGGGAATCTGCAGGCGGGCCATCTCTCTCAGATTGTGGGCAATGGCTTCGGCCTGGCCGCGCTCTTCCGCTCCCAGCCCGGGATACGCGCCCGGCGTGTCCACGAAGGTAAACAATGGACGGCCAAATTTCTCCGCAATCTTCATCACCCGCATCGCCTTGCGATAGCCTTCCGGGTTGGGCATGCCAAAGTTGCGGTAGACCTTTTGCTTGGTGTCGCGCGCCTTCTGATGGCCGACGACCATCACCTCATCGCCATGGAAACGCGCCATGCCGCAAATGATCGCGGGATCATCCGCATAACCGCGGTCCCCATGGATCTCGTTCCACTCGGTGAAGATGCGCTCAATGTAGTCGAGGGGATAGGGGCGCTGGGGATGGCGCGCCAACTCCGTTTTTTCCCAGGCTTGATAGTGCGAGGATGACATGTCTTTGCGCAAGGCCCGAATGCGGTCGTTCAAAAGCTGGATGTCGCGCTGGGTATTTTCGTCAGGTCCAGCGGCCCCCTGCAAGCGGGCAATCTGCTGCTCGATTTTCTCCAACTCCTGGTTCGTCTTTTCCACGGACTCCATTTTGCTGCCGTCGCCGTTCCTGGCCAACCGCGCTTCCACCATGGAGAGGAGAAACTCGGCTCCTGCCATCACCAGCGCCTCATCGGGCACCGGGGGTGCGTTCTTCGCTCTCACCTTGGAAACCTTTTGAATGGAAACTCTCATCCGCCGCATTTCGGTGCGGCCAGCCCTGAAACCTGAAGAGTGTTTCATAAGCCCAGGAGTGAGCGTTAAAGCCCTGCTCCACCCCAGGCCAAATCAGTCAATCACGCGCACCGCGCCCCGGCCGCACAGTTCCTCGACGCGCGCGATGAAGTTGCGGTCCGGGAGCACATTATAGCCTTCCGCCTCCATCACCACCATGAAATCCCCCTGGCGTTCCACGTCGAATAACACCCTGGCTTCCCCCTTCTGCTGGGCGCAAAGCGTGTACAACGCGTCCACCGTTGACTCCGTCGCGGTCTCGAGCGGAACGCGGATGCGCAACGAATTCGGCAACGGCACTTTCGCGTCCTCCAGCGGACTGATGTCGTTCACCGTCAGCTTGGCATTCGCGCCTTCCTCAATGCGTACGCCACCCCGCACCAGCACGGGCACTTCCAGCTTCACCTTTTCCTGCAGCTTGCGATAGGCCTCGGGGAAAACCAGCATCTCGACGGTGCCGGCCATGTCTTCGAGCGCGCCCTGAGCGTAGAAATCGCCGCGCTTCGATTTCAGCACGCGCAGATTGGTAATGATGCCCGCAGTCGTGATGTTCTCGTCCTTGCCGGTGGACTTGGTCAGGGCGCCAATTTCCTCCGTGGTCAGAGCGCGCAAGTCTTCCAGCTTGTCGCGGTATTTTTCCAGGGGATGTCCGCTGATGAAAAAGCCGAGGATTTCCTTCTCGCTGGCTAAGCGGGTGTGTTCGTCCCAGTCCGGTGTATCGGGCAACTTGTTGTTAGCCGCCGACGCCTCTTCCTGCTGGAAGACGCCGAACAGTCCGTGTTGGCCGCTCTCGGCGTCGCGCTGAGTTTTCTGCGCGCCTTCGATGGCGCGGTCGAGCACCGCCATGAGCTGGGCGCGGCGGCCAAGCCCATCCATGGCGCCGCTCTTGATCAACGATTCCAGCACGCGCTTGTTCAACAGCCGCAATTCCACTTTCTCGCAGAATTCATAGATGGAGGTATACCGGCCCAGCTCTTTGCGTCCGGCAACGATGGACTCGATGGCGTTGTGGCCGACATTTTTCACCGCGGCGAGACCGAAGCGGATGGCGCGGCCGTGCGGCGTGAAGTTGGCGTCGCTCACGTTGATGTCAGGGGCTTCGACGGCGATACCCATCTCGCGGCATTCGTTGATGTACTTCACCACGTCATCGGTGTTGCCGGTCACTGAAGTCAGCAGGGCGGCCATGAATTCGACCGGGTAGCGCGTCTTCAAATAAGCGGTCTGGTACGCCAGCAGAGCGTAGGCGGCCGAGTGCGACTTGTTGAACCCGTAGCCGGCAAACTGGGCCATCAGATCGAAAATCTTCTCAATCTTTTTCGGCGGATAGCCCCGCTGGTTGGCGCCGGTTACGAATCGTTCCCGCTGGGCCGCCATTTCCGCCGCGATCTTCTTGCCCATGGCGCGGCGCAGCAGATCGGCCTCGCCCAGAGAGTAGCCCGCCAGCCGATTGGCAATCTGCATGACCTGTTCCTGGTAGACGATCACTCCCAGTGTTTCCTGCAGGATCTCCTGCAGTTCAGGCAGTTCGTATTCAATCTTCTTGCGCCCGTGCTTACGATCGATGAAGTCGTCGATCATGCCTCCCTGAATTGGTCCGGGACGGTAGAGGGCGTTCAGGGCGGTGAGATCTTCGATCGAATTCGGTTGGTAGCGGCGCAGCACATCACGCATGCCCCGGGATTCAAACTGGAATACGCCGGAGGTCAGTCCTTTGTGAAAAACCCTGCTGTAAGTTTCTTCATCGTCGAGCTGAATGCCCTGCAGCGCAATGCGCTCACCCTGGGTCTGCGCAATCAGTTTCACCGCGTCATCGAGGATGGTGAGGGTGGTCAGGCCGAGGAAGTCCATCTTCAGCAGACCGAGTTTTTCGATGGCCACCATGTCGAAGGCGGTCACGATCTCGTCGTTCTTGGTCTTGTGCAGCGGGACCAGTTCGTTCAGCGGCCGGGGCGAGATCACCACGCCGGCGGCGTGTACGCCCGCGTTGCGTACCATGCCCTCAAGTTTTTTCGCGGTATTGAGCAGTTCGCGGACCTGAGGATCGCTGTCGTAGGCTTGCTGCAGCGCCGGAGACTCCCGGATGGCATCTTCCAGCTTGATATTCAGGGTGGTCGGGACCATCTTGGCGATGCGATCCACGTCAGCGTAAGGAACGTCCATGGCGCGGCCAACGTCCTTGATGGCCGCCTTGGCCGCCATGGTGCCGAAGGTGATGATCTGGGCGACATTTTCACGGCCGTACTTGCTGGTCACGTAATTGATGACCTCGCCCCGCCGGTTCATACAGAAATCGATATCGATATCCGGTAACGAAATGCGTTCGGGATTGAGGAAGCGTTCGAAGATCAGCTCGTGCTGCAGGGGATCGAGGTCGGTAATGCCAAGCGCGTACGACACCAGCGAACCCGCGGCTGAACCACGCCCCGGCCCGACCGGGATGTCCCGTTCGCGAGCATAGCGGATGAAATCCCAGACGATCAGAAAATATCCGGAAAACTTCATCTGCTGAATGATGGCCAGTTCGCGTGCCAGACGCTGTTCGTATTCCGGAAGGCTATGCTTCAGGCGTGCCTGATCATGCAGCGGGCGCAGGGTTTCCAGCCGGCGGGCGAATCCTTCCCTGGTTACGTGTTCGAAGTAGCTATCCAGGGTGAAGCCGGCGGGAACTTCGAAATGGGGAAACGGATTGCTGATTTTTTCCAGGCGTATGCTGCAGCGCTCGGCAATGGCGAGGCTGCGGGAGAGCACGTCCGGCGAGTCCTTGAAGACCCGGTGCATTTCGTCGTGACTCTTGACGAAAAACCCGCTGCCCTGAAACTTCATGCGGTTGCTGTCCTGAATGGACTTGCCGGTCTGAATACAGAGCATCACGTCTTGCGCGTGGGCGTCGTCTTCGCAGAGGTAGTGGCTGTCATTGGTGGCGACAAGGGGAAGGCCCAGGTCTTTTTCCAGACGGAACAGATTGGCATGGATGCGATGCTCCTGCTCCAGGCCCTGGTCCTGAATCTCGAGAAAGAAGTTGTTCTTGCCGAAAATATCACTGTAGGTGGCCGCCGCATTCCGTGCCGCCTCGTAGTTCTCTTCCATCAGACGTTCGGCCACTTCACCTTTCAGGCAGCCTGAGAGCCCGATCAGCCCCCTGGAGTGTTCCGCCAGAAATTTCTTGCTCACCCGCGGCTTGTAATAGAAGCCGCGCAGCGAGGCTTCTGACGTGATCTTTGCCAGGTTGCGATAGCCTTCCTCGTTTTCCGCCAGCACCAGCAGGTGGTTGTAAGTGTCGCCGTCAGGAGGCGTGCGTTCGATGTTGTGGTCGTCCTTTTTGCAGATGTAGAGCTCGCACCCGACGATCGGCTTCACCCCGGCCTTGTGGGCGGCATTCACGAAATGGACTGCGCCGAAAATGTTGCCATGATCGGTCATGGCGACCGCGGGCATGCCCAGCTCCTTCACCCGCTGGACAAGCTTTTCCACGTCGCAGGCGCCGTCGAGCATGGAATAGTCGGTATGGAGATGCAGGTGGACGAATTGGGACATGGTTCGCCGTGGCGTGCTTGCTTGGTCTTATTCTAATGGGAAACCGCGGGCGAAAGACGGAGAGTTTATCCACAGAAGAAAAACGCGGGCGGGAACGCCCGCGCCACACGCGTCACGTGGCCACCTGAAACCACGTAGGCGCGGACGCCCTCGTCCGGGCTGGCGAGCACCGCTCGCCAGAGAATTATCGCGGAACCTGGAAATTTACGCCGCGATCGTCGTTGGCTTTGGTGGTGGCCTCGATATCCAGCCAGGAGAGCGGGAGCTTGGTGGCCCGCTGCTCACTGAAAATCCAAAGCGTGCCGCCGACAATCGCGTAGTTCTCGACTTCCTGAGTGTGCTTGTCGCGGAAGACCAGCAGCGTGGGCTCCGATGGGCTTTCCTTTTGAACGTCCGGTGTCTCGCGGGCTTCCGGTTGCGGCGTCTCCCGTTGCTCCTGCAAACGCGCCACTTCATCCTCAAGACGATCGATGTCCTGTTGCTGCTGCGCTATGTCGTTCTGCGCCGAGTTCGCAGGGCCGGAGTAGGACGAGCCGTAGTAGTCGTAGCCGGGATAGTAATC
>JBOGLD010000235.1:0-9705 GCA_050745885.1 Terriglobales bacterium
AAACGGGTTTATTGACATTGGGCAGGTTCATTTCAAGGGGCAAGTGTTCTACGGCTGTGCCAACGCGAGGTTGCGCCTGCGCCACTCGCCCGTTGGCCGGGAAGCAATCCGCTACCCGCCTGACAAAACGAAATTCACCGTAACCTGGGTTTCCACTTCCACCGGTTCTCCGTTGAGCACATAGGGGCGATATCGCCATTGCCGCACGGCATCGACGGCGGCCTGTACCAGCATGGGATGGCCACTCAATACCTGCAGATTTTCGATCGTGCCTTCCCGGCTGATCATGGCTCGCAGCACGACTTGGCCCTGGACCCGAACCTGCCTCGCCAACGCGGGATAGTCAGGTTGGACACGGTGAACCAGATTTCCTTCCATCATGTGCGAAACCGGGGGATGACGGACCGCGGGCGCGGGAGGAAGCGGGAGCAGACTGGCGCCGATGATGGAATCGAAAACCGTCCCCCGGCTATTCGGATTGCCGATTCCATGGCGTACGCCAACGGCTCCAGGATCGACCGGCGGTGGCGGCGTAGTTTCTGTCAGCATGGTTACGGTTGGCGGGATTTCCCGCGGACTGATCAGCGCGGTTCCCATCAGGTTGCTCTGGGCGGTCGAAGGAGGATGGACGCGCTGCACTGGCGGAGCCGCCGGGGGCGGGGCGGGCGCGAGCAGCGGCCCGAAGATTGCCAGCCTCGGCAATCCCTCGGTATAGAGCAGTGGCAGCAGGAGCAGGCCGCCGACGGCGAGTGCCTGCAGGGCAAACGAGAGCAGGGTTGTCCATGCGCGGTGGGAGTGATTCGACCAATCGGAGTCTGAAAAAGAATCGGCAAACATGGTGTCCTCCTCGAGGTGGCAACGGCTATGTCTAAGGACACCAGAGATGTAATTTTCGGCCGCATTCGGAACGCTGTTCGGCAAAGAAAAAAGGCCGCGCTTTCACGCGGCCTGCAGGAACTTTTTCACGACACCGGGTGTCGTAAAACACGCTTTTCGTAAAACTATTTTGGTTTGGTGGCTTGTGCCTTTGGCGCTGCCGGCGAAGTGCTCGCGGGCCTAGAAGCCGGGGGCGTGGTTGGCCGGGTTGCGGCGGGCTTCGGCGCGGGCACACCGGACTGTGCGTTGTACAGCTCCACCACCGACCGCGTGATATCCACGGCGGGCCCGGCCCAGAGCACCGGCCCGTTGGGCCAGGGGTTCGAAGTATCGATAATCACCCCAAAACCCTGGTCCCCGGCGTACTTCACCAACATCGGCCCCATCTTCTGCAGGATGCGCTGGGCGATTTCGTTCTGCTGGCTTTGGGCATCGTCGCGCGCGTCCTGTACCGCCCGTTCCAGAGATTTCTGCTTCTGCTCGATCTGTTTTACCAGTATGCCCCGGCTCTCTTCATTCAGCTTATCGCCCTGGGTGCTCAGCTGCTTCTTGAGGCTCTCGACGTCATCGTTCTGACCTTTGAGCTCCTTCTGTTTGGGCTCGAGCTTTTTGCTCAAAGCTTCGAAATCACGTTGGCCTTCGTTGGTGGCAAAGATAGCTTGCTCAACATTGATCGTACCCACCCTGGTTCCCGTGGCGTTGCTGGCGACGGGAGCGGCGGCATCGCTCGCGGCAGCGCTGGGAGCCGCTGGTAACGCGGCGGTCTGGGCCAGGGCCGCGACGGATACGGCGAACACAGCGGACATAAGAGATCGCGTGAACTTGCTTGTCATGTGGTTGATTTTGAACTCCTTGGAATTTGTCCCGGGAAATCGGTTTGATTCTTCTGCAAGCCGATGCTGGCCGCGCCTCAGCACGAAACTCAACCGTTCGCTGTTAACGGAAGAGGCTGGGCCGGAGTTCCCAGCGCCTCACGCCGAACCCAAAGCGGCGTGGTCACCACCCCGTTGGCTGCCTTTGTTCAGGGCGTGGATACAGCCATTATAGGTATAGGGTCCTGTTAAGGTCAACCGGGCGTCGGACTTCGGACCTGGCCCCAAAAACAACTACGAGTACCGATTCCGAAGTTCGAAAAGTCTGAGGTCGGATATCTGAGGTCTGAGGTCCACTTTCAGAACGTGGTTGCCACGCTGAAGCGAAAGGTCTTGCGCGGTTCGCGCAATTGGAACTGGGGAGAGAGGCTCCGGGCAGCCTGTTCGAAGGTAAAGTCTCCCGCTGCCCCGGGCGGGAACATGTCGCGCGTAATGGGGACTGGGCCCTGGGTAATATTGTCCAGGCGCAGCGGATTGTACGCCCAATAGACCCGGAACGGGGCATTGATGACGGGCAGAAATACCTGCAGTTCCAACCCTGTGGACATTCTCGGAATCCAGTTGCTGGAATTCACGATCTGGAGATTCTGGGAAAACGCAGGCGTCTGAGAGTGCCCGCCGGTGCAGTTGAGAGCGATATCAAGCGCGGGACAGCCAAACACCGTGTTGTTGATGTCGGCGAGTTGCCCGGGATTGATACGCAGTTGCGACCCCCGGACAATGGGATTCATCCCCAAGTCGACGAAAGGGGCCAACGCAACCGGCCCGGCGATGGTTACCCGATATTCCAGGTTCGTGACCAGGCTGGCATCCCCTCCGGGAAATACAATCCGTTCCACCGGTACCGGAATGGTGTAGCCGCCGCGAAGAGGATTGGCCGGGTCCTTGGGCACGATGGTGCCGTCGGGGTTGCGCAGGACCACACTGCCCTTATCCGGAAGAAAGGCGACCGGAGACACAGAACGGATATCAAAACCACGTATGTCATTTTCGCCCCCGAGGTAGAAGCGCTCGAAAGGAGGCGCCACCACGCCACCGTACCCGGCCAGGAAGGAACCCTGCACGTTAAATCCGATCGTGTTGCGGCCTTTCTGCATGGGCCGGAAATGTTTGTATTGAACAATCGGGCGCACCGACCGCACTGTCCCGCCCAGTCCGGCAATTTCTCCCCCCAGAAACACGCTGGTGCCCTTCTTGGGTGAGATCGGGCTATCGATGGTGCTGAACGAGAAACTGGGAAGTACTTTGCTGGTGATGATGCCCTCCAGCGAGTTGGGACCGCTGATTCCGCGAAATGCCAGGTCGGTGAACAATATCTTCGACGCGTCGCTGACCGCGACAATGGAGGACCGGTCGAAAGAATAGGTAATCCCCACCCGTTTGAACGAATGGTGCAACTGGTAGCTGAGGGAACCGGTAAAGCCGCTGCTGGACTGGGTGTAGTTCTGCAGGTTGTTCAGGTAGGTGGAAGGCAGGTTGATTTGCTGGCCGGTAAGGATGGCCTCCTGCCGCGCCTGGTTGTAGTTGTATTTCTGGGTGAAGACCGAAAAGCCGCCCTGAATCGGGCGATCGAAAAGATAGGGTTCGGTGAAACTGAACGATAGAATGCGCTGGCTGTTGCCGATGCTGGCCTGGACCGCCAGGGTCTCACCCAGACCGAGGAAGTTATTGGTGCTGTAGTTGATCCCAACAAAAGCGCCGGCCAGTCCGCTCACGCCGCCGTTCAGGCCGATGCTGTTCTTGCCTTTCTCCCTGACCTTGAGCGTGAGGTCAACCGTGCCATTCTTTTCGTCCAGATGAGTTTCGGTGACGTTCGGATCGTCCGGCTTCAACGGTTCGAAGTAGCCCAACTGGTTGAGCCGCAACAGGCTCAGCTTCCATAGACGCTCGTCGTAAACCTGCCCCTCCTCGAGCGCCACCTCCCGCCGGATGACCTTGTCGCGGGTCGTGGTGTTGCCGGCAAATTCGATTCTACGCACGTAAAACTTCTTGCCCTCATCCAGATCGACGGAAAGAAACACAAGTTTCTTGTCTTCGTCGAAGGTGGTGTTGGGAATCGAAGTGAAGTTGATGTGGCCCAACTCGCGATACGCATTGCGCAGATTGTCCAGCCCCTTGGCCACTTTTTCCCGGGAGAAGATCTCGCCGTCCTTCATGGGGAAAAGCGAGCGTAAAGCTTTTAAGTTGGTGACTTCCTTGTTTCCGTTGAACGTAATCCCGCCCAGGCGATACTGCTCCCCTTCATCGATGGGAATCGTGATATCGACCGACTTGCCCGGCCCCTTCATCAGCAGCGGAATGTGAAAACCCGGGTGGCCGGTATCATGGATCTCGGTCTTGGCATCCTGCACCACCACCTTGAAGTAGCCACGGTTCTGGAATTCGGCCCGCACCCGTTCCGTGTCTTCATCCAGCTTGGTGGCGTCGTAGGTCTTGGCGAAGATATTTTCCAGGAAGATGGAGTGCGGAATCCCAATCGGTTTCAGGTTCTTCATGGCGCCGCGAAGGATGCGCGAGCTGATGTGCTTGTTGCCGATGAACGTAATCTTACCGACGCTGACCTTGGGTCCCTCCTTCACCACAAAGGTGACACTTACCTTCGCCGGCGGAATGGGGCGGACTTCAGTGCGCACGGTGGCGAATTGGCGGCCGTGCTCGGAGAGCAATTCCCGGATTGCGACCTCGGCCTTCTTCACCTTCGTCGGATCGTATTGGCTTTCTGGAGAAAGCCCTACCTTGCGCTCCTTGAAACGGTCGAGCACGTCACTTTTTGACACTGAGTTCAGACCCAGATACTCGATCTCGCTGATGGTAGGACGCTCCTTGACGTAAACGTGGATGACCCAACCCTTGGGCGTCTGCTCGCGCTCGAACCGGATATCCTCGAAATATCCCGTATTCCACAAGGAGTTAAAATCGCGCTCCAGGGCAGCCGCATCGTAGACATCGCCGGGGCGGGTGAAAATGCGGGACTTAATGGTTTCGGCGGGGATCCTTCGCTGGCCGTGGATCTCGATCCCGACAATCAGTTCCTGCTGGCCCCATCCCGCCGAGGATAGCGCCAGAAACAGCAGGCAAAACAATGGCCAGCGCAGATTACAAATCTTTATGATTGAAGAAGATGAAGGCGATGCCCCAGCCGGAACAGGCCACGCATGGCCCGCCCCGATCTTCGTCACTACAGGGCTATCCTGATGAAAACGAAGAATCGTTACGACCTCGGATCCTGGGAGTATGGAAAGTGGCAATTATACGGTAGAGCCGTGGAGACCGTCCAAACCGCTCCCCTTTCAGGGAGACGGCTTAACGAGCTCTACCTCAACCAAGACGGAATAAAACGTGGCCGAGTTGCCTAGGTCCGTAAGTTTTTCCGACGTAAGCACATTTATGTTGCGGCCTCCCGGGCTTAACTTCGCCCACTGCAGCTTGGCAGAAACTACACCCTCCTGCACGGCGCCATCCACTCGCGCCCGCAGCCGGACGTCGCCGCGGCCATTGAAGACGCGGACAAGGTCACCATCGATGATTCCACGAGTCCGGGCATCGGCCCCACTCATCTCCAATAAACCAGCCTCTTCCATCTCCTGCGTGACCGGCAGATTGCAAAAAGTGCTATTCAGGAAATTGTCCGCCTTGCGGGCCAGAAGCTCCAAGGGGAAGTCCTTGGCCCGCAATCCGTGCCGCGATTCGACGGGCGGGGTGAAGGCTGCGACCGGGTCGAGTCCTTGTCCCTTGAGTTCGTCGCTGTAGAGTTCAGCTTTCCCGCTTTTGGTACCGAAATTGCCTTTGGCAAAGGGCAAGAAATCCGGGAACTGAAAACTGGATGCTGAGAACCGCTCTTCAAAATTAAGCCTGACATGCCCTTCGCGTTGCAGGCGGTCGCGGCTGATTCCCCGCAGCCGGGGATTTTCTGAATCAAGCGCGGCATCGATCATCTGGTCAACCGATTCCTGAAAGCAGTCCTCGCCGAATCCCATGCGGCCGGCCAGGGCGCGAAACACTTCGACGTTGGGCCGGCACGCGCCCAGAGGTTCGATGGCCGCCTCCGACATTTGCAGATAGTAGTGACCGTAGGCGGCCTGCAGGTCTTTATGCTCGAAAAACGTGGTCGCGGGAAGAACGATGTCGGCGTAATCGACGGTATCGGTAAAAAACTGCTCGTGCACCACTGTGAACAAGTCCGGACGCTGCAATCCTCGAATCACTTCGTTGTGGTTGGGACAAACCGCCGCGGGGTTCGAGTTGTAGACAAAGAGCGCTTTGACCGGCGGATCTTCCAGAGTATTGAGCGCCACCCCTAGTTCCACCATGTTCACGGTGCGCGCCGGCCGCCCCAGCGCCTGTTCCATGAGATCGGCTCGCTCCAGGGCATCCCGGTTCAGCCCAAAAGCGCCACTGGTCGAAAGCTGGAGCCCGCCGCCAATTTCCTTCCATGAACCCGTGATGCAGGGCAACATCGTGATGGCGCGCGTCGCCATGCCACCGCCCTCCGAACGCTGCACCCCGTAGTTCACCCGGATCACTGCCGGATGCGTGGTCGCGTACTCGTGAGCGAGCCTGACGATGTCGGACGCCGCGATGCCGGTCCATTTCTCGACGCGCTCCGGCGAGTATTCCCGGACTTTTTCACGCAGCTGATCGAAGCCCACGGTGTAGCGCGCGAGATAATCGGCGTCATGTAATCCTGCGCCGATGATGACGTGCATCATGCCCAGCGCGAGTGCCGTGTCGGTGCCGGGATTGATGGGCAGGTACCAGTCCGCGCAGGCCGCGGTGCGCGTCCGGTAAGGATCAATCACCACCAGCTTCGCGCCCTTGCGGCGCGCCTCCGCGATGAAAGGCCACAAGTGAACATTGTTACCGTGGATGTTCGCGCCCCACGCGATGATGTAGCGCGAATGCGTGAACTGCTCCGGGTCGGTGCCCATCTTGATGCCGATCACGGACTTCAGTCCCGCCTCGCCCGCGGCGGAGCAGATGTTGCGGGCCAGTTGCGAAGCCCCCAGGCGATGAAAGAATCGCCGATCCATGGATGCGCCATTGAGCGCGCCCAGCGTGCCTCCATAGGAGTAAGGCAGGATAGCTTCACTGCCAAAATCCGAAACAATCTTGCGGAACCGCGAAGCAATCTCGTCGAGCGCCTCGTCCCAGGAAATGCGCTCGAAGGTTGGGGTGGCCGCGGGCGACTCGCCCGCGGGCCCCTTCGGCCGCACCCGCCGCATGGGATAAAGCACCCGATCCGGTGAATAGACCCGATCCAGGTACTTGGCCACCTTCGCGCACAGGAAGCCGCGAGTCACGGGATGCGCGGGGTCGCCCTGAATCCGGGTGGCGCGATCCCCTTCCACCGTGATCAGAACGCCGCAGGCATCAGGACAATCGTGCGGACAAGCGGCGTGGACAACCTTCTTCATGCTGAATCGATTATAAGGCCTAAGAAGAACGGGCGGCTTGGGGCCGCCCGCGGGAGCAACCATACATTCGCAATTACTGCGGGACTTGCGTTTCTCGCACACGATGGGCCCAGAGCACAGGGTCACCGCTGACCGAGTCTTTGAGAACAAGGCCGCGCGCCACTACCGGTACCGAAACCGTAGCGCTCGCCGTCTGCAGATCGGTAAGGGTCAGTATGTTGCTGTTACCCTGGAAGAACAGAGTCCCAGCGCCCGTATTCACGGTCAGAGGCCCGCCCAGCGAGAGTCCCAGAAGGCCGGTGTTAAGCAGTTGGAAGTTGCCGGCATTGCCGCTGGTGACCATCACGCTGCCGGGGACGGTAAGTCCGTACACCCCCTGGCGCCGCAACGAGATGAAATCGGGCGTAAATGTGCCGCTGAAGCTGCCGCCGATGAAGATGCGCTGGCCCACCAGCATCGAAGAATTGCCAAACAGGTTATTGGGACTGAACCAGCTATTGTTGAAAAAGCAGATGGCATAGTTGGATACGCCGCTGACGTCTACAGTTTGCACCGTGTCAACCAGGCCCGAAGTCCCACCTCCGGTCTCGCCCACCCACAGAGTGACACTTTGGACCGGTCCTGTGGTCGGGTTCAGGGCCAGAATACGCCCGGAGATAAACGCCAGGTCGGTGGTGATGAACTCGACGTCGCTGGCCAGGACGCTGCCGTCCAGTTGCACCGTGCCCTGCAGCGCTACAAATCCACCCGAGGTCGGCAACGTGGCCAGAGTGTAGCCGGCGTTGTAGTCGGTGCTGCCGTTCACATCGACCGTAAACTGATGCCCGAATGGTCCTTGCATCACGAATGAATTGCCGGCGACGTTGACCGAAACGATCGTGCCCGTCAGGTCGGTGATCTGTCCTTCGGGATTGATCGCTTTTACCGCCTGGATAAACATTACAGGCTTGATCACGCCGGTGATCTGGCCCGTGTTGTCGACCGCCAGGGACTGGCGAATATCGAATTCGGTATGCATCCCTGCCAGACCGTTTGCTGTTACCACCATCGGCGTGGGAAAGGTCACAGTCACCGACGTGGTCTGCGGATTGGTGCTGGTCGGACTGGCAAACGTACCGTCCAACGTGGTCACCTGCGGCGGAGTGCCGGGACTGATGTAGTCGATGACCGGACTCGACAGCACAAAAGTCGCTGCCGTGTAGGTATCAGCCGGGACGGCATCGAATGCCAGAGGAGCGCGCAGCCCAACCAGGCGGGCGAAATCAACCGTGATGGGTGACGACACCAGTTGCGGAGAATTGCTGGCCCCGGTGAGCGTAATCGAATTAATCGTGAGATTGAGGCTTACCACGGACGGCAGCGGAGCATCCTCCCCGGTGACGAAAACCGCTCCCGCTTGGGGATTGGTGGAAAGAGTGCTGCCGCCACCCCCACAGCCGACTATCGTGAGACCGCACAGCGCAAGAAGCAACGAAACCAGTAAAAGCCGTTTCATGAAAGCTCCTGAATTCTGCAAATCGAGGAATTCGTGGTACTGGGATAGGAACCCGCTCAGATTAGAGAAGTTGCGTTACTTTTGGATAGAGCACCTAAGTAATTCCGCTCTGGAGGCGGCTTTTGGAGGGGTTGGGCCAGAGCAAACGCGCTCACTCAGGTCTGAGGTCTGACGCCCGCTTCTAAATCTCCATCACTTCCTTCTCTTTCCCCTTGCTCATTTCTTCCATCTTCTTGATTTCGTCGTCGGTCAGTTTCTGGATTTCGTCCATGGCCCGCTTCTCGTCGTCTTCGGCGATTTTCTTCTCCTTCGTGGCCTTCTTGATGGCGTCGTTGCCGTCGCGGCGGATATTGCGGACAGCGGTTCGGTGTTCCTCCAGAACCTTGTGCAGGTGCTTGACCATGTCCTTGCGGCGCTCTTCGGTGAGCGGTGGGACGGGCACGCGGATAATCTTGCCGTCGTTCATAGGGTTCAAACCAAGATCGGCGGTGCGGATGGCCTTCTCGATGGCCGTCAGCGACGAGGGATCGAAAGGCTGCACGGTGATCAGCTGCGGCTCCGGCGCGTGCACCTGGGCAATCTGGTTCAGCGGCATCTGCGAACCGTAGTAGTCGACGCTGACCGCATCCAGCATGTGCACCGACGCACGCCCGGTGCGGGTAGCAGCCATCGCCTTGCGAAAATCTTCCACTGCTTTATCCATCCGCGTCTTGAGTTGAATGCGGATATCTCTAAGCGGGCCGGCATCAGCCATGATTCAACTCCGTTGATTCAAGATCAACACGCTGAATTATAAACCTTCGAACACTAAGAGCTCCTGTCATCCCGACCGGAGCGGAGCGCAGCGAGCGCAGTGGAGGGACCTGCTTTGGGTACCACCACGGCACTGGAAATCTCTATCACGAACGATTATTTGTCCGTAACTATCGCTTCAAGGATCAAAAACGTCGAGGACCAGCGTCAGGAGTGGCGATACCAAAGCAGGTCCCTCCACTGCGCTCGCTGCGCTCCGCTCCGGTCGGGATGACAGGGTGGGGTTGCACCGGTT
>JBOGLD010000236.1:0-3038 GCA_050745885.1 Terriglobales bacterium
ATAGCGGTCGTTGCTTTGGCCGTCGCGGATCGCCGTCTTTTCTTCCTGCGGCATAGAGTCAGGGCTCGCGGGTCCAACGTAATCGTTTATTTTACAACGAGGAAGAGTTTCGGGTTGAGGAGGCTACGGCCACGGGCCAGCGCGTCCGGCTTTGGGCTAGAGCGACACCTTGTGCGCGGCGGCCTTGGGCTTGCCGCCACGTTGCTTGCGGAGTTCGGCCTGGAAGGCTTCGGGTGCGAGATCGGTCCGTTTTCGGAAGAGATCGAGTAAAGGGTCTGGCGCGCCGGTCGCGGATGGGGGCGTGCTCGCCGATTCGCCGATGTCCAAGCCTTCCGGTTCTACCAGCAGTTCGGGGAGAACGCCGTTGCTGTTGGTCAGGGCCTGGATAAATCTCTCCAGGTCGTTGCGCTGCAGATCGGCATTTTGCGTGAACTCAATCCCCATGCCGGCATCGGGATGCATCACCAGCACCACGCCTTCCGCTCTGAAGCCGACTCCGGCAACGGTCATGGAAAGAATGATGCGAGTGCGCGCCGGGAAAGGCGAAGCCGTCTCCACATAACAGCCACCCAGGCTGAGGTCCGTGAGCTTGCATGGAGCCGGCGGATCGTCCTGTTCGAACTCGGGACCACGGCTTTCCAGCCATGCGTTCAGCCGATCACGCATCGCGGGAGCCATGTTCAGGAAGCGAAGTCCGACTTGGCGGCCAGGGTTTTCCCAAGCCACTTGACCAGTACATTCGATATTGTCCTGGGTCCCAGGCAAGGAGAACTGCAGGGTGATGGATCCGAGATTTTTTGGGCGGTGGGCAAGTTGGATAGCCATGCCCCCTTCGCCGACGTCGCTGCTCACAGCGCGCAGCTGGCCGGCGCCGTCATTCACCTGGATTATGACTGGGGTTTCGACCGTGATGCGAGCATTCCGACGCCGTTCGCGCTTCATCAGGGCACGTACGGCGCGAAAACTGGTCTTAGCGCGTTCCGGAGTCAGAGGCTGATAAAGGACGAAATGCGCGCCCAAGTCCTTCACATCTCCGAGAAGGGTCTTGGCACCGACAATAGCCACGGCCACAGCCCGCTTATTAACGGGAGCGGAACGGGCACTGCGGAGCACGCGCGAGGCGGTACGCGGGTCGGCGCAATCCACGATGACGGCCTCAAACCGCCGGCGGGTCAGTCGGTGAATGGCGGATTCGGCGTCGGCGCAAAGTTCCAGGCCGATTTCCAGCTCACTCAATACCCGGCGCAGCACGCGTACGACCTTCTCGTCGGCACAAAAAACCAGCGCTTGTAAACTCATAAGACGGTGAAACCTATGACCAATGCTCGCGGCCTGGGTCAGCCCCGGTTGGCGGCTGCATCGGCTTCTTCGCGCTCATCGTCGAGCAGGTGCGCCACGCCACGGAGCTGTTCCGCAGCCGTTTGCAGAGCTTCGATCTGCTTGCCTAACTGGGCCTGCTCGGCCTGTTTCTTACGCAGCACCTCGTAGATATCCCTCACGGTTTTGGCCTCCTTATCGCACTCTAGGTAGGTCGGTCGCAGGCGTCAATGACGGGTCATCGACATCGCATTACCGGGGTAATCGGTAACGCCCGGCTTAAAGACAAGGCTCATTCACGGCAGTCAGCCGACCTGGCCCGGCAGACAGAAACCGTCGGAGGGGAACCAGAAGAGTCTACCGTGCCTTTCCCCCGATTTGGGGTCAAGCTTCCGGCGTAAGTTGTTAAGTTTCTGTAATATAGCTTGCCTTTTCGGCGGAGACAGGCCATCATCTCCGTTGACTTATTGAGTCAAATGTCCTAGAATCACTAGCTTCCGGTGACAGCTGGTACATCTTAGGGTACGGCTCTCTAAACCGGAGCTGCGTGATTTGGCGTGAATCTCCGGCGCCACCAAGTGAATCTAAGTTTGTAAGTTCATTGTTAGCAACGATTCATCATCCCCGGTACGAGGCATAATCTTCATGGCCAAGCGACGTGGAAATCCCAACTGGGGGAAGCCCGAGCCCATCGGGCCCATCACCCCGACCATCACTGAGTTCGAGCAGGTTGTGCGCGAATACAAGCTTTCGCCTGACCAATACTTACGCTCCACCCGGCTACGGGAATGGGCGCGGCGCAACAAGAATTCCAAGTACATCCCGGAGCCGTTGCTGGAGGCGTGGGGATTCGAGATTGAGTCGACGTTGTAACCCGATCTAGCAACTCCGCAAGGGCCGCCTGACCGGCGGCCTTTTCATTTTGCTACGAGCCGCGCTGAAAAAATTGACCGCGAACCCCGGGGCAGCCGGACTATCCTACCTGGGTAATGAAATTCACTCCCGATGAAGTCGTGGCGACCGTGGTGGCGACCAGCTTTGCCGCCGGGCTCAACGTTTACGCCACCGTGGCTACGCTGGGACTGCTGGCCCGTGCCGGAGTGTTGGCCCTGCCGCCGGCGCTGGGGATTCTGGCCAGTTGGTGGGTGATCGGAGTCAGCGTAGCTCTGTTCGCCGTCGAATTTTTCGCCGACAAAATTCCCGCCTTCGACCTGGTCTGGAACAGCCTGCACACCTTCATCCGGGTGCCCGTGGCCGCGCTGCTGGCGTATCGCGCGACGGCGGCCTTGTCGCCCTGGGAGCAGCTGCTGGCTACGGCAGCGGGCGGCCTGATCGCGCTGGCAGCGCATGGTGGAAAGACCGCTGCCCGAGCCGCCGTGACTGCATCTCCCGAACCTTTTTCCAATACTGCCCTGAGCCTGGGGGAGGACGGTCTGGCGATCTTTCTGACCTGGTTGGGCACCCAACACCCTTATTGGGCGGCTGGGATCGTGGCTTTCCTCGTCGTGATTATCGTCCTGCTGGCGCGCTGGGTGCTGCGGGCGCTGCGCGCCCTTTTCCGGGGCGCGGAAGAGGGGCTGGCCGGAAACCAGCCGACGGCTTGATGATCTGAAAGGGCCACGGTCAGCGAAAGTCACACGCGGGTGGTCCCACCAAAGCCCGTCTGCGAGTCCGTTCTATACCCTCTGTTTGATAAAATCAGACCAGCATGATGTCGGACT
>JBOGLD010000237.1:0-14159 GCA_050745885.1 Terriglobales bacterium
ATACCAAAGCAGGTCCCTCCACTGCGCTCGCTGCGCTCCGCTCCGGTCGGGATGACAGGGTGGGGTTGCACCGGGTTCTAGGCGCTCACCAGCGATCCGATTTTCTCGCCAACCACGACTTTGCGGATATTCCCGCGCTGATTGAGATTGAAAATGATGATGGGAAGGTTGTTGTCTTTGCACAGGGAAATGGCGGTTGAGTCCATCACCTTGAGTCCCTGTCTCAGCACGTCCATGTAGCTGATTTCCGCAAATTTCTTGGCATCTTTCACCAGCATGGGATCGGCGTCGTAGATGCCGTCCACCTTTGTGGCTTTGAGAATTACGTCAGCCTTGATTTCCATGGCGCGCAGGGACGCGGCAGTGTCGGTGGAGAAATAAGGATTGCCGGTGCCGCCCGCAAAAATGACGATCCGCCCCTTTTCCATATGGCGCATGGCGCGACGACGGATAAAAGGCTCGGCCACCTGTTTCATCTCGATGGCCGATTGCACCCGGGTGTGAATGCCCTGCTTTTCCAGGGCATCCTGCAGCGCCAGGGCGTTGATCACGGTGGCCAGCATGCCCATGTGGTCGGCGGAGACGCGATCCATCTCACGCGCCTGCTCGGCCACGCCGCGGAAAAAATTCCCGCCACCGACAACGATGGCAATCTGGATGCCGAGGGAGTGGACGTCCGCCAGTTCGGCGGCGATTTCGTGGATGCGCAGGGAATCCACACCGAAACCCTGGTTCGCAGCCAGGGCCTCACCAGAAAGTTTGAGCAGAATTCGTTTGAAGACCGGAGTCGGCATGGTGGTTTGTAGCACCGGCGTTCCGCCGGCTGTCGTGCAAGCATCCTGCCACGCACTGCAAAAAAAAGGCGCCCGAAGGCGCCCCTTGAATCACTCGCTTTTCTGTTCCGGCTTGGTCACGGCGACGGTCTCCCCGACCTCGCCCACCTTGAAGCGGGCAAAACGGCGTACCGCTATGTTCTCGCCCAGCTTGCCCACCTTGGTGGCCACGAGCTGGCCGATGCTGACGGTCTGGTCGCGGATAAAAGGCTGCTCCAGCAGGCAGACTTCTTCGTAGAACTTGCTCATCTTGCCTTCCACGATCTTTTCCACCACCTGGGGCGGCTTGCCGGTGGCAGCGGCCTGAGCCCGGTAAATGTCCTTTTCACGCTCATAAGCTTCCGGCGTCACATCTTCCTTGCGCACGAATTTCGGGTCGCTGGCGGCGATGTGCATGGCGATGTCGTGCACCAGTTCCTTGAAGTCGTCGGTACGGGCGACGAAGTCACTCTCGCAGTTTACTTCCACCAGAACTCCGATCTTGCCCCCGGCATGAATGTAGCTCGCGACCGCGCCTTCCTTGGTCACCCGACTCGCCTTCTTCCCGGCCACCGAGATTCCCTTTTTGCGCAGCAGTACAACCGCCTGCTCCAGATCGCCCTTGGCTTCGGTCAAAGCCTGTTTGCAATCCATCATCGGCGCCCCGGTCTTTTCCCGGAGCTCTTTCACTTGTGTGGCAGAAATATTTATCCGCCCGTCGTCATCTGGTTCTGGACTAACTATGGTGGACATATCCTAAAATGAGTCCTTTTCGCTCCACAAACGTTGACCCGCGCCGGACGACGCGCGCGGGTCTGATTTCCCTCAGGGGCCAGGGTTTTGGCCAACGACCAATGACGAGCGACCAACGACGGTCTTAATACGTCTGGGTTTCAACCTGGGGGACGTCTTCGTCCACGGTTTCGTTGGCGGCCGCAGGCTGCTTGCGCACGCCTTTGCCCAGGACATCTTCCATGCTGATGTCCTCTGATCCAGCGTCGGGTGCGGCGGTCGCATCGACCTCGCCAGCAGCCTCGGTCGCGGGCGCGGCCTCGGGTTCGGCATAAACGGCCGCGGCCAGATCGGCAGCCTGCTTGTCCGTCATCAGTTGGGCGCCCTCGGCCACGGAATCGGCAATCTTCGAGGCGAATAAACGGATGGCCCGCAATGCGTCGTCGTTTCCCGGAATGACGTAATCCACTTCGCTGGGGTCGCAGTTGGTGTCGACCACCGCGACTACCGGAATACCCAGCTTGCGCGCTTCCCGCACTGCAATCTGCTCCTTGTTCGAATCGATCACGAAGACCGCATCGGGCAGGCGGCTCATATTCTTGATGCCGGCCAGGTTGGCTTGCAGATGCTTGCGCTCGCGCTCCAGCTTGATGACTTCCTTCTTGGGCAGCAACTCGTAGCGGCCGTCGGTGGCCATCTCGTCGAGTTCCTTCAGCCGCTTGACCGACTTCTGCACCGTCACCCAGTTGGTGAGCAGCCCACCCAGCCAGCGCTGATTCACATAGAAGCCGCCACAGCGGGTAGCCTCTTCGGCGATCGCATCCTGGGCCTGGCGCTTGGTGCCCACAAACAAAACAATCTTGCCTGCCGCGGCCAGCTCGGCCACAAATTTGGACGCTTCCTTGAACATCTTCAGCGTCTTCTGCAGGTCGATGATGTAAATCCCGTTGCGCTCTCCGAAGATGAATTCCTTCATCTTGGGATTCCAGCGCTTGGTCTGATGCCCGAAGTGAACTCCTGCTTCGAGCAACTCCTTCATGGTGATATTAGCCAATCAACCTCCTCATTTGGTCTGCATCCGGCGCTCACCCTAAGGCTGCTCCGGATTGCCATTCCCGCCCCGCACCTGTACGGCGCAGGAAGAATTGAACACCTAAAGTCAGCTCCTAGCCATTAGCTTCTGGCTCTTAGCTAACCCCTAAAACTTGTCATTCCGACCCTTGAGCGAAGCGAAGGGGAGGAATCTCGATCTGCTCGGACCCATCCACTTACCGCTTGCTGTACTGGAACCGCTTCCTCGCACCCTTCTGACCGTACTTCTTGCGTTCCTTGGAGCGTGAGTCGCGGCTGACCATGCCCTCCCCTTTAAGCTTCTTGCGGAGTTCAAGGTTGAACAGCATCAAGGCGCGGGCGATGCCCAGCTTCACCGCGTCAGCCTGGCCGTTGACTCCGCCGCCGCTGACCCGGGCCAGAACATTGAACGTGGCCGCGGTCTCGGTCGAAAGCAATGGTTGCTTCGCGCTGGAGCGCTGCGACTCGGTCACGAAATATTGTTCGAAGGGCCGTCCGTTGACTTTGAAATCGCCACTGCCCGGACGCAGATAGATGCGCGCGATCGCCGACTTGCGGCGTCCGGTACCGTAATATTGCACTAACTCTGCCATTTAGCTCTCAGCACTCAGCCGTCAGCTTTCAGCCAACCGGTGCTCAACCTTTCAAAGAATTCCAGACTGTCGTGCTTTTAAACAAAAACTCGAAACTCTCTTACGCCCGCGTTTCCAGCACCCGCAGTTCCGGCTTCTGGGCTTCGTGAGGATGCTTGTCGCCGCGGTACACCTGCAGCTTCGCAATCATGTGCCCGCCCAGCTTGGTCTTGGGCAGCATGCGCTTGATCGCCTCTTCGACGATGAGCTCCGGCTTGCGGTCAAAGCGTTTGCGAAATTCTTCCGTGCGCAACCCGCCCGGATATCCGGTGTAATGCTGATACACCTTCTGCTCGGATTTCATTCCCGTCGTCTTGACCTTCTCGGCATTGATGACGATGACGTGGTCTCCGGTGTCGATAAACGGCGTGTAGCGCGGGTTCTCTTTACCCATGAGGATGCGGGCGACTTGTGAAGCCAGCCGGCCGAGCGTCTGCCCCGACGCATCCACGACGTACCACTTGCGCACAATTTCCCCCGCTTTGGGGAAATAGGTTGACATTACGAATCTCCCAGAAAATTAAAAAAACAAAGAAGACCGCTGAGTACCCACTTCAACGCCGAAGGCGCAGGGCTACCAGGCGGGCAACCGCAGGACTGCTAAAGACTTAAAGATAACGTACGGTAACGGATATTGTCAACGGAAGGTGCGGCAATTAGCAATTGGCGCTTGACCCATTCCAGCGCTGGCCGAGTTCTCAGACTGAAGCCCGGTTGGGACAGCCAATTGCCATCTGCGAATCGCTAAGTGCACTACTCGTAGGCCAGGGCCTCGATGGGGTCCTTCTGCGCCGCTTTATAGGCGGGGTACAGCGCCCCTAAGATGGACCCGATAATGGCGATCACGGTTGAGATCAAAATCCACTTGCCGGTGACGACCACCGGCAGAGTAGGCAGGCGGTACCGTATGCCGGCTTTCGCAGCCAGGCTGAAAATAACACCGACGATAATGCCGCCAATTGCCAGCAGCACCGTCTCGCGCAGGATTACGTTCACGATGTACAGCTTCGACGCTCCAATGGATTTCAGGATCCCGATTTCCCGGGTGCGTTCCATCACCGCGGTGTACATGGCCTGGAAGATGACAATGAAACCGATCACCATGGAAATACCGATCACCACGTTGATGAACGTAGCCAGCCCGGGATAGCTGTTGACGGTCATCATGGAAAGATATTCCCGCATGGAGCGCACCCCATAGTCCTCCATGCCCGGCACGCTCTTGACCTCCTGCACCACCGCATCCGCATTCGCCGGATCGTCCAGCTTCACATAGAATACCGACGCCTTGCCCTCGCTGCCGATCAACTCCTGCAGGGTGCTCATGGGCAAAAATTTTCGCGCACCCCGGCCATGCTCCACGATGCCTGCGACCCGGAACGGGTGATTGAGAATCTCGATGGTGGATCCGACCTTCACGTGCTGCGACTGGGCAAAATAGTCATCCACCAGGCAATCGTCCGGACCCTGGAAAGGGCCGCCATGAAGAAAGTGAAAAGGGACCAGCGCTTCGAAAGTCTTGAAGTCGATCCCGTAAATGACCTCCAGGTTTTTGGTGGTGGTGAGCTGCCAGATTACCGGCGAGACCGTCTTGACGTGGGGTAATTTCGCAAGCACGCCGCCGATTTTGATCGACATCGGAGCATTGCTCACGCCCACCATGAAGGAGGTATTGGGCGGCTGCACGATCACATCGGCGCCAATCCCGGCCTGCCGCTGCCGGGCGTCATTCAGCATGCCCACCGAAAGTCCCACGATCAGCAGGATCAGCGTCACCTCGAGCGCAATGGCCACAATGCTGATCAGTGACCGGATGGGCCGGTGCACCAGGTTAGCGACGATCATTTTGTTCATCATGAGTTGTTCATCAAGGATGGGTCGGAAACCGGTCGTGGGCCGTCAGCCGATCGCTACGCTGAGCGCTGGCTAATTCTTGTCCGCCTCATCTTGGTCTACCCGCCTGGCCTGGGACTGGTCCAGTTGCACGACCTGGGCTCCGGCAGGCTGGTCCAGCGTGAACTTGTCGTCGGGAAGGGGCTGGTTCAGTTGCAGCTTCACGATGGTCAAGGTGATGTCGTATTCCTCCTGCGGCCTCCAGATTTCAATCTGCGAGGGAAAATTCAGGCCATTGTAGTCCTTGTACCCTTCGTACCGTGAGTCCGTGGCCAGGTTCCCGTCCTGATCGTAAACCAGCTGGCGATGGGGCAGCAGGTCGGTGCGGCTGAAGACGATCTTGCGGGAGAGAAACCACCCATGCTCGCCTTTGCGGATAACTTCAATTTCGTAGTCGGCCTGTTGTACCTGGTGATGTTTGGCATCGGTCACGATTTCAAAGCTGTTTTGCATGACTGCGATTTCAGTCTGAGGATCAATTTCCCGCAGAATCAGGGCGTCGTAAATATGCTGCGGGCGCAAGTTTTCCAGAGGTTGTTGCGGGTTGTGGGTCTCAACGTTATCGCGACCGATCACGAAGCGGTTCCTGGGCGGAATCCACAGCTTGAATTGGCGGCCGTCGCTCACCATGTCAAAGGCGCGATTGCGGACGATGGGCATCAATCCGATCATGCGCAGCATGGCCGGCTTGCGCACCAGGATGTAGCCTCGGATCTGCTGATAGTCGATGACCTTGCCTTTTTTGACCCCGCCCACGGACGTGTCGATATCCACCGTCGCCTGCAAACTCTTGATCTTGGCGGCCTGGGTATTGATGTACGCGATTAATTCCGCCTGGGTGGCGGACTTCAGGGGGGCCGTGCTGACCTGCCTCTCCACCCGGTGTGACCGGAACAGACACCCGGTCAGAGGCAGGACCACAGCCAGCAAGGTAAGTGCGACCCGGTAACGGGGAAAAGTATGCATTTAAAGTGGATTGGATTCCTTAGAAGGCAGTTGGGTTCACCAGTAAGGTAAGTATATGCGAACAATCGACCGCTCGACCGGTTTAGGGGTTGTCAAGGCTAGCACCCGGCGGTGGTTCGGAGCATTAGAAGCTACTATTTTCGCTGCGCTGCCTGCCGCAGCTTGGCCACATTCTGGTTGTGTTCCTCAAGGCTGCGGGAAAAACGATGATGGCCCTTGCCATCGCTGACAAAGTAGTAATAGTCCGTCTGTGCCGGATGCATTGCCGCCTCGAGAGAAGTGCGTCCCGGATTCCCGATCGGCCCCGGCGGAAGTCCGGGATGAGTGTAGGTGTTGTACGCAGACTGAAACCCCATGTCGGAGTGATGCAGCGCTCCGGAGTAATCTCCATTGAGCAGTTCGGCATAAATCACGCTGGGGTCGGCCTGCAGCGCCATGTTTCGCGCCAGCCGGTTGTAGTAAACGCCGGCCACGACCGGTCGTTCCTCGGGGACGGCAGTCTCCTTTTCGATGATGGACGCCATGGTCACCGTCTTCTGCACCTCGGTTCCCTGCCCGTCGGTGGTCAGCCCGATCTGTGCCGCCACCTGGCGGAACTGCTTGACCATGACTGCCGCGATGTCCCTCATGCTCTGGGTGCGGGTGAACTCGTAGGTGTTGGGGAACAGGTAGCCTTCGAGGCTTTTGGCCTCGGGGGCGAGGTCTGATATCAATTCGCGGTCGGATTGCGCCGCGGCAAGGAACTCCTGGCTTGATCCCAGGCCTGCATCCTGTATGGCGTGCGCGATGTCGAACATGGTGAAGCCCTCGGGGATCACGACCGTGTGCACATAGATGTCACCCCGGACCAGGCGGTCGTTCACCTCCAACATTCTCGCAGTCTTTTCGAATAGGTATTCGCCGGCTTTCAGAGACTGCCGGCGGTGGAAGCGATGCCAGAGGATAAAGGCAAAGCGGCTTCGGATCACTCCGGCAGACTGAAGCTCAGACGCGATCCGGCGGGTGGAGTAGCCTGGCCGCAACATTACGAACTTCTGCCCTGCCGGCGTAACGGGCTGCCACAGCGCCCACGCCAGCCAGCCGCCAACTCCGAGGACGGCGAGAAGCAGGAGTGTCAGGAACTTTCGCAAATCAACAATAGTTTAGATGAAGACGGGCCCGGGGTCGTTGGTCGTTGGTTGTTGGCCTTTGGTCCTTGGCCTTTGGTCCTTGGTCGTGGGCCCTTGGTCGTTGGCAAAATCCGGCCACGGATCCACGGATTTTCAATGATCTAAAACTAGTTCCGTTTCTGTTTATCCCCTTTTTGCCTTATCCGGGTAAATCCGTGCAAATCCGTGGCTGTAGTTTCGGCGGACGACCAAGGACCAACGACCAACGATGACTAACCCCCGCCCCTCGCGTCCATCCACGACTGCAATATCAGCACTGCCGCCATCTGGTCGACCACCTCTCCGCGGCGCTTGATTGACATATCGGTTTCGCGGAGCAAGCGGTTGGCTTGGGCGGAAGACAGGCGTTCGTCCCAGAGATGGACGGGCAAGCGGAAGCGGCGGCGGATTTCTTCCGCGAAACCTTGCATCTTCCCGGCCTGCGTCCCCTCAGCGCCGGTCATCCGTAGGGGCAAACCGACTACGATCTCGGCCACCTTGTACTCGCGAATGACCTGCTCCAGTTGGGCAAAATCGGATCGCTTGTTCTGCCGGTGGAGCGTTGCCAACCCCTGCGCCGTAATGCCCAGAGGGTCGGAAACGGCGACCCCAATTCTCTTCGAGCCCACGTCCAGGCCTAGAATTCTTGGCGGACGCCCCGTCTCGGAGGAACCAGTTTGGTGGGAAGGCACCTGGCGATTATATGTCGCACACACACTTTCGCTGTTAGGCTACGATACCGCTATGGCCATTGACGAGGCAGAGATCGGCCGACCTCCGGCGCCCGCCCTGGCAGTGCCACCGCCTAAGCCACAGAGACCTCACTGGGCGTTTACGGCGATTGGAATCGCCACGATTTTGGGTCTTTGCTATTGGGGAGAACTGGTGCTGGCCGTAATGCTGGTGTCGGTCTTGCTGGCGTTCATTCTGGCGCCGGTGATGGAGCTGTTTATCCTGCTTCGCCTTCCCCGCGGTCTGGCGGCCGCCGTGGCGGTGATTTTGATGCTCACGGTGATTGCCGGGCTGGTGTACTACTTTTCGAACCAGGCCCTGATCTTTGCCCACGATCTCTCCAAATACACGGAGAAGATTCAGCAGGAAATTTCGCAGGTCCGGCAGCAGGCGGAATCGCTGGGGCAATCAGGCGGGCAAGCCGCCCTGCAGCCCCGTTCCGGCCCCGATTGGGAAGGCCTGCTGACGCGCGGCTTCGGTTCCGTCTCGCAAGCCCTGTTCGCAGCCTCCTTCGTTCCTTTCCTGGTGTACTTCATGTTGAGCTGGCAACAGCATGTCCGCTCCGCCACCGTAATGCTGTTCTCTCTGGAGAACCGGAACACCGCCTACGTCACCCTGGGATTGATTTCCGCCATGATTCGCAGCTTTATGGTGGGGAATCTGCTGATTGGTCTGTTTCTGGGGACGGCCAGCACGATCGCGTTCGCCATTCTGCATCTGCCGTTCTTCTATTTCATCGGTTTCATCAGCGGGTTCCTGAGCCTGGTCCCCTATCTTGGAGTGGTGCTGGCCATGGCGCCGCCAATCTTCGTGAGCCTGGGACAAATCAACTCCGGAGATGCGGTGGTTATTGTCATGATCGTACTGGGGCTGCACCTGATCGCCCTCAATATGCTCTACCCCAAGTTCCTGGGCAACCGGCTGCAGTTGAATCCCCTGGCGGTGACGATCGCCCTGCTGCTCTGGGGATGGCTATGGGGCGCAATGGGCCTGGTTCTGGCCATCCCCATCACAGCCGCCATGAAGATCGTGTTCGACCATATTGACTCGTTGAAGCCGTATGGGGCTTGGATGGGGGAGTAACGGTCATCGGTCTTCGGTCGGCAATCTCTGGTAGTGTCCTAATTTTTCCGCATGGATCGGCTCGCTGCTTTGCGGCCTTTGCGCCCTTTGCGGTTAAGAGGTTTCGGGGCTTGAGAAGAGGCGGAAGGTCTTAGACCGCAAAGGGCGCAAAGACCGCAAAGAAAAGCTCAACTTAGGACCCATCCCGTCCGAGCGAGTCAGATCGGGAATTCCATGGATGAAGTCGCCAGAATGCTCAATGGCCTTATCGAGGCGATAGCCTCTAGGGACGCCAAGCAAGTCGCGCAAAGGGTAGAGATTTGGATTTTCTGGTCACTGATGACCGGCGACCGTGACTAGGCTACAAAATCCGAGGCTTCCGGGAAGCGTAGTTTGCTCTTGGAAAGGGCTCGGGAGAGCATTTCCTCAATCATAGCTTCGTCGCAGTTCTTGGCCATGGCTAGTTCGCTGACCAGGAGGTAGCGGGCACGTTCCAGCATCTTCTTTTCGCGAAAGGACAGGGGTTTAGACTGGTTCAGCAGGAGCAGGCCCTTCAGGACCGCGGACACTTCAAGCAGCGATCCGGTGCGCATCCGCTCCGAGTTTTCCTTGAATCGGTATTTCCAGTCGGCGTTATTGTCGCACTCGCCATCTGTAAGAAAATCAACTATTTTCTGAATTTCGCCGTTCCTGACCACGCGGCGCAGCCCGACCGTATTTACGTTATGAAACGGCACCATCACTTTTAGGCTGCTGGCCTTGATCTTCAGCAGGTAAAACTGCTCCACAGTTTCGCCAATCGTGCGGCTGCTGATTTGTTCGATAACTCCAACGCCATGATTGGGATAGACAACCTTATCGCCTATGTGGAAATTTCCGTCGCCGCTGATCATGAGGGAACACCCACGAGGGCAGGGCAAATGAGGAACTGCACTCTTTTAGTCTATCCGAATCGGGCCCGAAAGGCAATGTCGGACCTCGGACGTCGGACCTCAAACCTCGGCGATCGGACTCCGGACCACTGGCAGTCGGCTGAGGTCTGACGCCGGGATCCGGGGGCTTAGGTCCGGGGTCCGAAGTCCGACGCCCGGGTTTATAATCCTCAGGCACATGACTGAGCAGATCAAAAGGAAATTGCAGGAAGAAATGAACGTGCTCGAGCACGAGCTGGTCCATGACCTTCCGAAGGAAATAAAAAAGGCAGCCGCGCTGGGGGATCTCAGTGAGAACGCTGAGTATCACATGGCGAAACAGCGGCAGGAGTTCGTCAAGGCACGGCTGCGGCAATTGGGCGCGCGCATGGCCGAACTCGCCCTTATCAATATGGATAATATCCCTAAAGATAAGGTAGGGCTGGGCTCGACCGTCCGGGTTTACGACAATTCCAAGAACGCGGAAGTGGAGTACAAGCTGGTGACCAGCGAAGAATCAGACGTGACCGCGGGCAAGATCTCGACCAGTTCACCCATTGGCCGAGCCCTTCTGAACAAGAAAGTAGGCGACAGCGCGGTGGTGGTCACGCCCAACGGCAACCGCGAGATGGAAATTCTGGGCCTGACCACGATCCACCAGCAGCCAGAAGCCAAGTGACAGAGGATCGATGACGGAGTTTCATGACTTGGACTAGCGCCTTCGGCCGGGGTTGCGGCGTGCTGCTCGACGCGATCGTGCGCTGGCTCGCCCTGGCCCGGATCAACCCTAACGTGCTCACCTTCCTCGGCCTGGTGGTGAATACCATCGCGGCCTTCCTGTTCGGCTACGCCAACGGCGATAACCAGGCCCGCATGTTTCGCTACGCCGGGCTGGTGATCATCGGCTCCGGGTTTTTTGATCTGGTCGACGGACGGGTGGCCCGGGCCAGCAACCAGGTGACCCGCTTTGGCGGGTTCTTCGATTCGGTCATTGACCGCTACAGCGACGCCTCCCAATTCTTCGGACTCCTGGTCTTCTTCGCCCGGGGCGACCGGTTCTTCTATGTCGTCCTGACCGCCTTCGTGATGATCAGCGCCATCATGGTCAGCTACACTCGCGCCCGTGCCGAATCGCTGATCGGCTCCTGCCGCGTGGGTTTCATGGAACGCCCCGAACGGCTCGTGCTGGTAATCATCGGGGCCCTGTTCAATCGCATGGCGCCGGTGCTGTGGCTGATCGCAGTGCTCTCTACGATCACGGTCATCCATCGCATCCGCTACACCTACACCCGGACCGAGGGTGCGGATGCGCTGCCGCACAAGGCAGGCCAGGCGGCATAAGTTCGTATTCCTGAGGACGACCCCTTTTGTCTGATCCAGTTCTAGTAATTCATGGCGGCGCCTGGGCCATTCCGGATGACATGGTGGAAGCCCATCTCAACGGCGTGCGCAGCGCCACGGCTGCGGGTTGGCGGGTGCTCGCGCGGGGCGGGACAGCGCTGGATGCGGTAGAGGAATCCGTGGTCGTCATGGAAGACGACGAGACTTTTGACGCTGGACGCGGCAGCTTTCTCAATCGCGACGGCAAAGTGCAGCTCGATGCCTTCATCATGGACGGCAACACCCTGCGCGGTGGGGGCGTGGGGTGCGTGGAGCGCATCGCCAATCCCATCCGCGCGGCGCGCAAGATTTTGAGCGACAGCCCGCATGTGTACTTTGTGGCCGAAGGGGCCGAGCGGTTCGCGGCCGAGCATGGCATTCCGCTGTGCCGGAACGAAGATCTGATCATTCCCCGCGAGGTCGAGCGTCTACGGGAATTTCAGGCACGGGCCGCGGACGCCAAGGTTGACTTGTTCGCGCCCACGATCTCTCACGACACCGTGGGCGCGGTGGCGCTCGATGGCGACGGCAACATCGCCGCCGCTACTTCGACTGGGGGCACGCTGAATAAAGCTCCCGGACGTCTGGGCGATTCCTCGCTCATCGGATGTGGGTGCTATGCCGACAATCAGACCGCGGCCGCCTCCACCACGGGATGGGGCGAGCCGATCATGAAACTGGTGCTGGCCAAGTGGGCCGCCGACCGGGTAGCGACCGGCAGTCTGCCGGAATGGGTGGCCGCCGAGGCCGTCAACTATCTCAAGGACCGGGTGGACGGGCATGGCGGCATGATCCTGCTTGATGCCCGCGGGCGTTTCGGCATCGCGCACAACACGCCGCGTATGGCGTGGGCGCTTAAGACATCAAAGCATGAGAGTTACGGCATCCTGCGGAAGAATTAACTGCAGTTCCCGGTCATAAGTTGCCGGTTGCCAGTTGTTGCCTGGCTAACTAAGCCTGTTCCCGTCAGTAATTTAGCTTGATTTCACTATCCCACCTGATGTAAAACCGTGCGGCGTTTGCGTGTCCGAAAACGTGCTGGATCAATTCCTGCCTACGAAGGGTGATCGCTGCTGGCAGCGAGAACTCAGGGTCCTTCCTTCCACGGAGAAACTTTTATGGTCGTACGAAAGCTGGTCTCAGTTGCGTGTGTGATGATTATGCTCGCCGCTTTGGGCTTTGCTCAGGGAGCCTCAACCGGCGATCTGCATATCACTGTGAGGGACCCCAAAGGCAGCGTGGTGACCAATGCCACGGTTACGGCGCGAGATGAGGCGAAGGGCCTGGAGCGCACCACCAGCGAAAACAGCGAGGGCCAATATCACATTCTGTTGCTGCCTCCGGCGCAGTACACGGTCACGGTAGAGGCGCCTGGCTTTGCCCGGGCCACGGTACCGAACGTTGCGGTAACCGTGGGACAGATGGCGGAACTTCCCATCGTCTTGTCGGTGGCCGGGACCCAGGAAGTGATCAATGTGAGTTCGGCGGCGGAACTGGTGGAAACGCAACGCACTTCTTCCACCGACACCATCAACCAGAAGCGCATTGATAATCTTCCGATCAACGGACGAAACTACATCAATTTCGCGCTCACCGACTCGCAAGTGCTGCGCGACAATGCGCCCAGCATCGGCGCGGCGCCCACCTCCGGCCTGAACATGAGCGGTCAGCGTGCCCGGGCCAACCTGGTGAACGTGGACGGCGCCGATGCCACCGACAATTCGACCAACGGGGTGCGCTCCACGGTTTCGCAGGAAGCGGTGCAGGAATTTCAGATCATCACCAATGGCTATGCGCCAGAGTACGGCAGAGCGTCCGGCGGCGTGGTCAACATCATCACCCGCTCCGGATCGAACGACTTCCACGGCGACGTTTATGGATATTTGCGCAACCGCAATTTTCAGGCGGTGAATCCATTCAGCACAGTCCCCGATCCGGCTTACACGCGGGTGCAGGCGGGAACCGCGTTCGGCGGTCCGATCAAGAAAGACAAAACTTTTTATTACTTTTCCTACGAAGTCACGCGGCGGCACGAAACCGGTTTCTCCAGCGTAGGCGCACCCAATGGGACCTTTGGCATGGTGACGTTCGACGCTTCCCCGGTGTTCGGCGCGCCGCCGGGATCAGGCTTCAACATTCAGGCCACGCCGCAACAGGCGGCTTATTTCCAGCAGACCCTGCCGGCCGCGCTATTGCAACTGAACGCAATCAGTCCGGCACTCGCTGCCGGTTATGGTCAGGAAGCGGCATTGTACGCGGCTTTTGTCGGGGGCTCGTCGGGGATCGCGCTCAATGGGACTTACCCGGCTTCGTTCCAGGCGCTCGCAGGCACGCTGATTCCTATCCCCGGAAATGGCAGCAATCCGCTGACCCAGTTTCCGACTTCATGCAACGTGGGCGCGCCGAATTTCCTTTGCAACGGATTGCCCAACCGATTTCTTGGCCTGGCGCCGCAGGGCGGAAACTATCCCGTGTTCGAAGGCACCAGCCTTTACTCGCTGCGTCTGGACCACAACCTCAATAACCACAACCGCCTGATGTTTCGCGCCAACGTGAGCCCCAGCACGGTAACCGGCATTCAGGTCAACGGCGAGAACCAGACGTACGGACAGAACGCATTTTCGCGGACCTCGTCGCAAACCTACCGCGACGTGACCGGCGTGGCACAGGACACCATGACCATCGGCAACAACAAGGTGAACGAACTGCGCTTTCAATATGGCCGCCGCGGATTGCAGTATTTTTATTCCGACGCGCCCGGGGGATCGAACGTGGCGTCCAACATCGCGGGCTTTGGTTTTGTCGGGCGCGAGCCTTATT
>JBOGLD010000238.1:0-9903 GCA_050745885.1 Terriglobales bacterium
CAGCAATTGTCCCTAGTTCGTGGCTTCCGGCTCGGGAGCGCCGTGACGGCGCAGCAGTTGCGGCAGGTTCTGGGAGAACGCCGAGCGCGGCAGCACCATGTCACATCCCACCTCGTGCGCCTTCATCTTCAGGTCGCCCTGTACGTGCGACAGGAATCCGATGATGGATGTCCCCTTCTTCAATTTCGTCTTGAGTTTGGGGATCAGGGTCAGAGGCTTGGCGTTGGCGTTGTTCATGTCGAAGATGATCAGCGACGGCTTCTCTTCGCCATTCAGCTTGATGTGATCGAGCAGGTCTTTCTCGGTCTTGACGAATTCGACCTTCACGTTCAGCTTGCGCGCCGTTTCCTGAATCTTGGCCTGGAAGAACAGGTCGTCGACGAAGGCGAAGATGCGGGGGTTGCCGTTATCGCCCTGGGGCAGTGGCTCGGGTTCAAGCGGAGCGTAAGCGGGAGCGAATCCAGGACGCATCCGTCCCGGTCTCGATCCATTGTTTCCGCCCAGCGTGGCGCGGTAGCTGTGGTCCATGGGTGCGCTGTAGATGCCGCTATGTTGCTGACGGTCGCGGCCGTTGGGCGCGCCACCACGGTTAGGCGGACGACGCCCGCGTCGCCGCTTGCTTCTCCCTCCACCACCGCCGGAGGGGTGTCCGGGTCCTGCATTCATATTGTTCTCGTTTTATCTGTGCATTTCAGTCCGCCCAGAGGGGGACTCGATCTTGCCGATCTTCGATGTGCGGATCGCGACAATTGCCACTTCTGGTAAAACCTCGCTTCGGACACAGGCATGCACCATGTGCCGAAAAACCCCATGCGGCTGAAACTCACGCGTGAATGACTTTTTTCCGTATGGCGTCTGGAGCCAGGGGGCGCGGAGGGCCAGCTAGAGAGCATGGCCACTGGAACAGTCTTGATGTTACCGCCCACGGTCGAAGAAGCGCAAGTCCTAAGTCATGTAGTTTTGCACAATGGTAACTGTAAATTATGATGCGGCATGCCCCCGGGATTGACTGTGAACCACAGCACCATCGTCGACCGCGACCACATCGCCAGCACTTACGAAGTGATCCGTCCCCATATACGAAGAACTCCCGTGGTTGAGGTTGATGGCTCCGATTTCGGGCTCGACGGCATCCGCCTGATGTTCAAGCTGGAATTGATGCAACATTCCGGTTCTTTCAAAGCCCGGGGAGCATTTGCCAATCTGCTGCTGCGCCAGATTCCCGCCGTCGGCGTGGTGGCGGCATCCGGCGGCAATCACGGGACGGCGGTGGCCTTTGCCGCGATGAAGCTGAAAAAACCGGCCCGAATTTTTGTTCCGGAAGTGGCGTCGCCAACCAAACTGGAACGAATCCGGGCCTACGGGGCCGAGTTAGTCGTCACCGGCGAACGCTATGCCGATGCCCTGGCGGCCAGCCAGGTGTGGGCGGCGCAGTCCGGCGCGCTCGCTGTGCATGCCTACGACCAGGTGGAAACGCTGCTTGGCCAGGGCAGCGTGGGCCTGGAATTCGAAGATCAGAGCCCGCGGCTCGATAGTCTTGTCGTAGCGGTTGGAGGAGGCGGCCTGATCGGGGGGATCGCTGCGTGGTATGGGGAACGAATCAAGATCATCGGCGTGGAACCCGAAGCCGCGCCCACTCTCACCTCTGCGCTAGCGGCGGGACGCCCGGTGGACACCGAAGCGGGAGGAATCGCCGCCGATTCGCTGGCCCCGAAACGGGTCGGCGACCTCATGTTCCCCATCGCGCAGGCGCACGTAGCGAGTGTTCTGCTGGTTTCCGACGAATCGATTCAGGAAGCGCAAAGGGCGCTGTGGAGAGTGTTGCGCGTGGTCGCCGAACCCGGAGGAGCGGCAGCCTTCGCGGCGCTTCTGTCACGCCGCTACCGGCCACGCCCGGGAGAACGGGTCGGCGTCCTGGTATGTGGAGGAAATACCACGGCCGTGGATTTCACGCTGTAGCCGTGTGGGCGGACAATCCTGTCCGCGTCAGCCCTATCCAGTTACTGGACCGTCACGGCGACGTTGGCGGTGTGGGACAATGAGCCGCTGGTGGCCGTCACCGTGATGCTGTAGCTGCCTGCCGGAGTTCCCACATTCTTCGTCGAACTGCTGCTCCCGCCCCCGCAACCTACTCCCGCAGCGAAAAATACCAGCAGCATGAGACCAAGCCCCGCTATTCGACCACGCCGGCGCGAAGGCACGCCCAGGAAAACGATGCCCGCAAACAGGGCACTGCCGCTGGCCGCCAACCAGCCCAAGCCGTGTGGCGAGCGGAGCGAAGCTGACGCGCCGGCTACAATGTGCGACGCCGTCGTGGAAATCGTCATCGTTGCCGTCGCACCCGCCCCTGTGACCGACACCGAGGTAGGACTGATGGAACAGGTGATCTGCGCGCCGGCTGAGGCCGACTGGCAAGTGAGGGCCACCATGCCATTGAAACCAGCGATCGACTCCAGAACGATTGTTGAGGTGGCCTGCTGGCCGGGAGCCGAAGCGGTGGCGGAGTAGCCCAAAACTGAGAAATCCGGGGAGGTGCTGAGTGCTGCCCATGCGTTCGCCAGGTTGGTCACGTTCACCGAACCCAATCCGGTGACCTGGTCATAGCCCGTGCCCGCGCTGAAACCATACTGGAAAGGAGCCGCCGTCGGGCAACCCTTCGAGCTCTGGACGCAGGGAACGATATTATTCCCGGTCGTGATGTCGTGAAAAACGCCATTGGTCGAGGCCAGGCTGTAAAGCGTGGGGTTGACGTTGCCTAGACCGTTGGAGCCGGTTTTTTGATTGAGGAGCGCTACGATGCCGGCAAAAGCAGGCGCACCGGTAGATGTGCCGCCCACCACCGCCAAACTGCTGCCGTCGCTGGCGCGGAACCCGGTCGTACAGCTGGAAACGGCGGGTGTGACGCCGACGAAGAAGCTTTGGGAACAGATCAGGAAGCCATCGTGGTTAGGCGAACCGCTAAGTGAAACGTCGGGCACGTCGCGGGAAGCGTCATTCGGAACGCCAGCACCTGTCTGCCAGCTGGGCTTGGAAAACACTTTGCTCTTCCCTCCGCCGGTAGCGGAAAGGCCCAGTCCCATGGCAACCGACGCGGGCGTGTCATTCCAGGTAGTTTCCGGAATGTAGCTTAGCGCTGAACTGAGGTTGTCGGTGGTGCTGGTGGTGCCGCCCCAAAAGGTGGTGGCACTGGCGGTCGTATTGGGAGCGGTCCCGGTTAAGGTCGCCGCTGCGTCTCCGTTGAACTCGCTACCCCCGATTCCGGTGACTTCGGGAAGGCTGGCGGGTGCATCCACCGCAAGTCCGTGCGTTGCGGAGTTGACCGTAGCGGGATCACAGTCCGCCGACCCGGAATCGCCCGATGCCGCCGTAATCGTCTGGCCTTGCGAATTCGCCTGCTGGGCGGATTGCTGAAGGGTCTGCAGGAAGCCAGTCAGGTTCGCTTCGCAATTGCCGTAGCTGGTGCTGATCACCGGCGCCAGATTGTGGTCCACCGCGTACTGCAATGCGTCGAAGACGTTTAACGTCGCCGAGTTCGCACCGGCGTAGACGTAGAGAATGGTCGCATTCTTGGCCACCGCGTTGGACCACTCCAGATCGAGGTTGGCTTCGACCTCATCTCCGTCGTTGAACCCGGTTCCACCGATCGCAATCTGCTGAAAGTTGCCGGCGGTCCGCGCCGGCAATCCGGCCGCGCTGCGGAAGGCATCAATGTCCGAAGTGTTGATCTGCGTCTGCCCCACCACGGCAATCTTCTGCCCGGTCCCATCCAGCGCCGCGGGGATATTGTAGATCGTCGCAAAATCACCCGGCGCAAGGAAGTGGTTCCCCGTTTGGTGCGAAGTGAAGTTCGGCCTGGCTACGCGCGCCCTGGGGCGGGGGCGGAAATTCTCCAAACCGCGTACTCCCAGCACCATGCCGGAAATCGCCTGCGGCACCGAGATTTCGGTGGCGTTGGCAAGACTGATCTCTCCGTTCACCAGATAGCGGTGGAGCTCGGTGTGGAAGGCGCTTTCGACCTGGGCCGCATCGCCGCTGAAGAACACCCGAGTGCGGGCGCGGGAGTACCCGTCTACGCTCAAGCCCTGCGATTTCAGCCAGGCCGCAACTTTGGCGAGATCGCCGTCGCTCATGCCAAAACGCGCGGCATACTGCTCCGGAGTCAGCCACTTGCGATAGTTCGCAGAGTGCGGGTCCTGCTGTTCGGCCAGCAACTTTTCCAGCGCGGCCTGCTGCGCGGGCGCCAGCTTGAACACGATGGCGGCGCGATGGATGCCCATGCTGCCTTCGACCCGGCCCTGGTCGAACTCCGCACGGGCCAGGGGATGGACCCCTGCCACCACTTCGGGTTCCGTGTCCCCAATATTCTGCGTAATGCGGTTGCGGGTTTGCGCCGGAGCGGCGATGGCCAGAACCAAGACAGCAAAAATGGACGTGACAACATTCATGCGGAACGGGCGGACCAGGGTCCTGGACATTACTACTCTCCTGTTCAATGTCTAAATTTGTCGGTTCGTGCCGGTGGCCAGACCGGCGCTGCCATCCTGAATATGGATTCAGATTATCCCAGCAAAGGATGTACGCCAAGCGCGTTAGGCAGAGAAAGAAGGGCATGTCTGACCGTGCCCGGGGACCCGGTAACCGCGTGCCCGTTACCCAGCCCAACCCGCGGGTTCTTGACTAACCCGCGGAGCGCGGGCGGGAATCGCATGCATCGCGGCATCGACCGCAGCTCGGCGATTCGAGCGCGCCAGAGATGAGATGGTGGGCGCTGCAGGATTCGAACCTGCGACTTCCACCGTGTGAGGATGGCACTCTACCGCTGAGTTAAGCGCCCATGATTGCTGCGGTAAGTTCATCATTATACATAGGCTGCCTGGCCACGATCACCGCCGGCGTGAGTCCGACTCGCTGGCGCCCGCACGCCGATTTTTCCGACGGGAATCAGTCTGCATCGCTGAACTTATCTCTTAGAATTTCTCGTTTGACATCGGGTCGCCAGTTCGGTGTAAAAGGGTGTAAAAGATTGGGTATGTGAACCGTGTGGGTGTGCAACAAGGGGTGACCTGACATGGCAGACAAAACCGACCTGATCAAGACCGAAGACACGTTGAAGGGAGTCTCGAGGCGCAGCTTCATCAAGGGAGTCATCGGTAGCGGCGTTGCGGTCTCCTCGGCGAACTACCTGTTCCGGGCCTCCACCCTCCTGCAGGGGCAAGAAATGGCCGGAGGCGTGGGCGAACGTCTCATCACGCTCAACGTGAATGGCCAGCAGCGCCGCGTGGACGCGATGAAGCAGGAGACACTGGCCTGGACCCTGCGCTACAAACTGGGCCTCACCGGGACCAAGCTGGGATGCGATCGCGCCGAATGCGGCTCGTGCACGGTCCTGCTGGATGATGTGCCGCATTACGCCTGCTCGGTGCTGACCCACACCGTGCGCAGCCGGAAAGTCCTGACCGTCGAAGGCCTGGTCAGCGCCGACGGAACCCTGCACCCGGTGCAGCAGGGAATCATCGACGAGCAAGGGTTCCAGTGCGCCTTTTGCATGTCCGGCTTCATTATGGCCACGGTGGGTTTCCTGAAAACAAATGCAAATCCCAGCCGATCGGAGTTGGCGCACGGCATTTCCGGAAACCTGTGCCGTTGCCAGGACTACGACAAGATCCTCACCGCCATGATGCGCGGCGCGGAAAACATGAGGAGGGCTCATCGTGCCTAGCCCGTCTGAAGATTCGAAGCAGCCCGCGGAACGCAAGTACGGAGCTCAGTACAAGTTAATCGGCAAGGATTACAAGACCGCCGACCTGTATGCGAAAGTCACAGGCCAGGCCAAGTACGCTGAAGATTTTCGCGCCGAGGGCATGCTGTTCTGCAAGCTCCTGCTCAGCCCCATGCCGCATGGACGGGTGAAACACATCGACACCCGGGCAGCCCTGGCCATGCCCGGGGTCAAAGCGATTCTGACGGCGGACGACCTTCCCGCGCCCGCTGACAGCCTGACCGACCTGGGAGTGGTGATCAAGGCCAACCCACTGGGGGAACGGGCCCTGACCATGGAACCGCTTTATCAGGGTGAGCCGATTCTCGCCGTGGCTGCAGTGGATGAACTTACCGCCGCCGAAGCGATTGAAAAAATCGATCTCGAGATGTAGCCGCTGCCTTTCGTCATCGATCCGCTCGATACCCTTCGGCCCGGTGGACCGAACCCGCGCGGCGGGGGCAATATCTGGGTGCGACCTCATCCGCTGGCGGCGAAACCGGGAGAGCCTCCCGCGGGTCCGCCACCGCCCGAAGTGGGAGAACTGAAGTGGACCGCTGCGGACTTCGCGGACGCCAAGGATGGCCGGCTGCCCATGGGCAAGACCCCCGACGAATGGTCGTACGGGGACGTGGAACAGGGCTTCAAGAACGCCGCGCTGGTTCTGGATGAAACCTTCGTCACGCCCGACACCAGCCATCAGACGCTGGAAACCCGCAGCGCTTTGGCGTACTGGCAGAACGGCAAAGTGTACGTTCACACCGGGACGCAGAGCACGGTCCAGACCGTGGCTGCGCTGGGGCGCTGGCTCAATGTCGAACCGGAGAAAGTTGTCGTGATCAGCGAATACACCGGCGGCGGGTTTGGCAGCAAGGTGACCGCCGCGATCACCGCGATTGTCCCGGCGCTGCTGTCGAAAAAGGCCAACGCTCCGGTGATGATGCGCATCAGCCGCGAGGAGGAGAATTTCATCGGCCGGGGGCGGCCCAGCCTGCTGGGCCGGATGAAAGTCGGCTTCTCCAAGGAAGGACGGATCACCGCTCTCGATATGTTGGTGATCTGCAACACCGGCCCCTACGACGCCGTGGGCGATGCCGGCGCCGCCGGTCGAATTGTGTCGCTGCTGTATCAGCCGCCGGCCATGCACTGGCGCGGAGTGACGGTGATGACCAACACCCCGCCTCGCGGTCCGCAGAGTGCGCCGGGAGGCATGCAGGGAATTGCCATCCTGGAACCCATCGTCGCCCAGGCCGCGCGCAAGCTCCAGGTCGACCAGGTGGCCATCCGCCGCATTAACTGTCCCGAGGGCAAAGCCGAGTTAGGGCCCGTGAACAACGGCAAGCGGACGCACGCCACCAGCGCGTTCATCAAAGACGCGCTCGACCGCGGCGCGGAGCAGTTCAAATGGCAGCAGCGGGTGGCGCGCACCCCGAAGCGGATCGGTTCTAAAGTCCGCGGTCTCGGCGTGTCCCTGAGTTGCTTCTTTGCCGGTTCGATCGGCTACGACGGTTTGCTCCTCATCAAGCCGGATGGCCGGATCGCCATCCAGTCCGGAATCGGCAATCTGGGAACGGAGTCCGTGATTGACGTTCACCGCGTCAGCGCCGAGATTCTGGGCGTGCCCTGGGAGAAATGCGACATCACCTGGGGCAACACCGCCAAGGACCTTCCCTGGACCTGCGTGTCCGGCGGCAGCCAGACCACCCACGCCATGACCCGGGCGGCGTATGCGGCGGGCATGGAGGCAAGAAAGAGACTTAAGGAAATCGCGGCCAAGACTCTCGGCGGCAAGCCCGAGAGCTATGAAGTCGCGAACGTGCGCGTTTTCCGCAAAGGTGGCGGCCCCGGCATGACCCTGGCGCAGGCCGCCCGGCGCGCCATCGAGCTAGGTGGAATCTACGACGGCCACGAAGCTCCCGAAGATGTGAACAAGTACACCAAGGTGTCGGTGGCGGCGCTGGCGGGCAAAGGCCTGGTGGCGGCGGCGAAAGACAAGTACCCGCACGATGGCCAGTCGTTTTCCTATGTCGCGAGCTTCGCCGAAGTGGAAGTCGATATCGAAACCGGCAAGTACGATATTGTCGATTTCCTGGCCTACGCGGATGTGGGGACGGTGATCCATCCTCGCGCCCTCGGCGGCCAGGTGCTGGGCCGGTCAATCCTGGGGATCGGCCATGCCATCGGGCAAAAATGGGTGTTCGATCCCGAGTACGGGCACATGGTTTCGCGGCGGTTCTATCAGACCAAGCCACCTACCATTCTGGACGTGCCGGTCAACATGCAATGGGCGGCGCTGGACATTCCGGACCCGGAGACGCCGGTTGGCGCCCGCGGTATTGGCGAGCCGCCCGTCGGTGGAGGTTGCGCCTCCATCCTGAACGCCCTCTCGGATGCAGTGGGAGATGAAGTCTTCCGTCGCGCACCCGTCAACCTGGACACGATCCTGACCTCGCTCGAAGCCGGGCGACCGATGCAGGATCCCTTGACGGCCCATATTTAGGATCGAGGGTAGAAGAGTTAAAGAGCGGAGAGAACCATGGCGGTAATACGAGATGTGATGCCGGCGTTCCAGTTGTTTCAGCCGAACTCCATTGCGGATGCGCAAAAGCTGCTCGAACAGCACGGACAGGACGCCTGGGTGCTGGCCGGCGGGCTCGACAGCTTTGATTGGCTGAAGGATCGAATCAAAAAACCCAAAGCAGTGGTCGATCTGAGCGGAATCGACGAAATCAAGGGTATTCGGACCACTCCCGACGGAATTGAAATCGGCGCCATGACCACGCTGACCGAAGTGGCCCAGAACCCCGTGGTTCAGCAGAAATATGGATTGTTGGCGCAGGCGGTGGAGCTGGTGGCCTCGCCGCAGATCCGCAACCAGGGCACGCTCGGCGGCAACGTGTCGCAGGACGCCCGTTGCTGGTATTACCGCGCGGGTTGGCCCTGCTATCGCGCCGGCGGAAACATTTGCTACGCCGACACGCCGGTGGGCCGTAACCGCGAACACGCCATTCTGCACGCCGAGCGCTGCGTCGCCGTGAATCCCTCCGATTCGGCCCCGGCCCTGATCGCGCTGGATGCCAAGTTCGTGGTCCGCACGGCCCAGGGTGAGCGCGTGGTCGATGCCGAAGATTACTTTCTCGGGCCCGACATCGACATCACCCGCATGCACATCCTGCAGCCCGGGGACCTGCTCACCGCGATTCGCATTCCGGCGGCCTGGGCGGGGACTCAATTCTATTTCGAAAAAGTGCGCGACCGGAACGTCTGGGACTTCCCCTTGCTGAACGTGGCCTCGGCGATGGCGCTGACGGGGAACAGGATCGAGCGCATCCGCATCGCGGTGAACGGCGCGGCCGCCCGACCGTTGCGTTTGAAGGCCGTGGAAGATGCCGTGCGCGGCCAGGCGCGGACCGCAGCCACGGGAGAGATGGCGGGCAAGGTAGCGGTGCAGGGCGCCGTCCCGCTGCAGTTCAACGCCTACAAGATCCCGCTGACGAGGAACCTGGTGAAGCGCGCCATCAGCGGCGTGCAGGAGGCAACGTGGGCATCATAGAGTGGGCCACGAGTCCGTGGGGCCAGCAGGTTCCCATTCACATTGCGTGGTTCTTGATATGGGTTGCGCTGATCGCGGGAATGCTATTTCTGATCGTTCACGCCATCTATATTCGGTACTTCGCCAAAGAGAAAGAGTTCGTGGGCCAGGCTTCGCCTGAACTCGTGGCCCGCTTGCCTGAGCGTATTCCCCGGCACTCGCTGGCGGCGCGGTTGTTTCACTGGATCATGGCCACCTCGATGTTAACCCTGCTATTCACCGCGTTCCTGCCCAAGGTGGGCGTCCAGTTCAACTGGGTCACCTACCACTGGATCGCGGGTGTGGTGCTGACCATTTCCATTGTCTTTCACGTTATCCACGCTTCGTTCTTTTTGGATTTCTGGTCGATCTGGCCGGACAAGGCCGACCTGGAGGATGCCTGGAAGCGGGTCCAGCGCTTCATGGGGAAGAGCGCCGCGCCGCCACGAAAATTTGCCAAATATCCTCTGGAGAACAAGCTCTACCACGGCGTCATCATATTGTGTGGTCTGTCCGTGATTCTCACCGGCGTATTCATGATGGTCCGGGTGCGGACGATTTTCTTTCCCCGCAA
>JBOGLD010000239.1:0-2500 GCA_050745885.1 Terriglobales bacterium
GTTCGCGATATTGCCACACGAACAGTCCCAGGGCGCCCTGCGCGGCCACAAATACGATTCCCATCAGGACATAAGTCAAAGCGAACTGATTGTCGATAAAGGCGGCTGCGGTGGACGCACCGTGGGGCAACCACCAGGTTTTGGCCACGAAGAAGTAAGTGCTGAAGAAGGTGATCAGCCAGATAATCGCGAGCAGAGCGAGGCCCATCTACCAGACCTCCTAAGGGTCGTGGAATTCGGACTAATAATTCTGGTGGATCAAAAATAAATCTGCGGATCGCCGGAAGTCTATCACAGCTATACGTGAGGGGCGCAAGCCTCAGCTTTACAGCCTAACCACAGAGGACACGGAGGATGCGGAGGAACACCAGCGCGGCGGCACGCCGGTATAAACTCTCTAGCCTATGTCCAGGAAATCTCATGGCCGGGGCCACGATGTCGGCCAGACTCGCTTGCCGAAGAACGAATGTTTTGCCTGCGGGCCAGACAACGCCGACGGTATGCAACTGAAATTCACCTTCGACCAGCAGCGCCGCATGTTCGTCTGCCGCTTTCGTCTGGATCGCCGCTATACCGGGCCTCCGGGACATTGCCACGGCGGCATCATCGCCGCCATTCTCGATGAGGCCATGGGCAAAGTGAACAAGCTGCGGCAGGTGATCGCGCTGACTTCGCGGATGACCGTGGACTACCTCCGCCCGGTGCCGCTGAACAAATCGTTGCGCGTGGAATCGCGCGAGGTAAGCGTACGTGGGCGAAGGCACGTGAACATGGCAGAGATCCTCAACCAGAAGGGGGAAGTGCTGGCCCGCGGCCGGGGGCTGTTCATCGCCATCGATCCGGAACGCATGTTCGCCAAGTTCGTGAAAAAGTAAATCCGCAAAAATAGTGTGGGCGCGGGCGTCCCGCCCGTGCAGCGCAGCAACGCTGCGCAAGATTTTGTGTAAACGGCTGGCCCCGGTGTTCTTCAATCTAGAGGCCGTCAGGCTTGCAGGTTTCCAGCGCCCGCGCCAGCTGCTCAACTCCTCGACGCAATTCTCGCGCATCCACCGCGGCAAAACCGAGCAGCAGCCCCTGCCGGGTGAAGCGGCGAGAGGAGTAGCGGCTGAGCGGTATGACTTCCACCTTGCGCCGGGCCGCCTCTTCGGCAGCGACCTCGGCGGTGATGCCCGGCGCCAGCCATCCCACGGTTTGCAGGCCGGCTTCGATGTCGGGGATTTCCAGCAGCCCTCCCAGCCGGGAGCGGGACGACTCCAGAAAAACCGACAGCCGTTCCGCGTACAGTTCGCGCATGCGTCGAATGTGCCGCGCGAAGTGCCCTTCGGTGATGAAGTCACAAAGTGCGGCCTGGTCCAGCAGCGGAGCGTGGCGCATGCCAACCGATTGCGCCGCGGCAAACCGGTCGACCATCGTAGGGGGCACCACCAGATAGCCAAGACGCAATGCGGGGAACAGGACTTCGTTAAAGGTGCCGGCATAAATGACCACGCCCGCACGATCCAGCCCCTGCAGAGCCGGGATGGGCCTCCCCTGGTAGCGATATTCACTGTCGTAATCGTCTTCCAAAAGCAGGGCGTGCGAATGTCGCGCCCACTCCAGCAACGCCAGACGCCGGCGCAGGCTCATGGTGACGCCCAGGGGAAACTGATGCGCCGGAGTCACGTAGATGAGCTTGGCATGTCCGGCGCGTCGTTGTCCTGATTCCAGATCGAGGCCTTCGTCATCCACCGGGACCGGACAAACTCGCGCGCCAACCGCGCGAAAAACGATGGCCGCCCCGGGATAGCCCGGCTCCTCGACCCATACCGTGTCTCCCGGATCGATCAGCAGATGGGCAGCGCGTTCCAGCGCCTCCTGCACTCCGGAAATGATCAGCACCTGATCGGTCGAGCATTTCACTCCGCGCGAGGCGTTCAGGTAGGCGGCCACGGCCTGGCGCAGAGGACGGTATCCCAGCGCCTCCCCGCCGGACAACAATTGCGCCGAGGCGCGACGCAAGCGGCGAGCGACCACCTGGGCCCAGAGCGTGGTGGGAAAAACATCGAGCGCGGCCTGGTTGGCGCGGAAGGCCCGAGTAATGCGCGGTCCGCCACTGCGGACCGACTGCAGACGACGGGCATAAGACGACCAACCCACGCGCCGTGGACCGGCGGCCTTCACCGCGCTGGTACGGGCCACTTGCAGCAGATCGTCTGGCAGTACCTGGCTGACGTACGTCCCCGCTCCGACTCGGCCTTCCACGTAGCCCTCGGACTTCAGTTGCTCAAACGCGGTGACCACGGTCGCGCGCGCCAGCTTGTATTCGCGGGCCAAATCCCGGGTGGCCGGCAATCGGGCGCCGGGAGCAATCCGGCCTTCGAGTATGGCCGACCGCAGTTCGTCATAGAACCAGCGATACAGAGGAGTTCCCGCCGGCGGCGCGGAGAGACTCAAGGGCATGGATGTGGCCTGTTTGGGCATGGGGTCGTTGGCCGCCGGTCGTTGGTCCTTGGCCTTTGGT
>JBOGLD010000240.1:0-23776 GCA_050745885.1 Terriglobales bacterium
TTATCGAAATTGGTGATGGCCACGCCCGAGTTCCCGGAGTTATTAAAATCGGCGACGTCCACCCCCATGCCGGCGCGCGCCTTGCCCTCGGCGCTGAAGGCAATGCCCGCTTCCAGCCCGACGTCCTTAAACGTTCCGTTGCGCTGGTTGCGATACAGCTTGTTGGGCTGGGTATCGTTGGCCACCAGCAGGTCGGGCCAGCCGTCCCGATGGTAGTCGAGCATGGCCACTCCGAGCGACTTCGAACTGCTGTCGAAAATGCCGCTGCTCGGGGTTACATCCTCAAACTTGCCATTGCCCAGGTTGTGAAACAGCCAGCAGGTCTCGCCACGATAAGCCTCCGGCGTGCAATACGATTTATGCTTTCCATCGAGACTGCAAAACACATCGTGTTCCGGCGACCACTTCACATAGTTGCAGACAAACAAATCCAGCAGCCCGTCCCGGTCGAAATCAAACCACAGCGCGGAAGTGCTGAAGGCTTGCCGTTCGCCCAGCCCGCTGGCTTTGGTGACATCAAGAAATGTGCCCTTGCCGGTATTCTTGAACAGCCGGTTCTGTCCGACGCAGGTCACTAGGATGTCGGGATGGCCGTCGTTGTCGTAGTCTCCCACCGCCACGCCCATGCCGTACATCTCCACATCAAGGCCGGTGCTGCGGGTGACATCGGAGAAAGTGCCATTCCGATTGTTGCGATACAGCTTCAGCGGGCTGCGCTCGCGCTTGTGGCCCGGCCAGTCCATGCCGTTGATCAGGAGAATGTCCTGCCATCCGTCGCTGTCATAGTCCAGGAAAGCGCAACCCGCGCCCAGGGTTTCGGGAAGCAGCTTGCCACCGTAGGCGCCGCTGTTGTGGCGAAAATTTATGCCGGCCGCGGCGGTAACGTCGGCCAGCCGGAAATTCGGAGAAGAAGCAGCCTGCGGCGCTGCCTTCGCGGACGCCAGCAGCCCTGAAGTGGAAGCCAGCCCCGCCATGCCGAACAAAAATCGGCGCCGGTTCACGGCAGATTTACCAGCCCGTTGCGGATCGCGTACACCACAAGCTCTGCGGTTTTATGGATTCCCAGCGCGTCCATGATGTTGGCGCGATGAACTGCCACGGTGTTGGCGCTGAGGTCGAGTGCGCTGGCAATTTCCTTGTTTGATTTTCCGTCCACGATCATTTGCAGGATTTCGAGTTCGCGCGGCGTCAGGTGCTCGTCGCGCTCACCCTTAAGCGAAGAGGGCTGCGGCAGCTGTGAGTCGAGCACGGTCTCGCCGGCCACCACTCGTCGGATGGCTGCTCCCAGTTCCAGGTCTACCGCATTTTTCAGAATGTAGCCTCGGGCGCCCGCGTCCAGCGCCTGACGGACCAGGGTCTCTTCGGGATGCATGCTGAGCATGAGCACCAGCGTTTCCGGCTGGCTTTCCAGAATCTTGCGGGTAGCTTCGAGACCGTTCATTTTCGGCATGGCACAATCCATCACCACCACCTGCGGCCGAAGCTTCTGCACTAACTGCACCGCTTCTACCCCGTCACCCGCCTCGCCGGTGACCGCGATATCGACTTCGTCTTCGAGGATGCGCCGGAAGCCGCGCCGCACCAGGCTATGATCGTCAACCAGCAAGACAGAAATTTTATCCGCCATGAGAATCCAGTCTCTCACCCAGTCTTTCCCGCGGCACCGTGAGCCGCATTAGAGTGCCGCCTTCCGTGGGCCTGGCAAATTCGAGAGCGCCGCCCAGCAACTCGGCTCGTTCCCGCATTGCCACCAGGCCAATTCCCTGCTTACCCGCCGGCGCCGTGAACCCGCTGCCGTGGTCTTCCACCTCCAGCTTCAGAGTTTGAGGCAAAAACTGCAACCGCACCCAGGCCTGGCTGGCCCCGGAATGCCGGGTTACGTTGTTCAGCGCTTCCTGCAGCACGCGATAAACGTGAATCGCCGCATTGCCATCCACCGGAAAAGCGGTTCCGCTCTTCTCATAGGATATGTGAATGCCCGCCTGACGTTCCACCACCGGCAAATACCAGTCGAGGGTACTCTCCAGCCCCGATTCGTCAAGCATCACGGGATGCAGAGCTTGCGAGAGGCTGCGGACTTTATCCAGCGTGCTCTGGGCGATCTCGGCCACCTCACGCAGTTCCGCGCGCAAAGGCGAACCTTCTGGCACCTGGTTCCCGGCCCGCGAAAGCATGGCGCCCACGGCGGTCAGGATCTGCCCAAACTCGTCGTGCAGTTCGCGGGAAATGTGCCGCAGGGTCGATTCCTGCGTCGAAATCAGCTTCTGCGCCAGTTCGCTGCGCTGTGCCGAGAGCGCGGCCAACTGCGCAAACAACTGCCGGTTGGAGCGGATGGAATAGAGTCCAGTCAGCAGAATTGCCACCAAAGTGAGCGTAAGAAATAAATAGACCTGGCGCTGCACCCGGTCATAAATTTCGCCGATGCGCAAAGCCGCCTGCTCCTCGCTCTCGTTGTTCTGCACCAGCAACCGCGCCACCGCTGTGCTCAGCGCCGCCTGGCGTGCCTGCAGGGAAAGCTGTATCTGGCTGCGCGCTTCGTCCTGTTTCCCATTGGCAGCCAGTGCGAAGGTGCGATCGACCGCGTCCCAGAACTGGGCCATCGAGTTGCCGAGATACTGGCGCTGTTCCGGAGTGCGGTCCGCCACCGCCACTTGCTCTTCCTTGCGCAAAGCGTCATCAAGATCCTCGCGGATGCGCTGGAATTGAGCCGTCCACGCCGTCAGTGGATAGGGCTCATTGTTGTCCAGCATGTCACGCATGGCCAGCGCCAGGGTGTTGAGATCGTTTTGAATGCGCAGCAATTGCAGCGAGTCTTTGCGGTTTCGATCCACCAGATTGTTCTGCAATTCGCGCAGGCTGGAGATCTGCCCCGTGATGTATGCCGAATAAGCCACCACGGCAGCCAGGGTAATGATCAGCCCCAAGACGAGTCCCGGAGTGGGAGACCGATGAGGCGCATGTGGGCGCTGCACGAACCGAGGATACAACGCGCTGGCGTGAACTGCCACTGCGGGAGGCAATCAGCCGCGCACCCTGTCATCCTGAGCGGAGTGGGAAGTTCGCTTGCGAACTTCCCATGGAGTCGAAGGACCCCTATTGTTACCTGCGACGCGGAGTTGTGTCATCGACCTCGCTGGCACGCGCTAGCCGGCCCCCAGGTCGCAGAGCTGGCAGGGGTCCTTCGACTGCGCGGAAACGTCGCGAAGCGAAGTTTCCACTCCGCTCAGGATGACAGATCAACTTTACTTTTCAGCGGGCGTGTCTAAATCCTGGGGAAAGGATTTCAAGGCCACATCGCTTGACTTTGATGAGGTCTTCTTGTTCGCATCGATGTTGTTTTGGGTAAGCGTGCCTTTCAGCAGGTAATAAGCCTCGTCGCCGGGATTTTTTCCGGGGCCACGTTCGACCGTCCCCTTGAACTCGTACCACACACCGTGCACCGTTTGCGTGGTAAAGCTCAGGTTCCGGCCTTCGAGTTTACCGGACTTGAAGAATAGATCGAGAAACTCGCCGCGATCACTTTCCCCCGCGCCATAGCGTGAAATGAACCCGGTCACCCTCCCTTGGTCCTCGACCGTGATTTGCACAAACTCACCGTCCTGCAGAAAGGAATACATGCCGGAATAGTCTTCGGCGGGTTTTGGCGCGGGCGGACTTGGCCCAGTATTCTGTCCGCTCGAAAGCACGCATGTCAGCATCAGCAGGATAGGTAGGAGCGCGCACAGTCTGGCCATGTGCGTATTAAAGCATGGAAAGCATGAGCGCGGCGTGAATCCAGGTCCGTTGCGGCACGGGCGCTCCCGCCCATCCTCCATCGCGTATGAACTGATAGTTATCCGCCGTCCGGGCCGCAGGATATAATCAACGTTTTGCCCCTGCGGTCTACCCGATGAAACCAGCCTCGGTGCTCCTGGAACCCATGTCCGAAACAGAGCTAAGGGCTGCGCCCGCACCGGCGTTCCTGGTGGATTTGCCTGCCTGGCATACGGTCTTCCTGCGCAACCTCGCGGACCTGTTTCGCCGACCAGGAGATTCGTCTCTCCATCTGTATTCTCGCCCGGGCCCATTTTGGCCGGATGTTTTCGTGGTCTCTGGTCTTCCCTGGAACCGGTTTGCGCAGTCGGTAATGTTTCACTTCGCGGTGATCGCCGCGTTTTGGGGGGCGGTGCAGCTCTGGCCGCAAAAACCCCAGGCGCTGGATCGTCCAGTATTTAGTCGTGCGGACGTGATCTACTACGCGCCTTCCGAATATCTTCCGCCGCTCGATAGCGGCGGGGCGCGGCGGCCCCTTCCGCAGAAGGGCGAACCGGAACATGCGCCGCAGCCCATCATTTCAGTGCCGGCGGAAGCTGACAACCGCACCCAGACAATCGTCACTCCTTCCAACATCAAGCTGAATCATGATGTGCCGTTGCCCAATATCGTGGCCTGGTCGCAGACCGAGGCGCAGCCCGCGGTTCCGCTCGCAGCGACCAGCGTTGCGGCCAACCTGAGGCTGCCCGAGCTTCCCGTCGCGGCGGTCGCGCCCGCGCCAGAAAAACTTCCCGCCAACCGCCAACAAACGCCGATGTTTTCGCAAACCGCGGTAGCACCCGCCCCGGAAGTGGACGCGGAAACTTCGCGTACTCTGCGCACTCCCGAGGCCGCGGTTGTCCAGCCTCCACCCCGCCTGGACTCAGCTACAGTGCGCAGACTGGGAGATATCAATATTGGGCACGCTCAAGTTGTTGCGCCCGCGCCGGAATTGCCCGTGGCCGAGCAATACGCAGTGGCCGGCAGAGCGGCAGCCAGGCTCGGCGGTGGCGCAGGTTCGGCGGTGGTTCCGCCGCCTCCTTCGATTCCGGGCAATGCCGGTTCGAATTCCGGTGGGCGGATCATCGCGCTGGGTATTCACCCCGCCGCGCCAAGTGATGGGATGCAAATGCCGGCCGGAAATCGTCGTGGAACCTTCGCCGCGACTCCCGCCGGGAAAGCGGGCGCGCCCGGCACTCCCGATATCGCGGCGAACACAAACGCCGGCAGCGGGAGCGGTTCCGGAGCCGGCAAGAACCGTGACGGCATTCCTTCCGGCCTGATGGTTGGCGCAGGTCCCGACCAGCAGAACCGTTCCTCAGTGGCCGGTCAGGGTCAGGGAAACGGCAGCGGCGCCGGGGCAGAGCGCAGCTCCGACAACCCACGCCTGCTGGCGGATGCCACGCCGCCCCGGGTCAGGGCGACTCCGCCTCATCCGCTTTCCGAAGTCTCTGAAGACCGGGCGAGCGACGTGGATCGATGGATTTTTGGGGACAAGAAGTTTTATTCCATGACCCTGAACATGCCGAACCTGAATTCCGCGGGCGGAAGCTGGGTCATTCGCTTCGCCGAGCTCAACCCAAGCGAGGCCAAGGGAGACCTGACCGCTCCCGAGGCCACCCAGAAGGTGGACCCCGCCTATCCTTTGGAGTTGATGCGCCGCAACGTGCATGGCACCGTCACCCTTTACGCTGTCATTCGGAATGACGGGTCGGTAGGCGACGTACGGGTGCTGCGCGGCATCGATGACCAACTCGACCAGTACGCTCGCACCGCCCTTGCCCACTGGCACTTTCGGCCCGCCACCAAGAACGGCGCCGCGGTGGATCTCGAAGCCGTGGTGATGATTCCTTTCAAGCCGTCACGGCTCAAGTCCGGGTTCTAGAAGTGCCATGAGTCGGCGTAGCCGTTACTCGAACACCATAGCTTGGGGTAGGACTCCCTGTGCTCCAGTCACGTCCTTAATTTACGCAATTTGAAATTGATCCGTAACGCTGATGAAACCACCGTGTGATGAAGCCGTAATCGGAAGCGCGCGTGTCGCGGTTCTGTGCCGGCCGGAAGCCAGAACCTGGATACTCGCTGCGACCATTCTTGGCTCCAGCATGGCTTTCATCGACAGCACGGTCGTCAATGTCGCTCTGCCTGCGCTGCAGGCAAGCTTTCATGCAACGGTGGTGGATGTGCAATGGGTGGTCGAGTCTTACGGACTTTTTCTAGGCGCATTGATCCTGGTCGGCGGCTCGCTCGGCGACCGGTTCGGCCGCCGTCGAATGTTTTTGCTGGGGGTGGCGATTTTCGCTCTGGCTTCGGCGGCTTGTGGCCTGGCCCTGGACATCCGTCAATTGATCATCGCGAGAAGCATTCAAGGCGCGGGGGCCGCCCTCCTGGTGCCCGGAAGCCTTACGATTATCAGTACTTCTTTCGACGAGAAGAGTCGTGGCCAGGCGATCGGCACATGGTCGGGCTTTACCGCCATCACCACCGCGGTGGGGCCAGTTCTCGGCGGCTGGCTGGTGGAACATGCTTCCTGGCGGTCGGTATTCTTCATTAATCTCCCGCTGGCGGCGGCCGTGGTGGCGATTTCTGTGTTGTGGATTCCGGAGAGCCGCAGCGCCGTTGCAGGACGCGCGGATTGGTTGGGAGCGATTCTAGCCACCGTTGGACTCGGTGGCTTGGTGAGCGGGTTCATCGAATCGGTCAACCTGGGTTGGGGAAATCAGCTGGTTCTTGGGAGTTTGATCGTTGGCTTCGGTTGCCTGGTTGTGTTCGTGTTTGTAGAGGCCAAGGTCACGGCGGCGATGCTCCCGCTCGAATTGTTCAAATCGCCCAGCTTCAGTGGCGCGAACCTGCTCACGCTGTTTCTCTATGCTGCGGTTGGAATTTTCTTTTTCCTGCTTCCCTTGGACCTGATCCAGGTCCAGGGATACTCCGCAACGGCGACCGGCGCTGCCATCCTTCCCTGGATTCTGCTCATGTTCTTTCTTTCCCGCTGGTCTGGCGGACTGGTCGCCCGCTATGGCCCGCGCGGTCCACTCATTCTTGGCCCGCTGATTGCCGCTCTGGGTTTCGTTCTGTTCGCCGTGCCCTCCGTTGCCGATGGCTATTGGAAGGCATTCTTTCCGGCGGTGGTTGTTCTGGGGTTTGGGATGGCGGTCACCGTAGCTCCGCTCACTACCGTCGTCATGAATTCAGTAGAGCAAGACCGGGTTGGCGCGGCTTCCGGAATCAACAATGCGGTGGCGCGCGTAGCAGGCGTGCTGGCGATTGCGGTCCTTGGCATTGTGATGGTGAAGGCCTTCGGCTCTCGACTAGACCACGACCTGGCTCAGTTTCCGCTTTCGCCTGCCATTTTGTTGGAACTCCACGCCAACCAGATCAAACTCGCCGGTTTGCAGGTCCCCGTTGGCGTCGATTCCAGCACCGGGACCGCGATCAGGGAGTCCATTGCGCAGGCATTTGTATTCGGATTCCGAATTGTCATGTTGATTTGCGCAGGCCTGTCTCTGGCAAGTGCCGCGGTAGCGTGGCTCATGATTGCGAAGGATCGGGAACGCCCTGGGCTGGCCGCGGGCTCCTGGTTTTCGGGCCAGAGCTTCAAGCAAAACTAGAAACTGCCTTTCGCCGCCTTGCCTTCCAGCATGGCGTAGATCGCGGGGTTCGTGCACACTTCGAAATAACGGCGCTCGGTCCAGTGCTGCAGCGAAAACTTGTGCGGATCGATTTGAGGAATCACGCTGGAGCGGACCAGGATCTTCTTGAAAATCTCATTGCCGACCGGCACCAGGCCGCTGTGCAACTGAAAAGCTTCGCTGCCCCACAATTTGGGTAGATCCATCGGGCACGGCTCCAGAGAAATTTCCTGCTGCAGCCGTTGGAAGGCGGCTTCGCTTATGCGAATCCCGTTCAGGTTGTATTTCAGGATGAAATCTTCCGGACTTTCTCCGGCATCGGCATCCTTCACGGTCTGAAAGGCATAGACGTTGAACGGACCCTCCACCGCTGCCACCGCCTTGCGCACGCGTTTGTTGCAGGAGGACAACCGGTCGCTCTCGTTCAGAGCGTCGGAAATCATGATCTGCTGTTCCCCATCCATCAGGTAGAGGGGCGCCGAATCCTGGAATGAAATGCCGGTCCCGAGTTCCAATCCTGGCATGCCCGCCCGCTCCAGCAGGTGGTTGTAGCCGCCCACGATGTCAATGATCTCGCGCGCCAGCACGCATGCCCTGCTGACCGCCAGGGGAGCCTCGCCTTCGTGTTCCAGCAACGCGACAATGATGGCGTCGCCCTCGACAAACACTTTGCGGGCCCCGTACTTGGCCAGCAGCTTGTTGACCGGATCATAAAAATTCAGGCTGAAATAAGAAGCCGGGTTCATGCCCTGCTCCAGCAGCGACCGGGTCAGGCGTGACGAATCCCGGATATCGGCTTTCAAAATTACATGCCGCACGACTTTGTCCGCCGACCGCTTCTGTTCGTCCGGCAACAGGAACTCGTACAGAGTGCCGTTCATGGCCGAGAGTTCCCGTATCTTCCAGTTGCCGATCAGATTGCTGCCATCCAGGGCGGAATTCAACGCTTCCAGCCGCCGCAGATCGCGGTGATAACGAAAAAAGTCGCGCAAAAAGCGCGCCGCCATTTTGGTCCGGTCGGGGCCGCGGCAGCCGGCCACGCGCGACGCAGCCGAGTACAGGCTTTGGGTGGAAAGCTTGCCGTGTTCTTCGATCAGCTTCTCCACCCGGTTGCGCTCTTCCCGTGAGATCAGGGCGTTTTTCAGTTGTTGCGCGTTGATGCGGGGCGAGTATTCAGCGAGAAGCGGCACCGTCTCGTAGGACGCAATCACGTAATCCATCAGCTTTTCGCGCTCCAGCAATTCGACCCAGACGTCCAATCGTGCTTTCTGGCTGCGCCCTTCGCGGGTGGTCTCGTCCGGCTGGCCCGAGCCCACCAGTTCCTGGGCGTTTTCCGGGACGTTCAGCCAGCCATCGATGACAGCTTCATCGCCGGCTTTCGAACCGAGATCCAGCGAAAGCAGGAATTCACGCGTGACCCGGCGCACATTGGAAAATCGATCGGGATCGCGATCAAAGTTTCCCAGCATGACGTAGTGATCGGCATTCAGGTAAGTGTCACAACCGTCTTCGGTGAAGACCAGAGGGTTGAGGAAGAGTTTGTATTCCAGCTCGCCGCGATTGCCGAACAGCGACCGGCGCATGCGGGCCAGGGTTTCCTTTTCGATCTCGCGCAAAATGCGGAAGAGTTCCTGTCCAGTCTTGCGCAGGATGATCTTCTTGGCTACCTGAAAGCTGGCCACGCGCTCGCGATACTCCAACGCCTTCTGCTGGCGCACGCCTTCGTAACTCTTCAGCATCATGCGGCCGCGTTCCAGCATTTGCGCGAATTGCGAGTTCAGCTCGATGCGCAGAAATTTAACGATGGCGGCGCGCGCCAGCACATCTACCGAAAGGTTCTCGACGGCCTTGGCGCGATTCAACGCCGCCACATGCAGGTCAGCCAGAAGTGGCTTCAGTTCAGACGGGCCCGCCTTGACCGGCGCTTTCGCCGCCGGAGTCGATCCTATGAAGTGGTTGCCGCCGGTACGCTCCGTCTTTTCCGCCGCCAACAGTCCTTCCATGTCGCCGTGGCGCACGATGAGTCGCGCGATCAGCAACCGCGCCTGTTCCACGAACCGGGGGCTCAGATGCACGTCATGCCGGAGGTTGTCCACGCCCAGCTGCAAGCCTTCCAGGGTAAGCTTCGGCGTGTAGCTGCTGAGCTGGGGAGGCAGCGCCTCCTCCGCCGAGCGTCCGAGTCTGAAGATGGGAATGCGTGGCATGGTTGGCGGTCTCGGCTGCTATGGGTGGCGCGCTCGGGACCGCGCAGGGGAACGCACCGGCATAGCTCTTCCGCTCCTTGCAAACTGCTGATATTCCTACGTATGCGGGAGGGTAGCATGCGCCCGAGGCCCGGCCAACGTTACCCAAGTTACGTCTTGGATGGACCCGCGAAATCCTGGTCCGCTTTACGGGCGCGTCTCCAGGGGATGGGCCGCCTTTTCGAAGAATTCGTTCTGCAGCCGGAGGCTTTCCTGGTCTGCCTTGACCGCGCGGGTCGCCTTGACGATTCCGTCTATCCACGCGTTCATCTTGAATTGGCCGAATTCACGAGTGGCCAGCGAACCGTCTCCCGCATAGTGATTGGGGAAGCGCGCATACCACCAGATTCCGGTATAGACGTTGTCCGGCAGTTGCAGCCGGCCGAGGTCGGCCCCGGACTCGCTTTTGGCCCGGTCCTGGTGCACCAGTTCGGGACGTGCGATCAGCATGGCCGAGGTTTCGGCTTCACCCGCGTGCCAGTCCGGGCCCGTGCTTTTCCGGGGCGGCCCGCCGGGCGGCGTTTCCACCAACCCCAGCACGTACACCACGTAGTCATGCGGTTTTTCCAACTGGCTCTGGGCGAAAAAGGGGAGCAAATTCTCATTGCCGCCGTGACCGTTCACGATGATGACCTTCTTGCACCCATTGCGGGCCATCTCGTCGGTGGTTTCCTGCAACAGCCGCAACTGCAGCTCCCTGCTATAGGCGACGGTGCCAGGTTCGTGCCGGGCTTCGAAAATCTGGCCAAAGTAATATTCCGGGAAAACTACGGCGTATTCCTGCTCGGCGGCGTGCAAGGCGGCATAGCGGACATCGAGCAGGTCGGTTCCCAGCGGCAGGTGCGGACCATGCTTTTCCAGAATGCCGAAAGGTAGCAGGCAGGTGCCCTGGGACTGCTCGATCGCAGAACGGAAATCGGCGGCGGTGAGTTCTTCCCAATGGACCGACAGCTTGGCCTGCGACCAGCCCAGAGGGGCATGGGAAACCAGCAATCCCGCCACGATCATGATTCTGCAAAGCAGAGTGTTGCGCACGAGGATTCTCCTAAAGCTGTGGATTTTAGCATTGCCCACGGTCACAGTTACTTCGGTCACCGTGCGCAGCCATGAAGGGCAAGGTATGATTTTTGCACCGTGCCTTCCATGAAGAAACTAAAATTCCTGGTTTCGCTGACCACCGACGATAACGACTACCAGATCGAGCAGGCCGCATCCGCGGAAGAGGCGGCCCGGCGACTGGGCGTGGAGGTCCGGATTATCTACGCCGAAAATGATTCGATCACCCAGAGTCAGCAGATTTTGAGCGTCATCCAGTCCCGCGCCGACTCTCACCCGGATGGAATCATCTTCGAGCCCGTGGGCGGGACCGCTCTACCGCAGGTGGCTCGGGCCGCGGCCGCCGCTGGCATCAGTTGGGTCGTCCTCAACCGAAGTGTCGACTACATTGCGGAGATCCGCCAGGCTTATCGCGTCCCGATTTTTGGCGTCAGCTCGGACCATGAGGAAATTGGTCGTATTCAAGGACATCAGTTTGCCGCGCTTCTGCCCAAAGGCGGAAGCGTGCTCCACATTCAAGGCCCGTCTGAGAGTCTGGCCGCCAAACAACGCACCACCGGCATGTATGAAACCAAGCCGGCCGATGTCCAGGTAAAAGTGATGCGGGCGCAGTGGACCGAGGCCAGCTCCTACCGGGCCGTCAGTTCGTGGCTGCGCTTGTCCACCTCGCACCAGAACCGCATCGACCTGATTGCCGGCCAGGATGACGGCATGGCCCTGGGCGCGCGCAAAGCCTTCCAGGAACTCCCCGACAGCGCCGCCCGGCAACGCTGGCTTAGCCTGCCGTTTATCGGCTGCGACGGCCTGCCCAAAACCGGACAGGCCTGGGTGAAGCGGGGACTGCTGACCGCAACCATCTTTGCCGGGCCCAACACCGGTCAGGCGCTGGAGATGCTGGTCAAAGCCCTGCACACCGGCACCATGCCACCCGAGAACACGCTGACCACGCCGGTTTCCATTCCCGCCCTCGATGCCCTGGCGGCATCCCAGGCGGAGAAGGCGCGTCTGCTCTCGGTTTAGGCGCGTTGTTTTTTTAGCTTCTAGCTTCTAGCTTCTAGCTCCTAGCCCACTCGAACGCGATTTCTTCGCCGCAGCTTTGCTCTTCTCTTGGTAGATTGGTTGTGATTTCATCGCTGGATTCATTTCTGATTTCATTCAAGGAGAAGCAATGCCCACACTGGTCGCGCAGCCCACGCGCATACGAGCCGCAGGCACCAAACCCAAGCTGATCGACGAATTCATCGGCCGAGTCAACACCAAAACTTCAGGCGTCAGCGTGGCCCACATGCGCAGTCCGCAGGGCTGGGAAGAGCCCGGACAAACTCCGGAGTTCGATGAATTTACGCTGGTGCTGAAGGGCACTCTACGCGTGAAACACAAGACGGGTGAATTGGACGTCGCGGCCGGCCAGGCGGTCATCGCTCACAGCGGCGAATGGATCCAATATTCCACTCCCGCCGAAGGCGGAGCCGAATACATCGCCGTCTGCCTGCCCGCTTTCGCCATGGAGACGGTCCACCGCGACGCGTAATTCACGGCGCATAAAAATGTGTGTCATCCTGATCGCAGCCAAGTCATTCGCTCGCGAATGACTTGGCGGAGTCGAAGGACCCCTGGCAGATTCCCAGAACTGGAAATTGGGGACCATCCCGTCTGTCCCCGCATTTCGTCTCGTCCGCATTTCGTCAGTTTGTTCTCAATTCTGTCATCCCGACCGGAACAGATCGTCGCAAAGCGATGATCTGTGGAGTGGAGGGACCTGCTGTTCAGCGTTTGCATCGGATGGGTGGGGATCGAGTCGGAATAGACCCCACGAAAACGCGAATGAGCGGCGGGAAGACTTTGTCCGCCTGTAAGAACTGCCCTTTGAACCAAGAGGGCTCACCGTTGGATCTCGTCAGCGAGTACGAGAAGCAGCTCAAAGTTCAGTCTGGCTTTCAGACTTCAAATACACGCCGAGGGTCTGGTAACATTTGCCCTATTCAGGCTTCGTGGAGGACCCCATGTCCAATTTCACCAGACGTGAATTCCTGAAAACCGGGCTTGCGGCGGGGACGCTGGCGGTTGCTGGGAGTCTCCCGCTGATGGCACAGCGCCAGACAGCAACCGACTTCGTGACCCTGGGAAGATCCCGAGTGAAAGTAACGCGGCTGGCTTTTGGCACGGGAAGCTTCAGCGGCCAGGTGCAGCGCGATCTCGGACAGGAATCGTTCACCCGTCTGGTGCGCTACGCCTACGACCGAGGCATTCGCTTCTTCGAGACCGCCGAATCCTACAGTGAGATGCACAAGATGCTGGGCGTGGCCCTGAAGGGCATTCCGCGGGAGAGTTATCAACTGATGTCGAAGGTAACCACCCGGGACGGCGTAAGTCCGCAGCAGAAATTCGACGAGTTGCGCACCCTGGCGAACACCGAGTATTTCGACGTCATGTTGCTGCACTGGCAACACACCGCGACCTGGCCAGCCGACACTCGCCGCTGGCAGGATGCGATTCTGGAAGCCCAAGCGAAGAAGGTTATTATCAGTCACGGCGCGTCGGTCCACGGCCTGCCCGCGCTGCGACGGGTCCCGGGGAATGATTGGCTCGACGTAGCCATGATCCGGATGAATCACAAGGGCAAGAGCATGGACGCCGAGGACTACGCCACCCAGGGGCTAGGGAATGTCCCCGAAGTGGTCACACGCGTAAAGGAAGTTCGCAAAGAAGGAATGGGCGTAATCTCCATGAAACTCGTCGGCGAAGGCACATTCAACCGCGAGGACCGGCGGCAGGCGATGAAGTTTGCGTTTAAGAATGCCGGCGTCGATTGCGTGACCGTCGGCTACAAAAGCACCGCCGAAATCGACGAGGCGATTGACAATCTGAACCTGGCGCTTGCGTAGAGACGCTGATTTGCGCGGCCTCGATTAATTCCTCAAATAGCGGCTGGCGATCGGACCCTTAAATTACCCTGTCCTCCCGAGCGTAGTCGAGGGACCTGCTTTAGGGGGGCCGCAACTCAGGGGTTGACTCGTTCCTTCTCGCCCGTGGCCTTCCACTCCGGCTCAATCGCAATTTGCGCGGCCTCGATCAATTCCTCAAATAGCGGGCGACCGGAATCTTTGCCGCCACCAATCACCCTCCTTCTTCCACATAACTCACGGCCCGAAATGCGCGGCGCGCTCAATGACTCTGGCGAGTTCGGGGCAAACAGTAGGTCCCTCCACTCCGCGCAACGATCCCAAACGGATCGTTGTGCTCCGGTCGGGATGACAGAGTTTGGGGAAACTGGGGGAACCCTAGGGGCGGGAAACCTGCGACGGGAAAGCTCGAGACAGACGTGACATTCCCTAGCTCTTTGCCCAAAATGGGGACCCTGGTGTCAGTAAATGGGAAATTGGGAACATCCGTCTGTCTCCCGTATTTCCGCACATAAGTCAGCACCAGCTTCGTCGTATAGTGAGAACATGGAACGTATTCGGGTGGCGTCGTTGCAGTACTTTATTCGACCGGTTCAGACCTTCAACCAGTTTCGCGATCAGGTGGAGGCGCTGGTTGAAACTGCCGCCGACTACAAGTGCCAGCTGCTCGTCTTCCCGGAATATTTCACCGTTCAATTGTTGACCCTGGGCAACGTAAGACGCCCAATCCGCGAACAGATCCAGGATCTGGCCAAACAGGTTCCCACCTTTCTGGAGCTGATGGAAAGTCTTGCCCGCAAGCACAGCATGTATATCGTGGCGGGGACTGTCCCGGTCCTGGGAGATGGAGCGGCGTTGTACAACGATTCTTACTTCTTCAGCCCGGCCGGCAAAATCGGCGTGCAAGGCAAGCTGCATATGACGCGGTTTGAGAAAGAAGACTGGAAAATCTCTCCCCGTTCGCGCCTCAAGATATTCGAAACGGTCTTCGGACGGCTGGCCATCGCGATTTGTTACGACGTAGAGTTTCCTGACATTGCGCGCGCCGCCGCTCGTCTGGAAGCTCGCATCCTCGTTGTGCCCAGTTGCACGGACGAGAGACAGGGTTTTCTACGGGTGCGTTATTGCTCTCATGCCCGCGCCATCGAAAATCAGATTTATGTGATCCAGTCGCATACGGTAGGCTCACTGCCAATGGTGCCGGCGGTATCGTTGAATTACGGTCAGGCTGCGATCCTCACCCCCAGCGATTTTGCCTTCTCCCGCGACGGGATTCTGGCGGAGGGCCACCCGAACCAGGAAATGATGGTGATTGGCGAACTCAACCTGGGGACAATAGCCGAGGCGCGGGAGCGTGGCACGGTTCTTCCACTGCTCGATAGCGAGCGCAGTGCATCGGTGATTGCAGATCCGGAAATTGTGTCCATATGAATCCGGAATCCTCCATCGTGGTCCGCAACACACGCCCCGAAGACTTTCCCGGAATCATCGCGGCCTGCCGCGAGGTCTACCCAACCAGCATCCCATGGAGAGAAGACCAGTTGGTGTCGCATCTCCGCGTGTTCCCTGAAGGACAAATCGTTGCGGTGGAATCTGAGTCCCAGCGAGTAGTGGGAACCGCAGCCAGTCTGGCCGTGTTTTGGGACGACTACGACCTGCAGACCAGCTGGCGAGACTTCACCGATCACGGCATGTTCACGAATCATGACCCAGTGCATGGCCGTACTCTGTACGGCGCTGAGGTCATGGTGCTGCCGTCCATGCAGGGGAAAGGAATCGGCTCGAAGATTTACCAGGCCCGGCGCGATTTGGTTCAACGGCTGGGACTTCTCCGCATCCGGGCCGGCGCCCGGCTGCGCGATTATCACAAATATGCCGATCGGATGAGCGCGGAGGACTACGTGACTGCGGTGCTTCGCGGGGCACTCAGCGACCCCACTCTGTCGTTTCAATTGCGGCATGGCTTCCAGGTGATGGGCGTTGTCTCTGGCTATCTGCTGCACGACCCTGAGAGTCTCGGCTACGCGGCAGTGATCGAGTGGATAAATTCAGAGGTGGCCCAACCTCAGGACGAAGTACGGCAGGATCCTCGTTTTATGGCATCAGCCGTCAGAGGGAAGAAGTAAATCTGAGAAGACGGGCACGATCGGTGGTTCTTTCCCCAGTTATACTCCACGCTGAAACCTATGCGCGCTCCTGGCCTGGCTGCTAGGAACTGTAGTTCGCCACAACTCGCAGCACTTTCCCGTTCGCAGACAGTTCCATGAATTCACCCGTGCGTGTTGCCTTTTGATTTGTGTAACAGAGCACGATGCTGTTCATGCCCCAGAGCACGTCCTCGAGACGAAAATGGAGTTCCGGGTAGGCTTCCAACCCTCGCTGAAAGTAAGCTCTCAAGTTTGCCTTCCCTGCCACCTTGCCGTCCGGCGTCCCCAAAAGACGGGCGGCAACGGGCGAGATCAACTCGATCGCATCGTCATAATGCGTCATGATCAAGTCCAGATCATGAGCGTTCCAAGCCGCAACCCAATGATTAGCCAGACGCCAGGCTTCGTCTCTGGTCACTGCCATTCCTCCTCTTGATCGCTCAAATCAAAAGCCCACAGCAAAACCGCACATTCGAGAAATCCAGGGGCAAATCCGGGGGACCTACGCAACGTCCCCCGCCCAAACTAGCGCCTCGCAGCGGCTTTCTCCAGCAACCGCTTAACCAGGTCGAACCCGACTTGCCTGGGATTTTCGCTGGCCACCGATAGGTTCAAGTAGCCGCCCTCGACCAGAAAGCACGAGGTAGTGAGCAAGGGCTTCGCCAGAGGTTTGCCGTCGAATCCTTTGGTCATTTTCATCCTCAGGCATCCGACCTTTCCAAAGTCTTTGATATTGGTTTTGGGAGCTTGTTTGGCTTCCCCTAACATCAAGCGAGCTCCCATGAGTCCCTGCTCGACCGAGCTTGGTACTCCGCCCATTCCCGGCGGTGCGCTCTGCAGCTTGACCGCGAGTCCGCCAATGTTCACCGTGCAGGTCGAAGAATCTCCATCGGTGCCATGCGGGTTTGCGACCTTGCCACCGTAACTTGCCTGCAGGTCCGAAGCCGGCATGAGCTGGCACGCTTTCGCGTCTGGGCCAGAATGCCGCGATGTTTGCGCCGCGAGCGACGGAAGGCCGACCGCGAAAGCGAGAGCAGTGGCCAACAGCGCGGTAAGAACCGCCTCTCGGAGTCGGATCATTCTGGTGCTCCTCCCTCCACTAGCTTCCGCGACTTGCAGAAGTATATTAGTAGCGCCGATTGGGATTTTGAATCCACCGCATCCCTCCCGATAGGTAATAATGATCGCCGGTAGTGCACGGGCCACGTCATACTGTCTTTCCCGCGGGAAGGACCCAGAAAGCTCTACCCATGCTGATCCGTTTGGGCTACGACATTCAATTCGAAATCCCAGCCACCGTGGCCATGGTCGGGATGTTGCACGTGCATCCATCCCGGGTCTCCGACCTGCGCGAACCGGATGAACTGAGCATAAGCCCTGAAGTAAAAGTGGAAAGTTATATCGACAGCTACGGCAACCGCTGTGCCCGATGGGTCGCGCCCGCAGGCCCTCTTCGCCTGAGCAGTTCCACCTTGATCGAGGACCCGGGAACGCCGGATGCGGTTGACCCCGATGCACAGGAGCATCCGGTCGATGAGCTGCCTCCAGACCTGCTTCGCTATCTGCTGAACAGCCGGTATTGCGAGGTGGATCGGCTGTCGAATATCGCGGTCGAATTATTCGGCCACCTGAAGCCGGGATGGAGCCGCGTGCAGGCGATTTGCGGCTGGGTGAACTGGAAAGTGGCCTTCGGCTACCAGCACGCGCGTTCGTCGAAGACAGCGCTTGATGTATTCACCGAGCGCACCGGAGTGTGCCGCGATTTTCAACATCTGGCGGTCACTTTCTGCCGCGCCCTTAACATTCCGGCCCGCTACGCCACCGGATACCTGGGCGACATCGGCGTGCCCAAAGGGCTCACGCCCATGGATTTCAGCGCCTGGTTCGAAGTCTATCTGCAAAATCGCTGGTGGACATTTGATGCGCGTCATACCCAGCCGCGGATTGGTCGGGTATTGATGGCGACGGGCAGGGACGCTTCTGACGTCGCCATCACCACATCGTTCGGGATTGCCAATCTGACCGGGTTCTCGGTAGTGACGGAAGAAGTTGTGGCTTGATCTTACGTGTGGGGCGGGCGCCCTCGCCCGCCGCCTTTGCCTTTGATTGTCTTTGTTTTTGACTGTGCCTTTGAGCCGCCAGATACGCCAACAGACATCAAGCCGGACCACATCAAAGGCGGCGGGCGAGGGCGCCCGCCCCACACGGCCCTGTCCCCCACACGGACATCGCTGAGGTCTGACGTGCGAGGGCCGACGCCGGTTCTTACGGTGCTTCGATCAGTTCCAGCTTTCCCTCCCGGTTGCGGTGCAGGACCATCACTTTGCCTTTGGGATCGCGGAAGACGAACACATCGCGGTCGCGGAAGTGCGCCTCTTTTATCGCTTCCTCCAGCGTCATGGGGCGCAGGGCGACGGCGTCCTCGGAGCGAACCAGATGCACTTCTGTCGACTTGGCGACGGCGGGGAATTTGTGCACCACCAGTGAAATCTCTGTGGTTTCGCTGAGTCCGATGGCGGCCGGCAGGCTATCCTGCTGGGCTTCCTTGCCGTTCCATTTCTTCAGGTCATGGCGTTTCTTGCTGCGCCATCGCGTCTTATATTTGACCGCCTGCTTTTCCAGGTGGTCGAGGGCTGCGTTGACGGCAGACTTCATGTCGCCGGCCTGGGCCTCGCCGACCAGAGGCCCATTGCGCGGGCTGATCGTGATTTCCGCCTTGTGGCGGCGCTTCTCGATGGCCAGGATGACCTTGGTATCGAATTTGTCGCCCAGGATCTTGCGGATTTTGGTCAGGCCGGTTTCGACTGACTTGCGGATGGCAGGAGTGATTTCGTAGTGTCTGCCGGTAAATTCTACGTTCATGAGCGCCCCTTTTCTTTTACAGGCACATTTGAACTCGGTCGCCTCGGAAGCCAAATCCGGTGTCATCCTGAGCATAGCCGATTCGTTCGCTCGCGAACGGATCGACGAAGTCGAAGGATCCCTCGGATCTTAGCCTCATCGCCGGAGGGTAGGGATCCTTCGACTCCGCGTAAACTTCGCCAAGCGAAGTTTCCACTCCGCTGAGGATGACAACTCACAGTTTTCCGCAGCTTCCCGCTTTATTTCTTTACTCTTCGCTGATGGGTGCTGGGGATGCGCATGTCTTCCCGGTATTTCGCCACTGTGCGGCGCGTGACCTGAATGCCCTGGGACTGCAGAATTCTGGTGATCTGCTCGTCGGTCAACGGGCGGCTTGGGTCTTCTTCCTCGATGAGCTTCTTTACCCGGCGCTTCAGGATGAGCAACGAGGTGTTGCCGCCTTGCGGGCCATTCACGCTCTCGCTGAAGAAATAGCGCAATTCGAATACGCCCTGGGGGGTGTGGGCATATTTGCTGGCGACCGCCCGGCTTACCGTTGAGGGATGCACGCCGATTTCTTCGGCGACCTCCTTGATCATCATCGGCTTGAGCTGGTCGATGCCTTTTTCCAGAAAATCCTGCTGCCGGGTGACGATGGCGTAGCAGACTTTGGTGATGGTTTGCTTGCGTTGCTCGATGTTCTTGATCAGCTGGATGGCGCTCTTGTATCGCTCCTTGACGTAGTTGCGGGTATCTTTGTCGTTGCTGTCGCGGGTCAAGAGGCGCTTGTAGGCGGGATTCAGGCGCAGCACCGGAACATCGTCTTCGTTCATCATCACCAGCCACTCATCGCCATGCTTTATGAACGCCACATCGGGTTCGATCAGACGCGGTTGACTCTTGTTGTAACGCAGGCCCGGACGGGGATCGAGCGTCCGGATGTAGTCCAGGGCTTCCTGCACCGCTTCCGGCGTCCGTCCGATGGCGCGCGCGATTTCCTTGTATTGCTTGTTCTGCAGGGCGCGCAGATGCTGGTCCACGATCGCAACCGCATCCGACAGCACCTGTGCGGTGGCTTCTCCGTTTCCATTCTTATGCGTGGCCAGCTGCGCCTGGTGGTAGCGCAATTGATAGAGCAGGCAATCGCGCAAGTCGCGACAGGCGACCCCGGGAGGATCCATCTGGCGAAGCAGATCAAGAGCTTCGTGCAGCTCAGCGACGTTGAAATTCGGTTGGAAGACAGGCTGCGACGACTTGCGCGGAGCCGCCGGCTCGGGCTGCGGCACGGGCGGAAGATCGGGTGCGACCACCTCCGGCGCAGGCGCAAAAGCAGCGCCGTCGACGCTCGCGGCAGGCGACAAACCAGGCGCCTCAGTCGCATCCCACTCGGAAGGCGACGCCAGATCCGTCTCGTCTCCCGCCGACTCCGGATCTTCCACGTCCGTGGCCAACCCCAGAGCCGCCGCTTCCTTGACCACGTTTTCCGCGATAGTCGCGTCCACTTCCGGAGCCGCCGGTGGAGCAATGCCCAGCAGCTCCTCGTCGCTGGCGATCAGGTAGCCATCTTCGCTCAGGTTGCCGATGATCGTTTCCGCGGCTTCGCGCACTTCCGGAGTGACCGACAATGCGCCCAGCTGCCAGGCCAGATGGTCCGAGAGAGTCGTAGGCTTGGAGAGAAAATTCTCGAATGAGGGGCGCTCAATTTCTTCCATCTCGCTCCGGCTGCGATAGCCGGGATCGAGATACTCCTGAAAGAACGAGCCAAAATCGATTTCCTCGAAGGGGTCTTTCTTTTCTTCCGCCGTGACGGTGTTTTCTTCCGGCTTGATCCGTTCCCGATCTTCTTCCTGGCGAGCGGCATCATCGACGAGGGGAACGGAATCTTCCAGTTCCTCCAGCACCGGGTTCTCCACCATCTCGGCAGTGATCATGTCTCGCAGCTCGAGCTTGTTGAGCGCGAGCACGCTGACCATCTGCACCAGGCCGGGCGTGAGAATCTGCCGCTGCGACAGTCTCAAGTGCAACTTGGGTTGAAGAAGAACCATGTCTTTGGTCGTTCATCGTTGGTCGTTAGTCGCTAAACGCCAGCTATCTGGGTCAGGGTAGAGGCCAACGACCAAGGACCACCGACTGCATTTTCAAACCAGCGAGAAGCTTTCTCCCAGGTACACCTTCCGCACCTGGGGATCACTGGCCAGCTGCTCGGGCATTCCCGAGGCCAAAATTCGTCCGCCGTCAATGATGTATGCCCGGTCCGTGACGGCCAACGTCTCGCGCACGTTGTGGTCGGTGATCAAGACTCCAATTCCGCTGGTCTTCAGATCGCTGATGATCTTCTGCAGATCGAGTACGGCGATCGGGTCGATCCCGGAAAACGGTTCGTCCAGCAAAATAAATGTGGGGCTGATGCACAGAGCGCGGGCGATTTCCACACGCCGCCGCTCTCCCCCCGACAGGGCGTATCCGCGGTTCTGGCGGATATGCTCCAAACCCAACTGATCGATCAGTTCTTCCATTTTTTCCCGGCGCTCGTGCCAGGAGATGGGCTGGGCTTCCAGCACGGCGAGAATGTTTTCCTCAACCGTAAGCTTGCGGAATACTGAAGCTTCCTGAGGGAGGTAGCTAATTCCGTACTGGCGTGCCCTTAAGTACATCGGCACGTCCGTGATTTCTTCCTCGTCGATGAGCACCCGGCCGGTATCAGGCGGTACTAGACCGACGATGGCGTAGAAGGTCGTGGTCTTGCCGGCGCCGTTAGGTCCAAGTAAACCAACAACTTCGCCCTGCCCCACGCGAATACTGACCCCGTTTACCACCCGTCGACCACGGTAAGATTTGCCGATTTCGTCTGTGGCCAGGGTACGCATTTAACGTGCCACTCGCGTCTGGGTGACGGTAGGGGATGTATTATTGCCTTCGACCAAAACCCTACCATCGTGTCTGAACAAAGTCAACGAAACCCCGGTAATCTTGCCGTGTTCGGCATCAAAAATGCTAGGGAAACCGCCGCTCAAGACAAACTTGTCGTCAGACGTGGTGTAAACCAGCTGATCGCCGATAGCTCTGCGTCCCGGCTGGACGATCACCACGTGCTCCCTGGCGATGATGTGGTCGATCTTCCCCGCTCCTGTAAGTGACTGATTCGGAGTCGCTTGATCTCGAGACTGAAGAAACACATCCATCACATTCGCCGTGATCGTAAGATCTCCCCCCCTGGCTTGCACGGCGCCCTCAAAGTGGGCCTTCCGTTCGCTGTCGGTGTAGCTCAAGCGGTCGGACGTGATCTTCACCGGGGTGACTTTTCCACTCTTTTCGGTTTCCACAAGCACAGTAGACACAGGTTGAGCCGCTGACCCTCGGGCAACGACCGAGCGGTGATCACGGTCGAATTCGATCGAGGGGGCCTGAATCACGTTGGCGTTCTGCCAGAGGCGCGCGTCTCCGGTGTACAGGGCTATGGCCGGACTGCTGTGGGCCGCCATCGAGCGCGCAGTTACGTGTATGGGGTCTGACGCAGCCAGAAGCGCGCCGTTGGGCTGCGCTTTCAGATCGCTGTAGGTGCTCTTGACCTCGCCCTCGGCGAAGGCGTCCCCAGTCGAGCGATTCAGGCGCATGGTCCGGCTGGTTGTGGTCATGCCGCCGTCGATGACGCGTGGAGAGCCGCTCAGCCCCAGCATCTGGTCGGCAGGCGTGTAAATGGCGCGGTCGCCCCAGGCTTTGCGATCGCCATCCATGTAAGCGACGTTTCCTTGCTGCACGATCGAATCTATGCCGCTTCCCGGGTGAAAGGAGGCCTCAAGCACATTGCTGGTGCTGACCCGGTCGGGCTGGCCCGGCGCCTGCGACACGATGCGGGCACTCGGGCCTCCATGGACGGAAGCGAGCTGTCCCAAATCATCGAAGCGGGCTTGAAACTTGCCTGCCGTCACCAGTGTCTGCTGTCCATTCCCGGGAGTCGCACGGAGGGCAATCTGCGCCGGTCCGGAAGTGTCGGCGCGTTGCAGACGGCGGCCATCGGCCACCAGGAAATCTATCGCCGACGCCGTGACCTCTACATCCTGTGCGCCGGCCGATGCGGTCGCCGGCTTCTGATACTGCACCAGCCTGACGTTGTCCTGGCTGTGCACCGTCCTCAATACGTTGTTGCCGGTGAAATTCAGGACAACCCGGCCGGCATTTCCTCGCAGGGGCTGCGGACCCGAATTTTCCACCCTGACATCTCCCCAGAAAGTGGCGGAACGCAGGGTCTGCTGCCCAGCCGCCATAAGTAATTCCAACTGGTTCGACTGAACTTTCTCGGAGCCCGGGTCTGCTGATTCGACCTGCACGTTTCCGGTGGCCAGAATACGTTCCACCAGGTTGTCTGGACGCAGGAAAAGCGTGCCTTTGTCGGCTGAGGCGTGCCGCGCCCCGCTTTGGAGCCGCGGAAGATCGAAGTCGACCACCCGCGGATTCTTGGTAATCGTGCCATGAATCGCGGTCAGCCGAGCCGGCGTGGCGCCGTGGAAGACGACGTCAACCTGCGACTGCAGGGTGAGGACGGTTGTATCGGCAACGTAGCTGAGGCCCACCGCGGATCCGCTGGCTTGGGGAAGGCTGAACTCCACTTTCTCACGGGTGACAGCGTTCCCAGTCTTCTGGTTAAAAAGGAGGTTTGTGGTGGTGAGATGAACCGGATTTTTCAGCTCTTTGGGGGTCGCCTGGTCGGGATGTAGCAAGCCTTCCGGGTTGGCCTCCAGATCCATCTGGACCTCGCCTTTGCCGATGACATCGCCGGATTGCGGATCATATTCAAAATCCGCTCCATAGATCTGGTCGAAGCGGCTGGAATCGCGACCGTAAAGCGTGATGGTGACGTCATGCAACTCGGCGCGCCCGCCCTGTTTGTATTGCACCGCCTTGCTGGCCTGAATCTTGAATATGGTGTGTCCCTGTTCGGAGCGGGAAACGGTGAAACCCTTTGCGCTTTGCTGGATTTCAATTCCGATTTTCGCGGGCACTTCCTTGAGCGCGTTCTGCACCTTGTTGCGGGCGTAGAAATACACCATCGCCACCACCAGCAGGAGGCCGATGGCGCCGATCGCAAACCAGCGACGAAGCTGGGAAATCTGAATCGACATCCACGGACAAGTCTACATGTAGGCGCGAGCGTCCCGCTCGTG
>JBOGLD010000241.1:0-8084 GCA_050745885.1 Terriglobales bacterium
GGAATAACTCACCTTATACTTCGCCATGGGTTTGGCGGAAATCAGCCGCTTCGACCACCCGGTTCTGCAGGATTATCTCGTTGACGACGCCTTTGACGAGACGTTTGAAAGTCCGGGCAAGCCTCGCCCGCACTATGCTCCCTTATTAGAGACATTTTCCTCTCTGCCCGCCGACGAGATCCGCCGCCGCAAACACTCCGCCGACCTGGCTTTTCTGAACCAGGGCATCACCTTCACGGTTTACGGGCGGGAAGAAGGAACCGAGAAGATCTTTCCTTACGATCTCTTGCCTCGCCTGATCACGGGCACGGAATGGAGCCTCATCGAGCGCGGCCTGACGCAGCGCATTACCGCGCTCAATTTGTTTTTGCGGGACATCTATCACGAAGGCCGCATTCTTTCCGATGGCACCGTGCCCCGCGAGATCGTTTATAGCTGCCGGCATTTCCGGCGACAGATGCGCGGGTTACAGGTGCCGCGCAATGTTTACGTCGCGGTGGTGGGGTCGGACCTGATCCGCCTGCCCAGCGGCGAGTTTGTGGTTCTCGAAGACAACCTCCGGGTGCCCAGCGGGGTTTCCTACATGCTGACCAACCGCCGGGTGATGAAACGGATTTTCCCCAATCTGTTTCGCCGCCAGGGGGTGCGTCCCATCGAACATTACACCCAGGCCTTGTTGAGCACATTGCGGTCGCTGTCGCCGGAAGGACGCCCGGAACCGACCATCGTGCTGCTCAGCCCGGGAGTCTTCAATTCGGCCTATTTCGAACACGCCTACCTGGCGCGGCAGATGGGGATCGAACTGGTCGAAGGGCGTGATCTCGTTACTCACGACAACGTCGTCTATATGCGGACCACCACCGGACTGCGGCGGGTGGACGTGATCTACCGCCGCGTGGATGACGACTTCATCGATCCCCTGGCTTTTCGCTCGGACTCGGTGCTGGGCGTGTCGGGCCTGTTCAACGCCTATCGTGCGGGGAATGTGACCCTGGCCAATGCTTTCGGCACCGGCGTGGCCGACGACAAAGCGCTCTACGCTTATGTGCCCAAGATCATCAAGTACTATCTCGACGAAGACCCCGTGCTGAATAACCTGGAGACCTATTTGCTGAATGACCCGGTTCAGCGTGACCACGTTTTGCAGAATCTTGACAAGCTGGTGGTCAAGGCCGTGGGGGAGTCGGGCGGTTACGGCATGCTGATCGGGCCGCACAGCACTAACGCGGAGCGGCAGGACTTTCGGGAGCGCATCATCGCCGATCCGCGAAATTACATTGCGCAGCCGACCATCACGTTTTCTCGTGCGCCATGTTTCATCGATGACACATTGCAGCCCCGGCACGTGGACTTGCGTCCTTATGTCCTGTTCGGAGACAAGGTGACCATCGTTCCCGGCGGGCTTACCCGGGTGGCCCTGCGCCGCGGCTCGCTGGTGGTGAATTCGTCGCAAGGTGGCGGCAGTAAAGATACCTGGGTGTTGAACCAATAAACCATGCTCTCTCGCGTCGCTGACAACCTTTATTGGATGAGCCGCTACCTGGAGCGCGCCGAGCATGCCGCTCGCCTTCTGGACGTGAATCTGAACCTGATGCTGGATGAGTCCACCTCCAGCGCGGACCGGCGCTGGCGGCGGGTGCTGGCGGCGCTGGGGAATCCGCCCAATCTGGCGTGGAGCGGCGACGCTTACCAGGTGGCGCAGATCCTGACTTTTGATCCCGGCAATCGCTCATCGATTACCGCCTGCGTCGCGGGCGCCCGCGAGAACGCGCGCCAGGTGCGTGAGGAGATCAGTTCGGACCAATGGCAGAGACTGAACCGCCTCTTTCACCAGGTCACGCGGCACAAGCCGAATGAAACTGACGATGTGCTGCCATCGGACTTCCTTTTGGCCGTCATCGAAGGCGTGCACCTGATGCAGGGCGTGACCGATTCGACCATGAGCCACGGCGAAGGCTGGCATTTTATCCAGGTGGGGCGCTACATGGAGCGCGCCTGTGCCTCGGTGACGCTGTTGGGCCTTTATCATCGCGAGTTCTGGGGACATCCCGACCAAACGCCGGAAGCCGCCGACTATCTGGAATGGATTGGGCTGCTGCGGTCGTGCACTGCGTTCGAAGCCTATTGCAAGGTCTACACCGCGGACATCAGTCCGGACCGGATCATCGAATTCCTGTTGCTCAATCCGGAATTTCCGCACTCGGTGCGCTATTCCATCGATCGTCTGCAACGTGCCCTCGAAGCCATTCACGGGGGCGGAGGCAAACGGCGGGGGGCGCAGTTGGCCCGGCTGGCGGGACGATTGCAGGCTACGCTCAGTTTCGGACAGATTTCCGAAATCCTGTCGCAGGACGTGGGCGCGTACCTGCGGGACATTTTGCAGCAGTGCCGGGAAATTCACGAAACCATTTACGAGGTTTACGTCAATTACTCGATCCAGACCGCTTTGGCGGGATAGGGGACCACGGTTTTCATGTTCTACTCCATTCAGCATCTGACGAAATTTCACTACGCCGATCCGGTGAGTGAGAGCGTCATGGAAGCGCGCATGCACCCCCGCAGTGAAGGCAATCAGCGTTGCCTCACATTTCACTTGGCCGTGAGTCCGCGCTGCCGGGTGTTCGCCTACCGCGATCATGTGGGCAATAACATCCACCACTTCGATATTCCGGGACAACATTCCTATCTTGTGATCGTGGCTGAGTCGCTGCTCGATATGCAACCGTCGGTCGAAATCCCGGATTCTTTGCCGGCGGATGCCTGGGCCGAAGCCGATGCGCAGGTGAGGATGGGGGATTACTGGGAAATGATGCTGCCCAGCGAATTCGCCCAGCCCACGCCGGGTTTGCTGGACCTCGCCAAGCAACTGGAGGTGCGTCGCCGGGACGATCCGTTGAGCTTGTTACGGGAGCTGAATCAACGGCTCTATGACTGGTTCGAATATGTGCCCCGGAGCACGAAAGTGGATTCGCCGATTGATGAGGCCATTGCAAGCCGTCAGGGCGTGTGTCAGGACTTTGCCCACATCATGATCGCTCTGGTGCGCCGGTTGAAAATTCCGTGTCGGTATGTCAGTGGATACCTGTATCGTAGCGCCCAGGACCACGACCGCTCGGTCGTGGATGCGACTCACGCCTGGGTCGAAGCCTTTCTGCCGCCGTTGGGCTGGGTCGGATTCGATCCCACCAATTGTCTGCCGGCGGGCGATCGCCACATTCGCACCGCCATTGGCCGCGACTACGCTGACGTGCCCCCGACCCGGGGAATCTTTCGCGGACAAACTCCCAGCGAGCTCTCCGTCGCCGTGCGGGTGACGGCTTCGGTCGAGCCGCCTGAGCTCGAGCAGGGGCTCCCGGTTCCCGAAGAATGGTCTCTGCTGGTCGAAAAGGCGCAGGAGCCGCCACCTGCTCCTGTCAAGAACATGCAGCAGGAGCAGCAGCAACAGTAAGACCCTGACAAGAAAAGGTCCGTTCCGCTCCTGCACGAGCGGGACGCTCGCGCCTACATTTAGAGCTTTTGCATCCTGCCGCCGTTTCTGACATCTCAACTACGGACATACGGGTAGAATCAGTGTTGACCAACGCATGACTTGCTTCGTCCAACCAGCCAGGAAGAAACGCTGTCAGGAGAATTGCCGGTGAAGGCGCAGTGTCTGCCATTTCGCCAGATTCCGCACACCACAAGGCTTTTCGCCGATTTTATTTCCTGGTCTCCCTCCCTGCGGCCGTTCTATTCCCGCTCCCCGCATTTCTCTGAATGGATGAAAGACGAGGCCGCTGCGCCGAGTTATGACCCGGCGCGACGGACGCGAGTGGCGGACATTCTGGAACGGCAGAACCGTGCGTGGGATGCGTCCCCCAGGACTTTGGAAAATATTGCTCGTCTGCGTGCCGGCGCTTGTGCGCTGGTCACCGGACAGCAGGTCGGGCTGTTCGGCGGTCCACTGTTTTCCATTTTCAAGGCGCTCAGCACGGTCAAACTGGCCGGCGAAGCCACCAGCGCGGGCTCCGATTGCGTTCCTGTGTTCTGGCTGGCCAGCACGGACCACGATCTGGACGAAATCAATCAGGTCTCGATCTTGGGACCAGATGGTTTGCCGCAGAGATTTTCAGCGGACACGCGAGGTTTGCCCGACGCTCCCGTGGGCACGGTGACGTTTGGTCCCGAGATCGGACCGGTGGTTGAAGCCGCAGCCGGTCTGCTGGGCGATTCTGAAGCAACGAAATTCCTGCGTGAGGCATACCGGCCCGGGGAGAACTTCGGCAGCGCCTTCGCGCGCCTGTTTTCGCGCCTCTTTGCCCCGTGGGGCGTGGTCCTGCTCGATGCGTCGGACCCGGAATTCCACCAGATCGCTGCGCCCGTCTACGGTGCGGCTATCGAACGGGCCGCCGAACTCGATGAAGCATTGCTGGCGCGCGGCAGGGAACTGGAGGCTGCGGGTTATCACCAGCAGGTCAAAGTGACGCCCCTGTCCACGCTTCTGTTTACGCTGCGCGACGGGGCCCGCGTGCCGGTACATCGTCGCTCGAACGGCGGCGAAGTGGATTTTTTAATCGCAGATGAGAACGTCCCAAAGGCGGAACTGGTGCGCCGCATCGCATCCGCACCGGACCAGTTCAGCGCCAACGTCTTGCTGCGGCCAGTGGTGCAGGACTACCTTCTGCCCACCCTGGCGTACGTAGGCGGAGCCGCGGAAGTTGCCTATTTCGCCCAAGCGGGGGTGGTTTACCAGGCATTGTTAGGGCGGACCACGCCCATCCTTCCAAGATTCTCCCTAACCATTGTGGAAGCCAAACCTCAAGCGTTACTTGAGCGTTATGGTTTGTCGGTCCCCGATATTTTCCAGGCCGCGGACGGTCTGCGTGAAACTCTGGCAAGCCATACTTTGCCGCCGGATTTGCAGACTGCTTTTGATCGAGCAGATTCGTCCTTGAAGCAATCTCTGGCGTCGATTCAGCAGTCGCTCGAACGTCTGGACAAAACTCTGGTGGAAGCCGCGGCCAACGCCGGATCGAAGATGCACCATCAGCTGGAGCAATTGCGTTCGCGGGCGGCGCGGGCCGAGTTGCGTCAGAGCGAGATCCTGGGTCGTCACGCCGAACTGCTCAGTAACGCGCTCTATCCCAACAAGGTCTTGCAGGAGCGGGAGATCGGTGGCGTGTATTTCGTGGCACGGCATGGAACCGCGCTCTTGCAGAATCTGCATGACACTCTGCAAACCAGCTGCCTGGATCACCAAATCATTTCCCTGTCATCCTGAGCGGAGCAAGATCATTCGCTCGCGAATGATCTCGCGCAGTCGAAGGACCCCTATAAGCGGCTCTGGTAAAGCGATTTGCCCCTGAAGATGCCGGTTGGTCGGTGAGTCGACCTCTACGAATCGCGGCGGGAGTTATGCAGGTAGGGGTCCTTCGACTCCGTGGCTGCTTCGCGAAGCGAAGCAGCCACGGCGCTCAGGATGACACCAAAAAAGCGCTTTCACGGCTGCAACACCAACCTGTCGGCCGCTTCCTTGTCGACCGCTTCTCGCGAATACAGCAGAGGAAAATACTTTCCTTCGCTCCAGAGCAGTATTAAATCGGAATAGTGCGGACTTCCCGGCTGTCCGCTCTGGCCGGGCACGTTCACCGCAACCGAGTGGTCCCAATCGCTGAGGTCGAGGATTTCGCGATAGCTGGCGCCTGAAATCTGGTCGAAGGAACCAAGAGGATATCCTGTGGCATTGACGGTGTAGTCATCGCCAGGGCGCTCCACCGGATTGGGGTCGGTGAGCGCAGTGACGCCGGGCATTTGATCCAGAGGATGCCGAAACAGGGCGTGGTGCATTTCTCCCCATGACCAGCGGGCGGGATCGGGACCCTGAAGCTTCTCCATCTCGCTCCAGGCTTCCTCCAGGGACTTTCGCAGCATGACGTTCCGAGTCGCGACCAGCTTGTCCGTGGGTCGGTCGCTGCCTTCTAGGAAGCTCAGCACCTGATGAGGAGACCAATCTTCCATCATCGTCCTGGCCGCGGGTGGCACCGCCAGGTTGACGGTCTCGCGGGTTAGGATCTGCAGCCAGACTTCGTACACCGCGGCGGCCGCCGAGTCGCGCTCTACTTCTCCGTTCCAGTGCAGCAGGAGTTGCGACGCAGCGGTGGACTTCTGGTGGGCCGTGGCTGCGCGCAACAGTTCGATCAATTGCAACGCGGGAAGGGAAAGCACGTCGCACTGCAGGCGCTCCATGGCTTCCATATCCAGTTTGTTTCCCCTGCGCGCCCGCTGCAGCACCTGCGTAATACGTTGGAAGCGATAGGGCGGCTCCCAGGAATAACCTACTTTGTAGGGATATCCTTGGGGAATCATCTTGTGATTCGCCGTGGCCACAAAGCCGGCGGGCGGATTGTATTGGTGCGGCAGCTCGGCATTGGGCACAAAACCGGACCACTCGTAGCCTCCACTGCCCGGAACCGGCAGCAGCCCGGTCCAGGTTTTGCGCAGCGGTGCCAGGCCAGTGGAGTGCTCCCCGATGTTGCCGGCACGGTCGGCGTAGACAATGTTTTCGGAGGGAACTTTCCAGCGCGGCATGGCTGCTTCGAATTCCTGCCAGTTCTGCGCCCGGTCAACCGCCAGTGAACCAAGGTATCCTGCGGTGCCGGGCTCCGCGCCCACCCAGCGCAGGGCGAGGGCCCGTTTGCCGTCTTCCCATAACACCGGGCCGTGGCGCGTGAACTTCAGGTCCACCTGCACACTGGGCCCGCCGCGCACACCGAAGGTTTCTTTTCGCACCTGCATTTGCGCCCAGCCCTGCGGAGTTTTGTACTGCAACGAATCCGACGGATTGAGATCTTCGACGTACAAGTCCTGCTGATCGAGGCCGAAGATAGTGAAGCCCCAGGCGATGCTTTGATTGTGTCCGAGCGCCACTCCTGGCAGGCCGGGCTCGCCCGCGCCGATTACGTCCCATCCCGGCGCGACCAGGTGCACCATGTAGCGCAGCGAAGGTTCAGCGATCACGCGGTGCGGATCGTTAGCCAGCAGCGGCTTGCCTGTCTGCGTCAGTTTGCCGGAGACCGTCCAGTTGTTGCTGCCTTCGGGCGGATGTCTGGGAAACTCAATCCGGGTATCGCTGCCCACCAGGTTGCGCAGCATGGCGGAGGAGAGCCCGGACAGGTCCGTGCCCGGCGCCCGCTCCAACTTCACTGGCGGATCGAAATCGAAAAGCAGGGATGCCGCGTCTGCTCCGACGGCGTTCAGGGCCTGGGCATCGTCCAATTCGTCGAATGCATTGCCGGTCATGGAGAACGCGGCCATTCGGTTCAGGCAGTCTTCCGGCTTCCAGGGTTCCGGTTTGAAGCCTGCCAGTTGAAACCCGAGCGGAAGGCCTGGACCTCCCGGCAGAAGACGCCTTTCGATGTAGGCATTGATTCCATCCGTGAAGGCCTCGAGAATCTGCTGCGTGTCAGGCGCATAGCTTTCGTATTCGGCCTTCATATCGCCGCGATAGCTGAGCAGCCGGGCGTTGATGTCGCGCGGCAGGGCCGAGGGTCCCAGGACCTCGGCCAGGCGGCCTTGGCCCGACCTCTTCCACAATTCCATTTGAAACAGGCGGTCCTGAGCGGCCACGAATCCTTGAGCGAAAAACAGGTCATGCTGGTTCTGGGCGTAGATGTGGGCGACGCCCCAACGGTCGCGTAGCACGTTTACCGGCTGTTCGAGGCCCGCTACATTCAGACTTCCTCGAACCGTGGAGAGGGCGGATTGCGCCCGGCTTTCGAGACTAAGCTTGAGGGCGGTGTTACTGGCGCGATCCGGGGCCGCCTGCGCGCCGGCATTCATCGCCGTAGTCAGAATCAATACTCCGAGACAAATAAGGCGTGGCTTCATACCGGCGACATTCTACCCCAGCGAGAAGCCAGGGAGCCGGTGGCAGGACGGAGTCATTGCCGGGTTTGGCAACTCGGAACTGAAACATTGCCCACCCGGCTGACTTCGCCGCCAGAAAAGCGTAATATCTTTCCTTTTGCAGCCTTTGTGTTCGCTTTCTTCTAGCGCTCCAACGCCGCACCCATGCCCGTGTCTCTGACCTCGCTGCTGGCCACTCT
>JBOGLD010000242.1:0-6536 GCA_050745885.1 Terriglobales bacterium
TCCCGGTGACCACTCCGCTCTTCACGGTGTTGTTAATCGGAGTCATTCTGATCGTCGGCGCCCTGACTTTCTTTCCAGCGCTCAGCCTGGGTCCAATCCTGGAACATTTGCTCATGTACACCGGCAAGACATTTTGAGGATACCCATGGCCACGAAACCATCACGCAAATCCGTCTGGGAAGTAAAGATCGTACGACGCGCGCTGGTCGACGCCATCCTGAAGCTGAACCCGCACACGATGATGCGCAATCCCGTCATGTTCGTCGTGGAGGTGGGCAGCCTGATTACGACTATCCTGCTGATTCGGAACCCACACCAGTCATTTGGCTTCAATCTGCAGATCACTCTGTGGTTGTGGTTCACCGTGGTATTTGCCAACTTCGCGGAAGCCATGGCGGAGGGCCGGGGCAAAGCACAGGCCGACACCCTGCGGAAGACCCGGTCAGAAACGATTGGCCATCGTGTTTGCGCCAACGGTTCCATTGACAAGGTCCCGAGTTCACAACTCCATACCGGCGATATCGTGCTCGTCGCTGCCGGAGGATTCATTCCCGGAGACGGCGAAATCATCGAGGGCGTCGCATCCGTAGACGAGTCAGCCATCACCGGGGAGTCCGCTCCGGTGATTCGGGAGTCTGGCGGTGATCGCTCGGCAGTTACCGGTGGCACGCGGGTGCTGTCGGATCAGATCAAGGTGAAAATTACTTCTAACCCCGGCGAGACCTTTCTCGACCGCATGATTGCGCTGGTGGAGGGCGCGGAGCGCCAGAAGACTCCCAACGAAATCGCGCTCAACATCCTGCTCGCTGGATTGACAATCCTCTTCCTGCTGGCGGTGGTCACACTGCAGCCATTCGCGATCTATTCTGGATCGCCGCAAACCGTATTTGTCCTGGTGTCGTTACTCGTCTGCCTGATTCCGACCACCATCGGAGGGCTACTCTCCGCGATTGGTATTGCAGGTATGGACCGCCTGGTTCAGCACAACGTGCTTGCGATGTCTGGGCGGGCGGTCGAGGCGGCAGGAGACGTCAACACGCTGCTACTGGACAAGACTGGCACGATCACTCTCGGCAATCGGCAAGCTTCGCGATTCCTGCCCGCGCCAGGCGTCAAGGAGACGGAACTCGCCGATGCCGCGCAGCTTTCGTCTCTGGCCGACGAAACTCCGGAAGGCCGCTCGGTCGTCGTGCTGGCAAAGGAGAAGTATGGGCTGCGTGGACGCGACTTTGCTTCGCACCAGGCGAAGTTTATTCCGTTCTCCGCCCAGACCAGGATGTCGGGCGTTAACCTGAATGGGTTCGAGATCCGCAAGGGCGCGGCGGATGCGATCGGGTGCTACTTGCGCGAAAACGGCGCCTCTTTGCCGGACGAGGTACGGGCGAGCGTCGAGCAGGTTGCCCGCTCCGGAGGAACGCCGTTGGTGGTGGCAGAGCGTCAGCGCGGCGCGCTGGGCGTGATCGAGCTCAAGGACATCGTAAAGGGCGGGATGCGGGAACGCTTCGACCAGCTTCGCGCCATGGGCATCCGCACGGTGATGATCACGGGCGACAATCCGCTCACCGCCGCCGCCATCGCACGCGAAGCAGGAGTCGATGACTTTCTCGCCCAGGCGACTCCGAAAGACAAAATGGACTTGATACGCCGTGAGCAAGCCGAGGGCAAGCTGGTCGCGATGACGGGGGATGGCACGAACGATGCACCCGCACTGGCGCAGGCCGATGTCGGCGTTGCCATGAACAGCGGGACCCAGGCCGCCAAAGAGGCCGGCAACATGGTGGACCTGGATTCCAATCCCACCAAACTGATCGAAGTGGTGGGGATCGGCAAGCAACTGTTGATGACGCGCGGTGCGCTCACAACGTTCTCGATCGCCAACGACGTTGCCAAGTACTTCGCGATCATTCCAGCCATGTTCGCAGCCACATTCCCGGTGCTGAACGTCCTGAATATCATGCACCTGAGAACACCGCAGTCGGCAGTGCTGTCGGCGGTCATTTTTAACGCGGTGGTCATTATCGCCCTGGTTCCACTGGCGCTTCGCGGAATCAAGTATCGCCCGATGGGTGCGGCCGCGCTCCTCCGGCGTAATCTGCTGATCTACGGCTTGGGAGGTATCGCGGTGCCCTTCGTCGGGATCAAGCTCATTGACCTGCTGATCACCGCCGCCCGCCTGGCTTGAAGAATTATGAAAAAGAATCTCATTATTTCGATTTTGATGACACTCGTTACGACCCTCTTGCTCGGCCTCATCTATCCATTGCTGATGACCGCTATTTCGCAAGTTCTGTTTCCCGATAAGGCGGACGGACAACTCGTGGTTCGCAGTGGGCAGGTCATCGGTTCGCGAATTATCGGCCAGCCTTTCACCGGGCCAGGGTACTTTCATTCGCGTCCGTCGGCGGCAGGAAGCGGCTACGACGCCGCGAATTCAGCTGGGACCAATCTTGCGCCGACCAACCAAAAGTTGATCGACAGGGTGAAGAAGGACGCGGCCATGCTTCAAGCGGAGAACCCAAGCGTGCCGGTGCCCATCGACCTGGTTACGACCTCCGCCTCCGGACTTGATCCTGATATCACGCCGGCTGCCGCATACTTTCAGGTACCGCGGATCGCCCGCGAGCGCCACATGAGTCGAGATGAAGTGATGGCGCTCGTCCGCGTCCACATCCAACCCCGGCAGTTCGGATTCCTCGGAGAACCACGGGTGAACGTGCTTGAGCTTAACCTCGCCCTGGATGCCCATAGCTAGCTGTTTCCGCCCTCCACGGGGCCGCTAAGAATACAGGTTCGGAACAAACCGCTCTCCCTGACCATTTCGTTTCGAACACCTACAATCAGGCCAAGGGCCAAAAGCGAACCTCCGGCACAACCGCCTGAAATTTGTACGTCGACCGTCGACTTTGTGGCGCGGTGTAAACTCGGAGCACATTCGAGATTGGGCGAGAATGCTCGTGAGTCCAATGGAGGCCGCAGATTGATTGTGCCAGGATCGGCTGTTCGGGGCGGAATTGCCGGGTTCGTAATTGCCGGCGCGCTTGCCTGCGTGTGCGTTGCGCCGGCGCTAGCTCGCAAGCGCCCCAACCTCCAGCGGCTTCCTCAAGAGACGCCGGCCACGACGACCGTTCCCGAATCGACATCGGTGGCCGGAACCGCACGGGTGAAGCGGGATAAGGCGCGAGAGCAGCACGACTGGGCGGTTTGGGGTGGAGATGCGGAGAACAACCACTATTCTTCCCTGGCGCAGATCAATCGCCATAACGTAAGCCGGCTGGTGATGGCCTGGACCTTTGATTCCCACGAAGAAGGCGGATTGCAGACCAGCCCGATTGTGGCCGAGGGTGTACTTTATGGGATCACGCCGACCCAGAAAATCTTCGCTCTCGATGCCGCCACCGGCCACCTGTTCTGGAAGTTTGATGCCGGCGTAAAAGGAACCCAGCCGGACCGCGGACTGGCATATTGGACCGATGGCAAGGACAGGCGCATCCTCGTCGGAATCATGAACTTTGTTTATGCCCTGGATGCGGTCACCGGCCAGCCCATTGCAAGCTTTGGAAACCAGGGCCGCATCGACCTGCGGGAGAATCTCGGCCGCGAGCCCGCCGCTTCGCAGTCTGTTTACCTGACCAGTCCGGCGGCCATTTACAAGGACTTGCTGATCGTTGGTGGCAGGAACCCCGAGACTCCGCCATCGCCGCCCGGCGACGTGCGGGCATTTGACGTGCGCACCGGAAAGTTGCGCTGGTCCTTTCATACCATCCCTCGGCCGGGTGAGACGGGATACGACACCTGGCCCAAGGATGCGTGGAAGACCGCCGGCGCGGCCAACAATTGGGCCGGCATGTCGATTGATGTCAAACGTGGAATCGTATACGTTCCTACCGGTTCCCCCGTGTTTGATTTTTACGGTGCGGACCGGGTTGGCGATGACCTGTTTGCGGATTGCCTGATCGCGCTGAATGCCGGGACGGGTGAAAGAATCTGGGATTATCAGGCGGTCCGGCACGACATTTGGGATCGCGATTTTCCCGCGGCTCCCGTTCTCCTCACCGTGCAGCGCGGCGGGAAACCAGTGGACGCGGTCGCACAGACTACGAAACAGGGGTTTGTGTACCTGTTCGATCGTACGAATGGAACGCCCCTTTTTCCCATCGAATATCACAAATATCCAGCCAGTACCGTGCCCGGAGAAGTGACCGCCTCCGAACAACCTCTTCCCACGCGCCCCGCGCCTTACGCTCGCCAACTCCTCAGCGAGGACCTTCTCACCAACCGAACCCCCGAAGTCCACCAGTGGGCGCTGGAAAAGTTTCGCAAATTCCGAAGTGAGGGACAATTCGTCCCGTTTAGCGTGGGAACCGATACGGTGGTTTTCCCCGGCTTCGATGGCGGGGCGGAGTGGGGTGGCGCGGCCGTCGATCCGGAGACCGGACTCATTTACGTGAATGCGAACGACGTGGCCTGGACCGGGGCCCTGGTACCAAACACCGGGGAGAATAGCGCCCGGGGCATTTACCTGAGTCAGTGCGGTGTATGCCACGGAGAAAAGATGACCGGCTCGCCACCGGCGATACCTTCGCTCGTAGGCGTAGGAGATCGCCTGGCTCCGCAGCAGATTACGGCTACGATCAAGAGTGGAAAGGGGAGAATGCCCGGCTTCCCCAGCCTGTCGGACGATCAGATGTTCGCTCTGATCACGTTCCTCATGAGCGGCGAAAGCAAGGAATTGCAGAACGGTGAGCCACCGCCGGCATCGATGAAGTATCGCTTCACCGGATATCACAAGTTCTTGGACCCAGACGGATATCCCGCGGTGCTCCCTCCCTGGGGTACCTTGAACGCGATTAATCTCAACACCGGCGAATATGCCTGGAAGATTCCCCTGGGCGAATATCCCGAGCTCGCTGCCAGAGGACAGAACAACACCGGAACCGAGAACTACGGCGGGCCTATCGTGACGGCCGGTGGACTCCTGTTCATTGGCGCAACCAACTTCGACAAGAAGTTCAGGGCCTTCGATAAATCGACCGGAGAGTTGCTCTGGGAGGCGACGCTGCCTTTCTCCGGCAACGCGACGCCCGTCACCTATGAGATTAATGGCCGCCAGTTTGTTGTGATCGCCGCAGGAGGGGGTAAGGACCCCAAGTCCCCGTCCGGTGGAGTCTACGTAGCTTTCGCCCTGCCGTGACGGCATCGGCATTGCTTCGCACACCTTCGTGTGACGAAAAGTAACCTTTTTTCTGCGGCCTCAAGCAGGATGTTGCATGGGGGCCGAGGTCAACGCGGAAGCTGCTCAAGGGCTTTTTGAGCCGGGGCATTGTGGGGATCTTGCTTGAGAAGTTGCAGTAGAACGGTTCGCGCCTTTTCCGGCTTGTCCTGCAGCGCGTACACCTGCGCCAGATCCAGGTAGCACCGGCTGAAGGCGGGTGCTACGCGGATGCACTGCTCGAAACTTGCCACCGCGTCATCTGGCCGTTGCGTGCGCAGATAAAGAATGCCGAGATTGTTCAGAGCTTCCGGGTAATCCGGACGGGACTGCAGCGCCTTCCGCAGATACTCGTACGCCCGCTCGTTGTCCGCGGTTTGGGCGAAGACCATACCCAGATTGTAATTTGCATCCGCATCATCGGGCTTCAATATCAAGGCGTGCTCAAAGGTTTTGCGAGCCTCATCCCAATTTTGCAAATGCCGATATGCAGTTCCCAGATTGTCGAGAGCCACGATGTGCGCTGGATCCAGCCGGAGCGCTTCCTGAAAATACGATATTGCCTCAGGCATTTTCCCCTCACGTGCCGCCAGAAGGCCAAGGTTGTTCCAGGCGTCGGTCAGAGTAATTGGATAGTTGGTCTTGAGCTTTACCGTGCGTTCAAAGCTTGCTCTCGCTTCGCTGTTCCTTCCTTGGTTCAGGTAGACGCTGCCCAGGCCGTACAGCGCTTCCGCATTCGATGGATCATCCTTCAAGGCCAGCAGAAACCAGGCTTCGGATTGATCGTAGTATCCACGTTGGAAGTAAATCGAGCCATAGCCGTAGTAATTCCGCCGAAATTCCAGGCCGTTGCTCAGGCCGGAAAAAGGAAGCGACAATGCCAACCGCTGTCTGTCAGTTTGCGGAATATTGCGATAATCCTCCTCGACGTGCGCCGGATCGATCGGCCCCTGATAGAGTTTGACGATGTCACCCTTGGCATCGATCAGGAATGAGGTGGGAAAGCCCAGATCACGGTGACGGTCAAACAGGTAACGGTAAAGAAGGTTATAAATGGCGGCCACATCTCCCGAGGCGAGAAGGACGGGGAACGAGAGCACACGCGCCTGGCCTCGTAACCTTTCGGGATCGGCGGGGTCGTCGACATTGACTGTGAGCAGTTGGAGCCCCTGGCCCGCCCAACGTCTGTGCGCCTGGTTGAGAGCCTTCAATTCATCCTGGCAGGCAGGTGAAGCGGTGGTCGAAAAATTCAGGAGCAAGGGCTGGCCGCGAAATGAGGCCAGGGCGTGACTATGCCCAGCCAGGTCGGGCAAAGAAAAGTCGGGCG